>CANRIN010000062.1 GCA_947630675.1 uncultured Clostridia bacterium | reverse complement strand
AGTTTTACTTCGTACAAGTAAAGAGGTCGCGGGCTCCGCCCGCTGATGGGACGCGGGGGCCCGCCCCGCGTATGCCCGCGGGGCTTCCCCGCTAGATGGGCGTGGGGCTGCCCCGCTGGATGGTGCGGGCTTTACCCGCATTATCAGAATATGATAGCGGTCGTGAGCCACGCCGCGCCGACGGCGGCAGCGCCTGCGGCGGCGCTCATGAGCGCCGGCAGCACCCGGCTCCGGCGGCGGTGCGTACACTCCTCGGCAATAACGCACGCCTCGCGGAGTATGTCGTCCGGCGAACGACCCTCGCGCTCCCCGTCGCGCACTATGAATATGGCCTGCTCGAACAGGTCTCCCCTCTCCGGGCGCACCACCACGACCCGCCTTGATACTCCCTTGACCATCCGCCGTGACTTCCCTCCCCCAAAGCGGCCGGAGCGCCGCTTTGTATCTTCTGTCTTCAGAGGGTATGTTTGACTGAAACGGTGATTATTATACTTCAGTTTTGCTTTCACGCAGCTCCGCCCACGCCCTCGGGCGGCGGTGCGGAACGCGGCGGCGTCACGCCTGTCCGTCCCGGCGCGCATCGTCTGCGAACACGGCCACGACCGTGATGTCGTCCGCGCCGCCGGTACGCCGCGCCGCCTCCTCCGTGACGGCGCGCGCGAGTGCGGAGGGGTCTCCCCCGGTCCCGGCGCGCTCCAGCATTTCCTCTATCCACCGCTCGCCTTGAGCGGGCAGCGCGCCGTCGGTCGCGAGAAGTATGCAGTCAAATGAGCCGGGGCGCAGCGACACCGTCTTGGGGCGCGGCGACGCTTCGAGCGGCGAACCTCCGTCCTGCGGGATACGCACGGCGCGTCCCGCGGCGAGCACGAAGCTCGCCGAAGCGCCGAGCTTCGTTATCTCCGCCCTGCCCGCCGAGGTGTCCACGCGGAGGATGTCCACCGTTGCGAAGGTCTCGTCCCCGCGTTCGGCGGACACAGCCGCCGCCTGCTCCGCCGCGTGCGTTGGGCTTATCCCGGCCCGGAGCAGCTTCTCCGCCGTGCGGACCGTCCTCATGCTCTCCGCCGAGGCGGCCTCCCCGGAGCCCATGCCGTCGGAGAGGACGGCGTAAAAATCGCCCTCCTCGGTCTCGAAGTACGTGCCGCTGTCGCCGTTTGCAAGCGAGCCGCTCTTCCGTATCGTCGCCGCGCCGACCCGCAGCTTCATCCCCTGCTCGAGCAGGAGGGTCGTGCCCTCGCCGCTCGGGCGCGGCTCGCAGAACCCGCACCCGAGCGCCGTCGAAAGCGCCTTTATCGCCTCGGCGCTCACCCGCTCCGACGCCACCTCCACACACCTCCGTCCGTTCGGATAGCGCCACGCCGTCACGTCCGCCGCGATCCCCGCCGAGGACAGGGCGCGGCGCGCGGCGGTCTGCTCGCTCCCCAGCCACTCCAGCCCCTCCGCGAACTCACGCGAGGTTTCGGTGAGCATCGCGGATGCCGCGGCGTACCGTGCGGCGGCAATCGCCCGCCGCCGGTCGCTCTCTACCTGTCTCCGCCGCTCGAGCTGATAGACGCGGTACTCCTCTCCGAGCACCGCGGCGAAGCTCTCCGCGCGTGAGCACCTGGCGCGGAACGCCGGCGGAAGGTCCTCGGTCTCAGCTCTGCCCTTTGCGCGGACACGGTCGAGCGCAAGACGCATATTCTCCACGGTAGCGTCCCGCTCGCGCTCCCAGCAGACGGCGCGGAGCGCGCAGCCTCCGCAGACCCGCGCGCTTGTCCTCAGATACGCCTTGTCGCGCGTGAGCGCAGGAGCACGCGACGCGGAAAGCACACCCGCGGCGTCGCTCATGACCTCCCCGAGGGCGAGAGTGCGGTCGCGAGCGCGGCGGCGCTCCGCCACCGCCGTCGACCCGCTCTCCTCCGGCATCAGGAAGTCGAAGAAGCGGAGCCTCCCTTCCGGGATCATCACGAACGCCGTCGCGGCGACGAAGGTCTCGTAGAGTGCGGAGAAGCGCGTGCCGTCTATCAATGCGCACGCCGCTGCGGTGAGCGAAAACGCGGATGCGGTGAGAAGCCTGGGGCCGCCGCTCATCACTCCCGCGACAAGCCCCGCCGCCCCCAGCGTGAGAGTATAGAAGCCCCCGCCGCCGCTCGCGTCAAATACCAGCCCGAAGGCGATGCCCGCGGCGGCTCCCGCTCCCATCCCGCCCCCTCCGGCGGCAGCGAGTACGAGCATCGCGGCGGCGGTCCTGCCGACCGTCACCCCCGCCACCACCGGCACGCTGCTTAGGCTCAGCAGCACCAGCGCCGCCGCGATGAGCTTTGAAGCGGCGCGGAGGTTCTTTTCACGCGTCGTCACCTCTCCGCGCGGCCCCGAAACGGCGTAGGGGAAAACCACCGCCGCAAGCGCCGCAAGCGCTATCTCCGCCAGGTAGGCGGCGGTCGCTGATATCGGAAAGCTCTCTGCCGCAACGAACACGAATCCCACCACCGCAAGGCTGCCGGACGCCGCCGCCGCGCCGAAGAAGCGCGTCCGCGCAAGGCTTGTCCCCGCGAACGCCTTGACCGCGACAAGCGTGAGCAGGCACGCGGCGGCATACTTCAGCCCGTCGTCGAGACGCCATGCGGCGAGCGCCCCAAGCGCCGCGCCGAGTCCCGCCGCAACACCGTCGCCGCGCCGTGCGCCGAATGCCGCGGTAAACGCCGCTCCGAACGGCGTGACCGAGCCGAACACCTTCCCCTGCGCAAGCAGGAATCCCGCCGCCGCGTAGAGCGCGGGGCTCAGCAGCCTCTCCAGCACCCCCGCGCCGGCGCGCCGTCCCTTTACGGCCTCCCTCGTCGTTTTCATTCAGATTACCACCTTTCGACTTCCGTTTTTTTCGTGTATAATGCATTATAGCGCATACGGAATAAAAAACGCGTCGAGCGGGAGGAGCCGGAAAAATGTTGCCGCGCCGCCGCTTCTGTGATATAATAGCCGCAGAAGCCTTTCGGCGCGAAATGTGCTCGGGCAATGAATTGCCCTGCGCACCCTTTCGCAGATCCCAAACGCTCCGATGGAGCGTTTGGGAGCCCTTCCGATTGAAGTGCTCGGCGGAAATGAATTCCGCCTGCGCAAATTCGACGCTTCACGCCGAATTTAGCCGCGCGAACAGGTGCGGACGCCGCCTTGGCGGCGTAGAGAATCGGATGCTGTATGGGTTTGAGGACGCATTGTACACGCCGCCGGAAAAAATGATTAGGCTCTGTTTCGCCGCTTACAGCGCCCTTCGATGGGCAGAAGGCGCTTTGCGCCGAATGCTGATGCGCCCGGCAGAAAGTTACGGTGCGTAACAAGTGGAGGGGCGCATGCTCTGCGAGGCGTTGGATATATACACAAAGAAAAAGGAGCGATGCTATGCCCCTCGAACTGAAAATGAAGCTGCGAATGGCGGACACAAGCTCTGCCGACTACATATTCGACTCTGCGGAGTTCAACGAGCGGTCGCGCGGAAAATCTCCCGCGCGGCAGATGACGCTGCGCTACTACGACACCTCGGACGGCGACCTCCGCGAGCGTAGGTGGTCCCTTCTCCTTCGGGACGAGGGCGACCGCGTCGTCGCGGCGCTCCGCACCGCTCCGGCGGACACTCCGAACAGCTACCTCTTCGCCCGAGAGGAGTGGCAGGTGCTCTGCCGGGGCATAGAGGACGGAGTGGACGGTCTTGTTGAGGACGGCGCCCCGAAAGAACTGTATGACA
The DNA here is from genome assembly GCA_947630675.1 of uncultured Clostridia bacterium. Classification (GTDB taxonomy): domain Bacteria; phylum Bacillota; class Clostridia; order Oscillospirales; family JAAYOS01; genus CANRIN01. The sequence goes on along the minus strand of CANRIN010000062.1, from coordinate 7,033 downwards.
TCATCGGCGGCAAACCGCTCACCGAACAGTGCCGTCTCGACATAACGAGGCGCGGAGAGATAATCGAGCCCGCCGACGGGCTTCTCATCTCCGTCTTTGAGGACGTCGGTACGCTCAGCGCAGCCGACAAGAGCGAGCCGCTGCATGAGTTGGAGATAACCCAGCTTTTCGGACGCTCGGAGGAGCTCGAGCCGTTTGTCGACCGTATGTTCCAGGAGATCCCCGGCATCGAGCGCGAGCGCCTCTCGAAGTACGAGCGTGCGCTTCGCCTCATCCGCAGCCGCAACAAGTAGCGGAAAATCCTATACTCAGACAGCAAAGACCCGCCCCGCGGAATGCTCCGCGGGGCGGTTCTTTGTATGTCGTGTGATATCCGAGACGGCTTACATCAGCCGGCTCGCGCGGAAGAGCGCCGCTATTGTCTTGCAGTCCTGTATGCGGCCATCCGCCGCCATGTCGAGCGCCTCACGGAACGGCACCTTGAACGTCTCCAGAAACTCGTCCTCGTCCGGGTGAGTCTCCCCGAAGGAGAGTCCGCGCGCGAGGTAGACATGTTGGAGCTCGTCGCAGTAACCGGGCGTGGGAAGCATCTCCCCCGCCGGTATCCACTCCTCTGCCTCTGCGCCTATCTCCTCCTTCAGCTCCCGGCGGGCGGCGAGGTCGGGGTCCTCGCCCCACTCCAGCTTGCCTGCCGGGACCTCTATTATCACCCGGTCGTAGGGATAGCGGAACTGGCGCTCGAGCCACACGTTCCCGTCGCCGTCCACCGGAACTATCACCACCGCGCCGGGATGGCGTATGACCTCCCGCCAGGACGTCCCGCCGTTTGGCAGGCTCACCGTGTCGTAGTATACCTTCAGCAGACCGCCGTCGTAGACCAGCTTGCTTGTGAGCTTCTTTTCGCCAAGCTCCATTGCTGCCGCCTCCTCGTGTCGGATATGTTTTTGCCGTGTCTCGGCCCCGGCTCTGTCAGGCTATGCGGCTCCCCACCCAGCGTATCGACTGCGCTATGCTTTCAAGCATATACTCTCCCTCGCAGCCGTATATCTCGGCGATGAGTCCGCCGTCGTAGCCCTGTTCCTTCAGCCGGTCTATTATCTCGGCTATCCTGATAAAGCCCGTGCCTACCGGAGTCGGGTAGTAGGTGACGCCGTCCGCACAGACGCACGGCCAGTCTCGCTCGTGGAGCTTTGTCGTGCTCCTGTCCTTGAGGTGCATCGTGCATATTTTGTCTTGGAAGCGCTCGAACGCCGCCGTCTCGTCCTCGTGGTACATGACGAAGTTGCCGGTGTCGAAGCTGCACTTGAGTCCGGGCACGTTCTGCATGAACCAGTCGAGACCGTCCACCGTGCAGAAAGGAGCGGCGAGACCGTCGAAGTCCTCCATCGACACGTCGACGCCCTTCTCCCACCCGTAAGCCACGGCCTTTATAAGCGCCGTCTTCATGTTTTCAAGCAGCTCCGCGCGGCGCTCTTCTTCCTCCTTCGGTATCATACCGGGGACTATAAGGACGTTCCCCGCCCCCGCTTTTACCGCGAGGTCGATGAGCCCCCTGTACCCCTCGTCCTCGGGATGGTGCGGGAGGTCGAACCAGCAGTGCAGTCCCTCTACCCCGAGCCCGAGCTCCTTCAGAACGTCGAGCAGTTCCTCACCGCCCGCATGCTCCATTCCCTGCGGGCTGAAGTAGAGCTTTTGAAGCCCCGCATCCTTCATCCTTTTCAGCGCCTCGCGGACGGATATGCCCTCCGCCTCCGCACCGGTCAATATGTTCTCCAAAAATGCCGCAACGTACATTGCACACCCTCCTTATTTTTTGATTCGGATACCGTCACCGCAATTATAGCACGCGCGCACGCTCCGCGCAAGAATTGAAACGCGCGCTTGACGAACAGCCGCGTTTGTGATACCATTTTCATACGCGCGGGTATGATGGAATCGGTAGACATGCGAGATTTAGGTTCTCGTGCTCCGGCGTGTGGGTTCGAGTCCCACTACCCGCACCAACAAAAAAGACAGCCTGCGGCTGTCTTTTTTGTTGGCGCCGCCAGAGGCGGCGCTTCGCCGCCTCAAACGGTCTCCTGACCGTTTGAGGCTTATAATTAAAATGCTCGCCCCGAGTGAATCGGGGCTCCGCAAAGTTGTTTGCCGAAGGCAAACAACTTTAACCGCGCGAACCTGCGCGGAAAATCGGCAAGGCTCGCAAGAGCCTTGCCGATTTTTACTTCCTCATTCTTCACTTTTCACTAAGCCTCTCCCCTTGCCGATTTCCGGAAGTAACGACAAAAGCGAAGGATGCCGTGTACGCCTTGCAGGCGATGTCACTTATCGGTTATGTCCAAAAGAGTTCAGTCATCATTCTTGAAGTTTTCGCAGAGCGGTACCAGTTGACACCTATGGACAGTCCTTGGCGCTCAACCGCTTTCAGTAACCCGAACTTTCCAAAGTCACCGATATCTCCCGCATATCTGTCCTGCATTTTTGCCTCCAACTTGCCTTCATAATGCATTATATATATGAGTGCCGCCCGGCGCCCTGCCTCACCCGAGCCGCACCTTGCGTATCGTCGTGCGGCAGAGGCAGTTTCCGTCCTCCGCGCCGCCGCTGCAGTACGCGAGGAGCATCGTGTGCTCGTCCGTGAAGTACATGGCGGGGTAGCAGTAGCCGTGGTCCTCGTCGCCCTCCACGACTTCGCTCGGGGAGAAGGTGTAGCCGTCCCCGCTCTCCGCTATGACGAGCGGCGTCCGTCCGGCGGTTATCCACGGCCCCTCGAGCCGCCCCGGATACTCTGGGACGGGGTTCCAGACAGCGTAGTATTTTCCGCTGAATCCGTTCCGCTTTATGAGCATCGGCGAGCACGGGCTGCTGAACCGCGAGGGCTGCGGCGCAAACCAGTGCTCCCCGCCGTCGAGCGACACGCTCTCGTACTGCCACATCAGGTCGGTGCGGAAGTAGGCGTAGAGCACGCCATTTGCAAGCTCGATTACTCCCGGCTCCTGGAGCCCGCTCGACGAGTACGCCCCGTGCGGGAGGTTCAGGACAGCGCGCCCCTGCGTCCAGGTCCGTCCGTCGTCCCGCGACACAAAGAAGCAGCACGCGGCGCGGCTGTCGTATCGGACAGTCCCGTCCGCGTCCGGCCAGATCGAACTCGGGTGCTTCGCCGCCGGAACGACCAGTTCCCCGTTAGGGCGGCGGAGTATGCGGTCGTTGTTCACGACGAAGTACCCCGGGTACCCCTGCGGTGCGATAACCGTCTCCGAGTCGAAGCTCTCGAGCTCGTCCGACGAGCGGCGGAACACGACGTCGCTCGTGAGACCGGGTCGCTTTATTAGGTACATAAGCCCCGCGTCACCGTTCACGAGGCGTACGAGCGATGCGCTCATCACGTTCTCCACGCCGTACTCCGCGGCGCGGACGAGCGTTCTCGGCTTGCCGAAGCTCTCTCCGCCGTCCTCCGAGTACACGGCGCAGATGTCGCAGGAGGCGTGGTCGCCGGCGCTCATGCCGTGGTAACGGCTGTATGCAAAGACTATCCTCCCGTCCCGCAGGCCGAGAAACGACCCCTCGCTGTTTCTCGGGTTGCCCTCTCCCGGCGCAAGCTCACAGACTATTTGCGATCCTCTGACGATCATTTCAGTTTCCTCCCGGTATTTTTCGTAGAATATATTTCTATTTGTATATATTTGTCGAATGTTCGGCGATGTGCTCCGAATAAAACGGTTCCCACACGGCACGCCGTGCGGGAACCTTCTTCCGTGCGTTAAACTCTCGTGACGTTCTTCGCCGCGTCGTACTCGTGCGGCTCCTTCGTCGTCGCCTTATGGCCTATCGCTATCGCGACCTTGTACTCGTACCCCTCCGGGAAGCCGAGCGACTTCGCGAAGTGCTCCTTCTTTGCCCCCGCCATCGCGTCCTTGATGCAGCCGAGTATCACGTTGCCGAGGCCGAGCCCTTCCGCCGCGAGAGCTATGTTCTCGACGGCGATGCCCGCGTCGACCGCGCTCCACGAGAAGGCGGCGTTGCCCGAGAGGATGATGACCACGGGCGCTTCATAGTAGAAGTTGTGCGCCGGTGCGGTGCTGCCTCCGCGCCCCGCAAGCATTTCCTGCTGTATCTCGGCAAGTATCGGGTCCTCTCCGTCGATGACCGAGAAGTGTATCTCCTGGCGGTTTGCGGCGGTCGGCGCCTGCAGTCCCGCGTCTATGAGCGCGCCGAGCTCCGCTTCGGTGAGCTTCTCCGCGGTGTAGCCGCGGGTGGAGCTTCTCTCTTTGATGACCTTCAGAATTTCGTTCATGGTGCTGCCTCCTTAAGATATATTATCAACTGTGAATATCGGCTTCACAATAGATTTTCAGAACTGCTTCCGCATGAAATCGTCCACTATGTCAATAACTTTGTCGGTCCAGAACTCCGCGCCGCCGTGATCCGCGCCCTTTACGAGGTAGAACGTGACATCCTTTCCCGCGGCCTTCAAAGCATTGTAGAGCAGTACGCTCTCGCGGGTATTGACAGTGCGGTCCTTTGTGCCGTGAAATATCAGCACCGGAGCTATGTCGGTGTCCTCCGTGATGTTCTCCTCGACGGAGAACTCCCGGCAGAGCTCGGGATGCTCGCGGAGGTTCACCCCGCCCATCTCCATGCCCTCCGGGCTGTCCGGGAGATGATGGTTTATCGTGCTGGGATTGCCGTCCTCGAGCATGACGCTCACCGAGCCGTAGTAATTTACTATGCATTTCACTTCGCCGGATACTCCGGGGAAGAGGTTCTCCGTTTCTTCGCCGTCGTTATGCCGCAGACCCGCCCAAAGTGCGGTGTGTCCGCCGGACGAGCTGCCCGCGACCGCCATCCGTTCCGGGTCGATGCCAAATCTCTTAGCATTGCTGCGGAGAAAGCGTATCGCGTTGCGGGTGTCTATCGCCTGAGCCGGGAAGGGAGCTATGCCGGAGTGGCGGTACTCGACTATCGCGCAGACATATCCGCGCCGCGCCAGCTTTGCTATTTCCGCGACCTCGGCGTATACATACTGCTTCATCCATGCCGAGCCCTGTACAAAGACAAAACATGGCAGGCTGCGGGGCGACGTGAAGCCGCAGTTGCGGCTGAGCGGCATAAGTATCTGAAGATGCAGCGGCGTGCCGTTCATATTGGCATACTCCACATCATGCATATAGAATATGCCGACCTCGTCCCCGGTCGTATCTATCACTTCGACGCCCTCTATCTCCTCGTCAAACTCCGGGAACTCCTCATAAGTCCAGTTTTTTATCTCCATCGGCCTGTCCTCCTTCCGCACCTCGCCTGCTTAGCAGTCTATATCCTGTTTTGATTTTACCATCTTCCGGCGGAAACATCAAGTCCGACGGCAAAATGTCTCCCGAATTTACATCACAAGCAGGCAGAATGCCGATAGCAGCACGAGCAGTATGACGTTCGCCGCCGTAAACTCCGCCATGAACCGCCCCGGCCGCGCTCCCTCCGAACGGAAGTAGAGCTTGAGGCTTATGAGGCTCGCAAGGCTCGCGATAGGCGTTCCGAGACCGCCGACGTTCGTGCCGAGCAGCAGCGCCCGCGCGTTGTCGGTAAATCCCGAGAGCAGCAGCGCCGCCGGCACGTTGCTTATCACCTGACTTGCCGCAAGCGACGTGAGATACTCCCTGCCGTCGAGGAGCTTTCTCAGGAGCGCGTCCACGGCCTCCAGCCGCGCGAGGTTCCCTGCAAACACGAAGAACGCGACAAATGTCAGCAGGAGCATGAAGTCCGCGCCGAGCAGCGCCTTCCTGTCAAATATGAGGAGCGCGAGGATGACGATGGCGAGCATTATCCGCCAGTCGAGCACCCGCACCACCGTGAGCAGGCAGACGCAGAAGAGCGCGAGCCCGAGTGCGAGCGCCTTTCGGTCAGTCTTCGGCTTTTCCGCGAGCTTTACGGAAATTCCGGCGCGCGGGATAAGGAAGCACGCAGCCGCGATGAGCGCGAGCGACACGAGCCAGACCGGCAGCGTCGCCGCGAAGAAGTCGCCCATCGGGATGTTGTAGTGCGAGTAGAGGTACAGGTTCTGCGGATTTCCGACCGGCGTCAGCATACTGCCGAGGTTTGCCGCCACCGTCTGAAGCACCACCACCCGCACGAGGTCCTGCGTACGTCCCGCCATGCCGAGCACCACCACCGAAAACGGAACAAAGGTGAGCAGCGCGACGTCGTTTGTGATAAGCATCGAGCCGAAGAAGCAGAGCGCGACGAGGATAAAACCTATCGTCCGGGTGCTCCCCGCGTGTGAGCAGAGGGTGTCCGCAAGCACGGAGAACACCCCCGCCTTTCTCAGTCCCGCGACGACCACCATCAGCGAGTAGAGCAGCGCGAGCGTCCTGAAGTCTATGTATCCGGCGTATTTCGCGTCCGGCGGCACAAAGAAGCAGCTCACTATGGCGGCAACAGACGCCGCCGTGAGCACCGGTTCGCGCCGGATAAACCCGATTATCTTTCCCATACACGATCCCCCCAAACGGCAGATCCGTCTCCGCCGCCAAAATCTTCGTATGTGCGACGATATTATAGCACTTCTTCGGACACGCTTCAACCTCGCGGACAGCGGCGCGCTCCGTTTTCCGCGCAGGTCCGCCCCCGCGCGCGGAGCCGTCCGGAGGATTTCCGCCGCCTCCTTCTTTAGCCGTTATTCCCGAAAAACCGCAGTTTTTCCCGCTCCTCCACCTTGACAGCACCGCGCCCCGGCAGTTATAATATATTGTTGGATATTGGGACATTCAGGGAACACACATTATATTGAAAAAGCACGGAATTTTTGACTGACTTATATCGGAGGGGAATTCAAAATGGCTGTAAAGTACATATTCGTCACCGGGGGCGTCGTGAGCGGACTCGGTAAGGGCATCACCGCCGCGTCGCTCGGGCGGCTACTCGGAGCCCGAGGGCTGAAGGTCGCCATGCAGAAGCTCGACCCGTACCTCAACGTCGACCCGGGCACGATGAGCCCCTTCCAGCACGGCGAGGTGTTCGTCACCGACGACGGCGCCGAGAC
>CANRIN010000061.1 GCA_947630675.1 uncultured Clostridia bacterium | reverse complement strand
CGACGGCGTGGCGAGCTGAAGTGCGCGCGCCACGCCGTCGGGGACAGGGCGGAGCTGGACGCCGCGAGCCTCGCGGCGGCGCGGTTCCTGCTGCATGCCCCGAGCAAAAGGATGCTGTCGTTCGAGCTGCCGGAGGGGAGCCTTGCGCTTCTCGGCGGGATGACCGAGAGATACTTTCTTGACAAGATGGAGCGCGGCTTCGGCACGCTCGACTTCTATAAGTCGCTCCTGTAGGCTCATGGGGGCGGACGTACTTTTCCCGCGCCGCGCTGCCGCGGACGCGGGAAGGAAAGGCACATCGTATGGAGGATAAGCTTTTTGAAAAATCACTGAAGACGCTCGAGCTCGACCGCGTGCTCGAGATGCTTGCGGACGGGGCGGTCTGCCGCGCGGCAAAGGAGCGCGCCCGCTCGCTTGAGCCGACGGCCGACCTGTATACCGCGCGGGAGCGGATGAGCGAGACCGCCGCCGCGTGGCGGATGACGAACCGCGTCGGCGGCCCGAACCTCTCCGCCGTCGGCGACTGCACGGGAAATGTCCGCCGGGCGGAGCGCGGCGGGTCGCTCAGCATGCCCGCGCTTCTTGAGGTCGCGGCGCTGCTCGGCGCGGTGCGCCGTCTCAAGGACTACGGCGACTCGGACGGCGCGGAGCGCGGCGTCCTCGACGGGCTGTTCTACGGGCTTCAGCCGAACAGGTACCTCGAGGAGAGCATCACCCGCGCGATAATCGCGGAGGACGAGATGGCGGACGCCGCCTCGCCCGAGCTCATGTCGATACGGAGGAAAATACGCGCGGCGGGCAGCCGCGTCCGCGAGACGCTGCAGAGGATGATAACCTCGCCCACGTATTCAAAGCATCTTCAGGACACCATAATCACTCAGCGGTCGGGGCGGTACGTCGTGCCGGTAAAGAGCGAGTCAAAAAACGAGATACCGGGACTTGTCCACGACGTCAGCTCGTCCGGCTCGACGTTTTTCATCGAGCCGGCGGCGGTCGTGGAGCTGAATAACGAGATACGCGAGCTCGAGGTGAAGGAGCGCGACGAGATAGAGCGGATACTTGCCGAGCTGTCGGCGGAGGTCGGTGCGCACGGAGAGGCGATAGCCGAGAGCTATAACGCCTATGTCGCGCTCGACCTAGTGTTTGCGAAGGCGCGCCTTGCCGACAGGATGCGCGCCGTCGAACCCGCGCTCGACGAGGGGACCTATCTCGATTTGAAGAAGGCGCGCCATCCGCTGATACAGCGGGAGAAGGTCGTGCCGATATCCGTCCGGCTCGGCGGGGAGTTTGACACCCTCGTCGTCACCGGGCCGAATACCGGCGGCAAGACCGTCACCCTCAAGACGCTCGGGCTTTTCCCGCTTATGGCGGCCTGCGGGCTGTTTATACCGGCGGAGGAGGGTTCGCGGGTGCCGGTCTACGGCGGGGTGTACGCGGACATCGGCGACGAACAGTCGATAGAGCAGTCGCTTTCCACCTTCTCCTCGCATATGACTAATATAGTGGCGATACTTTCCGGGGTGCGGAGGGACTCGCTCGTGCTCTTCGACGAGCTCGGCGCGGGCACCGACCCGGTCGAGGGCGCGGCGCTCGCGGTGGCGGTCATACAGCACGCGAGGAACCTCGGAGCCTCGGTCGCCGCCACTACCCACTACGCCGAGCTCAAGGAGTTCGCGCTCTCCACCGAGGGCGTCGAGAACGCGAGCTGTGAGTTCGACGTGGAGACGCTTCGGCCGACCTACCGCCTGCTGATAGGGGTGCCGGGGCGCTCGAACGCGTTTGCGATATCCCGCCGCCTCGGCCTCGACGAGAGCGTGATAGCGGCGGCGGAGAGCCTTGTCGGTTCGGAGGACAAGAGGTTCGACGTCGCGCTCGGCCGCCTCGAGGAGGAGAAGCAGGAGCTTGAAAAGCTCCGCGAGGAGCAGAGCGAGCTTCGCCGGGAGGCGGCGGAGGCCGCGAACCGCGCAAGGAAGTTCCGCTCGGACGCGGAGAAGGAGAAGAGCCGCGCGCGTGAGCGCGCACAGCTCGAGGCTCAGCGTATAATAGCGGACGCGCGGGCGGAGGCGGACGCCGCGCTCGCGGAGGTGGAAGCTCTGCGGGAGCAGCTGCTGAAGTCGATAAGCGCGGAGGAGTCCGCGCGCGCTCTCAACGAGGCGCGCGCCGCCGCGCGCGCAAAGCTCAACGCCGCGGGCGAGAAGTACGCCGTCCGCACGGCGGAGGCGCCGCAGCCGAAGGCGCACAAGCCGGCGCGTCCCATCGCCGTCGGCGACAGCGTGAAGATACTCGCCACCGGCGCCACCGCCGTCGTCACGGCGCTGCCGAAGGACAAGAACGGCAAGATGACCGTCGCGATAGGCTCGATGACGATAAGCCTCGCGCCGAACGCCGTAGAGCTCGCGGAGCACGCGGAGAAGCCGAAGGGGTACGTCTCCGCTCCGCGCCGTCCCCTCGGCGAGCGGGCGGCGAAGAGCGAGCTCGACCTCAGGGGAGAGACGGTGGGTGAAGCGCTCGAGGACGTGGATGCGTTCCTCGACGCCGCCGTGATGGCCGGCCTCACCTCGGTGACGATAATCCACGGCAAGGGCACCGGCGCGCTCCGGAACGCCATAACCGAGAAGCTTCGCTCCGACCGCCGGGTGACCTCCTTCCGGATGGGAAAGTACGGCGAGGGCGAGAGCGGCGTGACTATAGTGGAGTTCTGAGCGAGGACGCGGACGGCGGACATTGTCCGCCGCTCGCGGACGGTCTGGGTCCGCACCGGGAGCGCTTTGAGGCGAAAAAATCGCCGCAAAAACCTACAAAACCGCGCCGCCTTGCGAGCCGAGGTTTGTCTAAATGAACGAAATGTTGCTTTTGCGTTTCAAAAGCAGAAAAAAGGTTGACTTTTGCATTGAAAATATGGTATCCTTATTCCAGTCAATCTGTGAAGAAGCCGGACCTGCGGGTCTGTGTCTATTTGGAGGGGATTCGAGTATGGTAACCAAAGAGGTAGTAGTCAACAATCAGGTGGGACTTCATGCGCGGCCCGCGACCTTCTTTATCCAGAAAGCTAACGAATTCAAGAGCGGCATCTGGGTCGAGAAGGACGAGCGCCGCGTTAATGCGAAGAGCCTGCTGGGCGTTCTTTCTCTCGGTATAATCAAGGGAACGAAGATAACAATAATCGCGGATGGTTCGGACGAGCAGCAGGCGGTCGATACGCTCTGTGCGCTTATCGAGTCCAATTTCTCCGAGTAATATCAAGGCTGCGAGATCCCGTCCGCGAGGGCGGGGTCTTTTGCGTTTTGGAGGTCAGGCTTTGGACGAAAGGTTGGAAAGGCTGAAAAAGAAGGTGCTGTCGCTGCCGGCAGAGCCGGGCGTGTACATCATGCTCGACTCTCGCGGCGAGGTCATATACGTCGGCAAGGCGAAGAAGCTCAAGAACCGCGTCAGCTCCTACTTTCAGGACCAGCAGTCGCACACCGAGAAGACGCGGAAGCTCGTCTCGAAGATAAACGATTTCAACTATATCGTGGCGGCAAGCGAGTATGAAGCGCTGATGCTCGAGTGCTCGCTCATAAAGCAGCACCAGCCGAAGTACAACATCAAGCTCAAGGACAGCAAGGGTTTCCACTACATCCGCTGCGACCTCCGCGAGCCCTATCCCAACTTCACCCTCTCGCCCGCGCCGCTTGACGACGGCGCGTCGTGGTTCGGGCCGTACTACGGCCTCGCGATGGCGCACCGCTCGGTGCTCGCCATACGGGAGGCGCTGAAGCTTCCCGACTGCACGCGGGTATTTCCGCGCGACATCGGCAGGGAGCGCCCCTGCCTCAACTACCACATGGGAAGGTGCGTCGCGCCCTGTAAGGGAGACATAACGCAGGAGGAGTACCGCGAGCTCATACGCGAGGCGTGCGACGTCCTGCAGGGGAAGGGCGACGAGGCGGCGAGCGCTCTCCGTGAGGAGATGGAGCGCGCCGCAGAGGAGCTGAAGTTCGAGCGCGCGGCGGTGCTGCGCGACCGCCTGGCGGCGGTCGAAAAGCTCCGCAGCCGCCAGCACGTCATAGGCGGAGGCGCACCGGACACCGATGTTTTCGGCTTCTACAAGGCGGCGCGGAGCGCCGTCTCGGTTCTTCGCTATGTCGACGGCACTCTCACCGACAAAGAGGCGACTGTCATAGAGCAGTCTGTCGAGGGCACACCGGAGGAGATACTTGACGCGTTCCTCACGCAGTACTACATCTCCCGCTCCGACCCGCCGAGGACGGTGCTGCTCCCGTTCGACGTGGAGAACCGCGAGAACCTCGCGCGGATGCTCTCGGAGCGCGTCGGGCGGAAGGTAGAGATACTGGTGCCGAAGCGCGGCGAGAGGATGGAGCTTATGCGCATGGCCGCGCGAAACGCGCGCGAGGAGGCGGAGCGCGTCACGACGAGCCGCGACCGCACCGCGCGTTCGCTCGAGCTGCTGCGCGCGGCGCTCGGCCTCGAGACCGCGCCGAAGCGCATAGAGGCGTTCGACGTTTCAAACTTCGCGGGGCAGGACGTCGTCTCGTCGATGGTCGTCATGGAGGACGGCGCGCCGAAGCGCAGCGCCTACCGCCGCTTCAAGATGAAGACTATAGAGGGTCAGGACGACTACGCGTCGATGGCGGAGACGATAACGCGGCGGTTCACGCATCTGAAGGAGGGCGACGAAAAGTTCCTCCCGGCCCCCGACCTCGTGCTGATAGACGGCGGCGCGGAGCACGCCCGCGCGGCGCGGAGCGCCGCGCGCTCTCTCGGCTTCGACCCTCTGATATACGGAATGGTAAAGGACGGGCGGCACCGCACGCGGGCGCTCGTCAGCCCGGAGGGGAGCGAGGTGTCGATATCCGGCAACCCGCAGCTCTTCGGATTTGTCGGAAGAGTGCAGGAGGAGGCGCACCGCTTCGCGATAACCTACAACCGCGAGCTGCGCTCGAAGAAGCTCCACGGCTCGGAGCTCGAGAAGATAGAGGGTATCGGCGAGAAGCGCCGCACCGCGCTCCTGAAGCGGTTCGGTTCGGTAAAGAAGATAAGCGCGGCGAGCGCGGAGGAGCTTGCGGAGACGGTCGGTCCCGCGGCCGCCGGAAAGATAAGGGCGTACTTCGATGAGAAGGCGCGGAAAAGTGAGGAAAAGGAATGAGAGTGATAACGGGAGAAGCCAAGGGCCGCAACCTCAAGACCCTTGACGGGCTCCACACCCGTCCGACCGCCGGAAAGGTCAAGGAGGCGATGTTCTCGATACTCCAGTTCGACCTCGAGGGGCGGCGCGTGCTTGACCTCTTCGCGGGGTCGGGTCAGCTCGGCATAGAGGCGCTGAGCCGCGGAGCGGCGGAGTGCGTATTTGTCGATAACGACCGTGCGGCGCTCGCCGTCGCGCGGGAGAACGTGACGAAGTGCGGATTTCTCGACCGCTCGAAGCTCGTCCTCGGCGACTACGCCGGATATCTCAAGCGCGGAGAGCGGTTCGACATAGTGCTTGTCGACCCGCCATACGCCGAAAAACTGTGGAAGCGCACCCTCGAACTCGCCGCAAGGTTTGACACGCTCGGATTTGGTGGTATAATAGTGATTGAGAGCGAGTCGAAGGACGTTCTCCCGGAGCGGGTCGGAGACCTCGTCCGGGGGAGGGAATACGGCTTCGGACGCACGAAGCTCACGGTCTATACCCGCGAGGAGACGGAGGAGGATGAGGGGCATGACGGCGATATATCCGGGGAGCTTTGATCCGGTCACGCTCGGCCACCTCGACATAATCGAGCGCGCGGCGAAGATATTCCCGAAGGTCGTGGTCGCGGTGATGCACAACGGACACTCCGGCAAGACGGGGCTTCTCGACCCGGAGGAGCGAGCCGAGCTCATTCGCGAGGCTACGGCCCACCTCGACACGGTCGAGGTGATAGCGGACGACGGTTTCACGCGAGACCTCTGCGCGAGGTACGCTCCGTCGGTGCTCGTCAGGGGCGCGCGGAGCACGCGGGACTTCGAGTACGAGGAGGAGATAGCGGCGGCGAACCGCACCTTCGACATCGACACGCTGATACTGCCCGCGCGCGCGGAGACCTCGCAGATAAGCTCGACCGTGGTGAGGGAATTTCTCCGCTATGGTGCGGACATATCAAAGTGGGTCCCCGAGTGTGTGGAAAAAAAGCTTTCGGCTAAATTCGGCAGAAAATAACAATACGGGAGGATAAAATATGGCCGGTCAAAACGTAGATGAACTTTTGCAGGTGCTTACAAATGCGGTGCAGGACGGATTTTCGCTTGGAAGGGCGAAGTGCGTCATTGACCGCGCCAGGGTGCTCGAGATAATCGAGGAGATATCAAGCGAGATGCCCACCGAGATAGAGCAGGCGCGCAACATCGTGGCGACTAAGAACGAGATAATCGGCTCCGCCAAGCGCGAGGCGGACGCCATAAAGCGCGCCGCCGAGGAGCGCGCGCGCCAGATAGTCAGCCAGGACGAGGTCGTCGTCGTGGCGCGCCAGAAGGCGGGCGAGATAGTGAATGCCGCGGAGCAGAAGAGCAAGGAGCTGCGCATTGCCACGAACAGGTATGTCGACGACGCGCTTGCCCGCGCGCAGGAAGCTCTCGAGGAGGCGCTCGGCGAGGTCAAGACCTCGCGCGGCAGCTTCAAGAGCGCGAGCAAAAGCTAAATCTTTCTGAAAAGTCCGTCAGGACTTTTCAGAAAAATTTTCGCGGGAAATCGCAGGAGCGGGCAAAAGCCCGCTCCTTTACCAATTTCCCGCGAAGCCGCCGGACAGGGCAAGGCCCTGCCGATGGCGGCGCTCCGCTACGCAAATCCCAAACGCTCCACAGGAGCGTTTGGGAACCCTTCCGATTGAAATGCTCGGGGCAAATGAATTGCCCCTGCGCGAAGTTAGCGGCTTTGCCGCTAACTTCAACCGCGCGAACCGGCGCGGACGTCGCCCTTGGCGGCGTAGAAAGTTGAATGTGGTAAAGGTTCGCGGGCGTATGGCACCGAAAAACTGATTGAACCAGGGTTCGCCGCCTGCGGCGGCGAACTCTGCGAGGCTTTTCAACAAACTCATAAATGACAAAGAACAGCCCGGATGGGGAACCGTCCGGGCTGTTTTGTTTTGCGGGGAAGTGTGGGGATACAGGCACTGAAATCGTATATATGTACGAGCAAAAAGCGAACAAGCGTTTTGAATTGTCGAAATCTTGGAGAAGAAACCCGTTTTTTTACATATCACTTGGGAAAAGTTCTGAAAAAACTCTTGCATTTTTTCCGCAGCCTGTTATACTTAAAGAGCAAGGTGGGGAATAGTGGTGATTTTACCCCATATTTCGGTGAGAGGTGGAAAATGACAGGCAGTTGGAAATGCACACTGGACGCGAAGGGGCGTCTTGCTGTACCCGCGAAGCTCAGAAGCGAGCTTGGCGAGCGTTTCTATGTCACAAAAGGCGCGGACAACTGCCTTTCCGCTTATTCCGAGACCGAATGGGCGCGCATGGCGGACAAGGTGTCGCAGATGCCGTCCGCAAGAGCGAGGGTGCTGAAGCGGATGCTTTTCGCGAACGCCGTCACCTGCGAGCCGGACGGTCAGGGGAGGATCATCATACCCAGAGAGCTGCGCGAATACGCGTCGCTCGAGCACGACGTCTCGTTTATAGGAGTGGGCGAGTGGGCCGAGATCTGGAATTCCAGGACGTGGGAGGAGTTCAACAACTCCATGACCGCCGAGGATCTCGCCGCCGCTCTGGACGGCTGAGATGGACAGGCTCACGCATAAGCCGGTGATGCTTGCGGAGTGCATCGAAGCGCTCGCGGTAAAGCCGGACGGCGTCTACGCGGACCTCACGCTCGGACGCGCCGGACATTCCCGCGAGATAGCGCGCCGGCTCACCACTGGACGCCTCTACGGTGTCGACCGGGACGGGACTGCGATAGCCGAAGCGGGCGAGCGTCTGCGGGAGTTCGGTGAAAGGGTCGAGCTCCTGCGCTGCGACTTTCGGGACGCGGCGGACGAGCTTCGCCGCCGCGGGGTCGAGGGACTGGACGGAGTGCTGATGGACCTCGGCGTCTCGTCGCCCCAGCTTGACGACGCGTCACGGGGATTTTCCTACATGGCGGACGCGCCGCTTGACATGAGAATGGACAGGAGCGCCGCCCTCAGCGCGGCGGAGGTCGTAAACGAGTGGCCGCAGGAGGAGCTTCAGCGCATACTCCGCGACTACGGCGAGGAGCGGTACGCCGCGCGGATAGCCGCGGTGATCGTCGCGGCGAGGCCGATAGAGAGGACGCTCGAGCTGGCGGACGTGATACGCGGGGCGATGCCCGCGGCGGCGCGCCGGGAGGCGCAGCACCCCGCGAAGCGGAGCTTTCAGGCGATAAGGATAGCGGTAAACGACGAGCTCGGGGCGCTCGAAGCGGCGCTCGGGAGTATATGGGAGCTGATGCGGCCGGGAGGACGGCTCGTGGTGATGAGCTTCCATTCGCTCGAGGACAGGATAGTCAAAAGCTTCATGCAGGAGAAGGCAAAGGGCTGCATCTGCCCGCCGGACTTTCCGGTGTGCGTCTGCGGCAGGAAGCCGGAGCTGAAGCTTATCACAAAGAAGCCGGTGACGGCGGGCGAGGCCGAGCTTGAAGAGAATCCCCGCGCACGGAGCGCAAAGCTGCGGGCGGCGGAGAAGCTCTGATAAAGCGTCTCGGAGCAGTTGAGAACGGAAATCTGAAGGAAGGGGAAGTCGGGATGGCAACGGAAGCAAAAGAACCTAATATGTACGAGGGCAACGTAGCCTATGACCTGTCGCGCTTCGACCGCCGCCGCCGCGTGCGCGAGGCGCTCGAAAGCGAGGAGATAACTCCCGAGCTTCCCGTAAAGCCGAAGACAAAGGCGGCGGCAAAGGCGGAGGCGCGTCCGCGCATGCGCGTGAGCGCGTTCGCGGTGCTGAGCTATGTGGTTCTGTTTGTGCTCATGCTCGGCATAGTTATGAACTATATGATACTCAACGAGGTGACCATCGACACGGCACGGCTCGAGAACGAGAGCGCAGAGCTCAAGAGCGAGGCGGCAAAGCTCCGGGTCGAGTACGAACGGGCGATGAACCTCAGCGATCTCGCCGAAAAGGCGGAGGAGATCGGAATGTACTCGCCGGGTTCGGATCAGGTCGACTACATCGACATAAGCCGCAGCGACGAGGTTACGGTATACTCGGAGAAGGGCGGCGACGGATTCTTTGCGGGTTTGGAAAATCTGCTGCTCGGCATAGGAGATTACTTCAGCGGGGAATAGTGTGAGAATGTGCGCAATATACTTTAACGACAAAAACGGCAGATGATCGGGAGGGGGGAAAATTCCCCCCTTTACTGCTCGAATGGGCGCGCGGAGGAAAACATGGCAAAAGAAAGCAGCGGCAGCGAAAAGAGAATAGAGAGGCTGAAGTCGCCCGAGCAGGGCGGCGTCCGCCCCGACCGTTCGATGACGGTGCGGATATGGCTGATAGAGGTGCTGATACTCGTTCTCGGCTACTCGGCGCTCGTCTGGCAGCTCTATCATATCCAGATAGTGGACCACGATTTCTACGAGCAGAAGGCCATAAGCCAGCAGATGCGCGGCTCGATAATCGAGGCGGACAGAGGCGTTATCTACGACCGCAACGGCACGACGCTTGCAATAAGCGCCTCCGCCGAGACGATACAGCTCTCGCCTAGAAACATCAAGGACGACGCGGAGGCGCAGCTTATCGCGCGCGGCCTCAGCGAGATACTCGGCATCGACTACGACACGGTCCTCAAGAAGACCGAGAACCGAAACCTGGCCTACCAGCTGATACAGCGGAAGGTGGAGCAGGACGTCGCGGACGAGGTGCGCGAGTTCAAGCAGGCAAACGGCGGCCTCAGCGCCATCGAGATAGTCCCGGACACCAAGCGCTACTACTCCTTTGGGAGCTTCGCGTCGCAGGTGATAGGCTTCGTCGGCGTGGACAACGAGGGTCTTGAGGGCATCGAGAGCTACTACGACACGACGCTCACCGGTGTGGAGGGTAAGGTCGTGAGCCTCAAGAACAACGCCGGCACGGCCATGCCCTTCAAGTTCGAGAAGTACTACGACGCGCAGGACGGGCAGTCGCTCGTGCTCACGATAGACCAGGCGGTCCAGCAGATGCTCGAGACGCACCTCGCCCGCGCGATAATCGAGGACGATATACAGGAGAAGGGCGTCGCGATAGTCATGGACGTCAACACCGGCGCGATACTCGGCATGGCGACGACCGACGGCTGTGACCTCAACGAGCCGCGGGCCCTCACCGAGGAGGACTACGCGGAGCTCGAGGGTCTTGAGGGCGAAGAATACACCGCGAAGCTCGCCGAGCTTCAATACGCACACTGGCGTAACAAGGCGATAAGCGACACCTACCAGCCCGGTTCGATATTCAAGCTTATCACGCTCTCGATGGCGCTCGAGGAGGGCGTCGTCGACGAGAACTCTACATTTACCTGCACCGGCTCCACACGGGTCACCGGCTGGTCAAAGCCGATAAGCTGCTGGCGGCGGAGCGGCCACGGCACGCAGACGCTCCAGCGCGCACTTCAGAACTCCTGCAACCCGGCGTTCATCGCGATAGGCCAGAGGGTCGGAAACGAGCGCTTCTACGACTACCTGCAGGCCTACGGCTTCGGACAGTACACCGGCATCGACCTCCCCGGCGAGGCTCCCGGACTGATATTCGACAGGAGCAACTTCCTCAGTCAGCAGGTCTCGCTCTCGGTCGCGAGCTTCGGCCAGACCTTCAACGTCACGCCGATACAGATGATAACGGCGGTGTCCGCCGTCGTCAACGGCGGCTACCTCATGAAGCCGTATGTGGTGCAGGAGGTCCTGAACTCGGACGGCACCGTGGCCTATGCCACCGAGCCGACGGTAGTGCGGCAGGTGATAAGCGAGGAGACGTCGGCGACGATGTGCCGGATGATGGAGGCGGTCGTGGCGGACGGCTCGGGACGCAACGCGCAGGTCGCGGGCTACCG
>CANRIN010000060.1 GCA_947630675.1 uncultured Clostridia bacterium | reverse complement strand
CTGTTCAAGACGAAGATAGTGTCCAAGGAGGGCAGCAAGGCGCTGGCCTCGGTGATGCTGTATCTTATCATCCCGTGCGTTATCCTGAAATCGATGTGGGTCGCGCGGACGCCGGAGAACACGACGACCTTCCTGTGGTCGCTGCTTGCAGCGGTCGCGGCGCTGGGGCTCTCGATGGCGGTGTCCGCCGTCATATACCGCCGCAGGCCGATAGACAACTTCGGCGCGGCGTTCTCGAATGCCGGATTCATGGGCATACCGCTGATAACGGCGGTGCTCGGCAGCGAGTGGGTGTTTTCCATCACCGCGCTTATCGCGATACTGAACGTCCTACAGTGGACTTACGGACAGGCGGTGCTTACCGGGAACCCGAAGGCCTGCTCCCCGAAGTCGATATTCACGAGCCCGCTCGTTATCGCGTTCCTTCTGGGGCTTGTGTTCTTCTTTGCCCGTGTGCCGGAGCCGGAGATAATTTCCGACTGTCTCGACGGCATAGCGGCGCTGAACGCGCCGGTGGCGATGCTCGTGCTCGGCGCGTATCTCGCGGAGGGAAAGCTTTCGGAGCTCTTCCGGGACTGGCACCTCTACGCGGTGAGCGCGGTGCGTCTTGCCGTGATACCGGTGCTGACGCTGCTTGTGCTCTCGCTGTTCCCGGCGGGGGACATGCGGCTCGCGGTGCTCATCGCCGCCTCTGCGCCGATAGGCGCGAACGTCGCCGTCTACGCGGGACGTGTGGGCGCGGACTACCCTTACGCGGCCCGCACAGTCTGCCTCAGCACGATACTCTCGGTCGTCACGATGCCGCTTGTGGTAATGCTTGCGGAGTTCGTCTGGTAGGGCTGTTTTGAGGATATTGAAAACCCCGTCCGATGCTCACGGTGAGCGTCGGACGGGGTTTTTACTACTTCATCAGCTCGTCCGAGAGACGGATCATCTCCGGCGCGAGCTTTGCACGTTTGCGCTTTACCATGTGTAGATAGAGCGGATAGGCCGCGACCACGCCGGCGATACCTATGACGCCTACGACGACGCCGAGGATAAAGTATGCTTCCCAGCCGGCAAGCAGCGTGCAGCACATCCCCACGCCGAATAGCAGGGCGCTGACGATACCGACGACAAGCGCCGCGACGGCCGCGCCCTTTGTGGCGCTCCCGTCCAGGCGGCGGAGCCTATCCATCGGGGTCTCCTCTTTTGCCGGAGGGGCGTATTTGTCCCGTATGCGCTTTATCTCCTCCTGCTCCGCTGAGGAATATGTGTAGGTGAAGGTCTCTTTCTTTTCTTCCATGTTTTTGCGCTCCTTTCGTTTTCTGACGCTATTATACCGGGCAACTGTTTGCGAAACGTTCAATTTATGTTTGAGAATTGTTAATTTTGAGCTGCCTGAGATTTTTGCTTGCCCGCCAGATCATGTAGACAGCCATGCCGATAACGACGGTGCAGACGGCGCCGCCCGTTGCGCCGGTCATGACGCGGCGGAACATCGGATCGTCGTCCCCGCCGAACTGCGCGAGCATCGCGGTCTCCAGCGACAGGATGGACACCATCGCCGCCACAAGGTTGATGGCCTTGGCCGCCGAAAGTATCGGGCTTTTATGCCGCCGTGTCTTCACGATATTGATAATGGCGACCGTGACGGCGTAAAAGGAATAGGCGGCCATGGCGTAAACCAGCAGCCCCGGATACTCAAAGCCGCGGTTCTGCCGCACCATGAATATCACTATCCCTGCGAGCGCCTGATTCATGAAGAGAAGCATTATCCCGCACAGCCGGTAGCGGCGAAGCTCCGCCGCTTCATCCTGCGTGTTCAGCCTCCGCACGAGCAGCAAACGCATCACGGCGAGCAGTATGTAGTAGACCGCAAGAGAGATAAACCACGCAGAGCGGTACACGATACCCGACACAAGCTTTATTGCGATATACAGAAGGTTGATGAAGAAGCCCTGATACAGGAAAACCCCGGCCCGAAAGCGCACGTCGGTCATGAACCTTTCCCCGAGCGCGGTGGAGCGGAATTTCTTCATCAGCGGATGATCTGAAACAAACTTTCTGACGCCGCCGATCGCCGTATTGATGTAGGTAAGTCCCGTACAGGTGACGGTGAGCGCATAGGCGGAAGCCGCATAAGAGGCATACCGCAGGATTGGGGTTTGAATATCGAACGCAAACACGGCGATCACAAATCCGTAGCCGAAGAACGCCGCGAGAACCGTCGGGAGCGGAGGCAGACAGAATATCCTTTTAAGAATCTCCTTGAATTTCTCCATCCGCTGCCCTCCTTATCTTCACGGTAAAGGTGCTGCCTTTTCCGACCTCGCTCTCAACGGAAATATCCCCGCCGACAATGTCGACGACCCGCTTCACAAGCGCGAGGCCGAGGCCGTTGCCCTGCATGGCGTGGGAGGTGTCGCCCTGATAGAATTTCTCGAAGATGTGCCTGCCGGTCTCCGGCGAGATGCCGCAGCCGGTGTCCGAGACTTCGACCACCGCCGAATTTCCCTCGGTTTTCAGCACAACGGACACCGCACCGCCCGGCTCTGTGAATTTCAGGGCGTTCGAGAACAGATTGTTCCAGACGAGGCTCAGCAGCTCCTCGTCCGATTCCACGAAAACTTCTTCTTCAATGTCCGTCTCGATGTCGATATTCTTTTGCTCCCATGTGCTTTCAAAGTTCAGAAGGCATTCGGCAAGCTGCTCGCCGAGGTCGTACCGCTTAGCCGCGGGGTAGATCTGCTGGTTTTCCAACCGGTTCAGCTTCAGAATATTTGTGATCAGGTCGGCAAGGCGGCGGGACTGCTCGGTGATCGTCTCTGCGTATTCCATCCGCTGCTCTTCTGTCAGGTCGGGACGTTGAAGCATGGTCCCGCAATTCTGCATGACGGCGAGCGGTGTTTTCAGCTCGTGGGACACATTGGCGATGAAGTCTGTCCGCAGAGTCTCCACGCCGGAGAGCTCCTCCGCCATGCGGTTGAAGCAGTCAATGATGACGTCGAACCCGTCCCCGCTGTCGATGCTGTGAAACGGCTTTATCCGCGCGGTGAAGTCGCCACGCATGATCTTCTCCGCGCCCTCCACGATGCGCCGCACGGGACGCTCGACAAAGAGCCGGCGGCGCACGGCGTCTATGACGGTGCAGAGCAGGCTGAGAAAGATAACGTTGACGAATGTGGCAACGGCCGCAAAGCGGATACCGTTCTCGGTGTAGGTTATCTCCATCGAGCCTGACAGCATGGAGAGAAACAGCAGCATACAGCAGGTTATCACAAAGGACATGAGCAGGAAAAAAGCGACATAGCGCCGCAGAGAGAGCAGGACCCGCCTGAGCTTTGGACCCGATTTCACAGTATCACCGCCTTATACCCGAGACCGTGAACGGTCTTGAGTTCAAACTCGGAGCAGTTTTCAAACTTTCCGCGTAGCTTCGTCATATAGACGTCGACAGCCCTCGGCGCGGTATTCGTCTCCGCATCCCAGAACTCGTCCATGAGCTGGGTGCGGGTGAAGGTCTTGCCGGGATAGCTCAGGAGCTTGTAGAGGATGTTGAACTCCCGCGTCGTCAGGGGAATCTCCTCTCCGTCATAGACCGCCGTGCGCTCGTCCATGTCGAGCCGCAGTTTTCCTATCTCAAGCTTGTGGGAGGCGGCGATCTTCGCCCGCCGCAGGAGTGCGCCGATACGCAGGAAGAGCTCGTCAAGGTCTATAGGTTTTACCATGTAGTCGTCTATGCCGATGCGGTAGCCGCGCTGCTTGGATGCAAAGTCGTCCCGCGCCGTCATGAAAAGGATAGGTATGTCCTCGTTGAGAGAGCGCACGGTCTTCGCAAACTCGTAGCCGTCCGTGCCGGGCATCATGATGTCGGAGATGATGAGGTCGAAGGTGGCGCCGTACATGGCGTCGTAGGCTTCATTCGCGTCGAGACACCCCGTCGCCTTGTAGCCGCTGCCGTTGAGAAACGAGCAGACCGTGCGGTTCAGGTCCTTGTCGTCCTCCACCACCAATATCCGAAACATTGAAAGACCTCCGTCTGTTTTTCTTTCAGTATAGCATACAAATGTTAAAGTTTTGTTTAAGTCTTGAGATTTTGCGAAAAAATACGGCTCGCGCGGCTCGAAAAACCGCGCGGGCCGGTTCTCTCTACTTGGCGCGCTCCGCCGGACGGCGGTCGGGACGCATGAAACGCGTGATAACAGCGATGAGCGGATATGCGATGAGCTGTACGCCTATGACGCAGAAGATGATGAATGTCTGTATCATGCCGTTCTGCACCGGGATGACGCCGGCAGTAGGCGCCTGATACCCGAGGTGGGAAATGCCGAAGTTGAAGATGCACAGCGCGATGCCGCCCATGATGGTGCCGATGCAGTTGAGCACCGAGGAGGAAAAACCGTCGCAGCGTTTGCCGCTGACGCGCTCCACGTCGTCGAGCGCGTCCCCGAGCATGCCGGAGAGCATGTAGGAGCCGGGAATGAGACCGAGCGAGCGGATGAACTGTCCCGCAAGCACCACCGTGAGGCTGCGGGGATTCAGAAGACAGAGCGCCGCGCCGAGGGTGGAGAATGTCATGCCGAGCAGCATGGAGTTCCGCTTCCCGAGTTTCCTTGCAAGCGGATTGCAGAGAAGCAGACCTATTCCGAGCGGCGCCTGCCCCAGGGCGTAAAAGAGCGCCTGCGTATAGCCGTCGTTATAGCTGCCGAGCACCCAGTTGCAGTAGTAGAACGTGCCCGCGCTGAAAAGCGAGTTTACGAGGTTTATCACGACGAGGTATATCATCAGCACCACCCAACTGCGGCTCTTTACGCAGCAGCGGAGCTGTGCGGAGAGGCTCACCTTTTCGTCGGAGCCAGCGTCGCTCTGCGCGACGCGCTCGCGCGTGAAGAAGAACTCCAGCAGTATGAGCGGCAGTGAGACTATTGCGAGCGCCACCGCCACAGAGATCCACCGCCCGCCTGCTACGCCCATGAACGGCACCAGCAGGCAGGGAAAGATGATAGCCACGAAAGTGCCCGCCGCCATGCCCGGAGTGTTTGCTACGGTGGAGAGCTGCTGCCGCTCCGCGGGATCGTTTGTCGCGAGAGGGACGAGCAGCGTGTGCGCCGTGCTGTACATCGTGAAGGCCACGGCGTAGAAGAGCGTGTAGCTCACGAATATCCAGATGGCCGTGAGGTTGTCGTTGCCGGTCGGAACCGCGGAGAGCAGCACGAGGCAGACGACCATCAGCGGCGCGGAGAAGAGTATCCACGGGCGCGCCTTGCCCTGCCGGGACTTCGTGCGGTCCACCACCATGCCCATGAAGATGAAGGTCAGTACGTCGAGCACCTTCGCGACTATCGGGAACGAGCTTATGAACATACCGCCCCAGATGCCGCCTATCTTCAGAACGTCGGTGTAGTAGACGTTTAAGTAGCTGCTGAGAATGGAGTTCATCACCATCACGGCGATGGGTCCCATGAAGTGGCCGAGTATCTTTTCGCGGCGGGTCACCTTTTCGGCGGGCGCGCGGCTGTCAAATATCTTTGAGGAGAGAAGTCCGTTTTTCATTTTTGATTCTCCTCCTCAAGTATGGCGGCGAGCCGCGCTTCCAGAGCGGGGACGTCCCCGCCGAGCTTCCGAAGTCCCATCCGCGTGAATGGCGGACGGAGCGCCAGCGTAATGGAGCACCCGAAGAGCCCGAGCAGCAGCGACAGCGTAAAGACGACGCGCCATCCGAGATGCAGGAAAAGAAAGCTCAGCCCTATGCAGACCGCGCCCGCCAGACCGACGAGCACCACGCGCTCCAGGTAGTACCGCTCGACCCTCCGGTCGATCTCTTCGACCTCCGCGAGCACAGCCTCGCACCGCGCCCGCTTCTCTGCGGCGCCTGCGGGCTCCGGGGCTTCGCGGACAAAAACAGTGCGCGTAAAGGGCGATGTGTCGCTCTCCCCGGAACGGCTTATCACCTGCCATCCGAGCGCCTTATAGCAGCTTTCGGTGACCGACTCCCGTCCCTGCCGAACCGATACAGTCAGTTCTTCCATGATTTTGCCTCCCTCTTTCGTTCTGATTTTATGTTAGCACAGGGACGGAGCGGAGCACCACGTCATATTTCCGAAAAGTGTTGCGTTATTGGCGCGGTAAAACAAAGTTTGCTAACGGGACAAGGCATCTGACCGATGACGAGAAGAAGTTAGTTGAATATGTCCGAAAACTCTGGTACAATAGGCATCGCAAGTGATAGTTTAAGCCGAGGAGAACCGGTGATTGCCGTGGTCCCGGTGCAAATCCGGGTGCTTGCTATGCCATAGGATACGAAAGTGTCCTGTGGCATTTTTGTATAGGTAAAGTCTGCGGAATGATACCGCAGTTACGGAACCAAGCTGTGAAATGGCGTCGGAAGCAAAAAAAGAGAGCCCGAAGTCTTAACGACTTCGGGCTCTCCGACTTGGAGCTGGTAATGTGACTCGAACACACGACCTGCTGATTACGAATCAGCTGCTCTACCGGCTGAGCTATACCAGCATGTCACACAGCAAAGTATATTATATCCGAAGGAGCGGGAATTGTCAATCGGGTTTTTGAATTTTTCGCGCGGAGCGCGCAGGTTTCCGGGACGCGGCGGGAGGGAGCATCGCGGTGAGGACAGAACATCGACCGGGACGGATGTAGACAACGCGTACCGGTTGTGGTACAATACTATCAAATCAACGGGCGGCGGGGCGGAGCCTCGCACCGCCGGAGAGAGGGAGGATACACGATGCTGGAGTTCAAATTCGACACACAGCTGCTTATCGAGGGTACAGGCCTCGACGAGGATGCGATAAACGAGTACATAATCGCGCACTTCGAGGGCGACAGCCTGCTCGTCGTCGGCGACGACGAGCTTATCAAGATACACTTTCACACGAACAGGCCGTGGGAGGTGCTCGAGTACTGCGCCTCGCTCGGCGAGATATACGACGTCGTCGTGGAGAACATGGAGCGTCAGGCGAACGGTCTGAAGGGCTGAGAGTATATCGAAGCGGCTGCTGCTTCCAACGGCCGAACAGGAAGAACCGTGTCCCGGATGCTCTGCTGAAGGTCCGGGACACAATTACAAAAAATGACCCGTGCCGTATCCGGCACGGGTAAATGTTTTTCTGTGTTTTATAATATGTCGGAGAATGTCGGAAATCTCCGGCGCGTTCCCTCCCAAGCCGCACCGGAGAGCCGACATTTCAAAGCGGAAATTTTCCGCGCCGCAGTCTGTTATTTTCCTTCGCCGGAGCGGACGATGTAGTTCCAGCCGTCCGCGCACATCCGGTCGAGGTCGTACTCCGCCGTCCAGCCGAGCAGTTCCTTTGCCCGCGAGACGTCGGCATAGCACTCGGCGATGTCGCCCTCGCGGCGGGGATATATCTTGTAGGGTATCTCGCGGCCGACGGCACGCTCCAGAGCGTGAAGAACGTCAAGCACGCTCGAACCCTTGCCGGTGCCGAGGTTTATTTTGTCGTAGCCCTCCTGCTCCTCGAGGCGCGCGAGCGCCGCGATGTGGCCGCGCGCGAGGTCGACGACGTGTATGTAGTCGCGCACGCCGGTGCCGTCCGGCGTGGGGTAGTCCGCGCCGGTGACGCGGAGGTGATCAAACTTCCCGCTTGCAACTCGGACGACGTAGGGGAAGAGGTTGTTCGGAACGCCGTTCGGCTCCTCGCCGAGCAGGCCGCTCTCGTGCGCGCCTATCGGGTTGAAGTAGCGGAGCGAGAGCACCTTCCACTCGGGGTCGGAGTGGCAGATGTCCTCAAGTATGCGCTCGAGCATGACCTTCGTCCAGCCGTAGGGGTTCGTGGCGGAGGTGGGCATGTCCTCGGTGAAGGGCGGTACGTTCGTCATTCCGTAAACCGTCGCCGAGGAGCTGAAGACGAGCTTCTTGCAGCCGAAGCTCCGCATCACATCACAGAGCACGAGCGTGCCGGTGATGTTGTTGTGGTAGTACTCTATCGGCTTCTTCGGGCTTTCGGCGACCGCCTTGAGGCCCGCGAAATGTATGACGGCATCTATTTTATGCTCGGAGAATATCTTCTCGAGCGCTTCCCGGTCGCGTATGTCGTTCTCGTAGAAGGCGGGGCGGACGCCGGTTATCTTCTCTATGTTGTCAAGCGCCGAGACGTTGGAGTTCGAGAGGTTGTCGACGATGACAGCCTCGTATCCCTTTTCGATGAGCTTCACGACGGTGTGGCTGCCGATGTAGCCCATACCTCCGGTGACAAGAATCTTTGCCATAATACAAGCTCTCCTCTCAACTTGATTTCTGCGGCGGGACTTTGCCTCGCCGCCGGGTTTTCGTTCTCAGGCTATGACGCATGCGCCCTTTGCGCGTATCGAAAGCACGCGGCACGCGCCTTCTCCGAAGACGGAGGCCATTGCGGCGCTGTACTCGCTCACCTTGTCGAGCGGGACGTACGCCTGTATGGTCCCGGCGAAGCCGCCGCCGTGGACACGGCACGCACCCCTGCCCGCAAGCACCTTCTCGCTCAGAGCGAGGGCGAGGGACACGCCCTGTTCTCCCGGGGCGGCGGGACTGAAGACGTTCTGGAGCAGCTCCCACGAGCTCCTGCCGCTCTCGCGCACGAGACGGAGGTACTCGTCAAAGTCACCGTCGTGCAGCGCGCGGGCAAGGTCGCTCACGCGCGAGTTTTCTCCGAAGAAGTGTATCGCGCGGAGCAGGGGGCGGTCGCCGAGCTTTTCGCGGAGCGCGCCGAGCCGCGCGAAGAACTCCGCCTCGTCCACCGAACGGAGCGCGTCCGCTCCGAATTCCGCCGCGACCGCCTTCATCTCGGCGGGAACGGCGGCGTAGTCGTCCGTGAGGTCGGCGTGATGCCCGCCGGTGAGGGTTATGCAGAGCGCGTAGCCGAGCCGCGCGAGGTCGAGTTCGGCGCCGATTATTTCGGGTGAGGACGGGTCTACGAAGTCCATCGCGACGACGCCGCCGTGAGCGCAGGCGGTCTGATCGAGAAGCCCACAGGGCTTGCCGAAGAACACGTTCTCGGCGTACTGACCGGCCTTCGCGAGCTCGACGTTGTCTATGTCCGCTCCGCCGACGGCGCGGAACGCCGCGCCTACCGCGACCTCGAACGCCGCGGACGAGCTGAGTCCGCTTCCGGGCGGGACCTCGCTCTGTGTGTACGCATCGAAGCCGCGGACGGGGAGTCCGTGGTCGGAAAACCATCTCGCTATGCCGCGTATGAGCGAGGGGGAGTGGCTCTCTTCCTCCGCCTTGGGCGTGAGGTCGTCGAGCATGACACAGTCCTCGCGGCTGAAACCTACTGATTTGAGGCGCACGCGCGCCTCGTCGGACGGCGAGACGACGGCGAGGATATCCATATCCACGCTCGCCGCGAGCACGCGCCCGCGCTGATGGTCGGTGTGGTTGCCGCCGAGCTCGGTGCGCCCGGGGACGCTGATAAGCGAGACCTCGCGGTCGCCGCCGTATGACTCGATAAACAGCCGGGTGAGCGCGGCGGCACGTCCGCTCGGCCCGGAAAAGCTGCCGTGGGCGGTCTGCGCCGCCGCAAGCGCCGCGTCGAGAGAACCGCTCTCGAGCGCGAGCAGGAGTTCGTTTGCGGTCATCATCGTACATCCGCTCCTTGAAGAGGTTTGTGTGTTCGCCATTTGTTGGACTTAAAAATCATCTATAAAAATTATACTTTATCCCGGCGCCTGACGCCAAGAAAAATCGGATAAAACGCAGGTACTTCTTGCATTTTTTCGGACTATGGGCTAAAATGGCAGTATACATGGCGAAGGGGGGAGCGCGGTGCGCTTTGCGGCGACTTTTTCACCGGGATTTGAGGCCATCGCCGCGCGCGCCGTCGCGCGCGAGACCGGCGCGCCGGCGGAGCATGTCAGAGTGTCGGAGGGACTGATACGCTTCGACTCCTCTGCGCCCGTCGAAAGAGTTGCCGGCGCGCCCTGCCTCTCCGGCGTCTTCGTGCTCCTTCGGGAGTTTGAGAAAACGCAGACATTTGAGAGAATGGTGCGCACGTCCGGCGTACCGCCGCTGCCGAAGGGCGTCCGCGCGCGGAGCTTCCGTGTGAGGTTTTCTAAGGCGAACCGCTTTGAAAGCGTCCCGAGGTATCTGCTCGACGCGGCGGAGCACGGCATAGCACGCGCGACCGGTCTCAGACCGAACCGCCTCGGCGCGGACGTGGAGTTCTGGTATGCAGTGCGGAGTGAGGGCGGCGGTTTCTTCGGGCTGCTTCTCGACGACCCGCGCGCACCGAAGCCGGAGAAGGGAGAGCTCCGTCCGTCGCTTGCGGCGATGGCGGCGGAGCTTGCGGGAGTAAAAAAGGGCGACGTCGTGCTCGACCCGTTCGCGGGGCACGGCGCGCTGCCGCTCGCCGCATGCAGGATAGCGCACGGGGTGCGCCCGCTCTGCGTGGAGCGCGACCGGTCGCTCATACCCTTTCTCGAGAGACGCTTTGCCCATATGGCGGGAGCAAATGTGGTCTGCGGGGACGCGCGGCGCCTCCCGTTTGAGGACGGCTCGGTCGACCTGGTGCTCACAGACCCGCCGTGGGGACTGTTCCGGGAGACCGACGCCGCGTCGCTCGCGGAGCTGTACCGCGACGCGCTTGCCGAGGCCTCGCGCGTGCTGAAGACCTCCGGGCGGATGGCGGTGCTCACGGCGCGGGACTTCGACCTCGAGGCGCTGATGCCGGAGGGATGGAAGATGTCGCGGCGCGCGGACACCCTCGTCGGCGGCAAGAAGGCGACGGTCCGCGTCTTTGTCCGCGAAAAATAACAAATATTCGCTGAAAGGTGTGTTTTTATGAAGCTCGTCATAGGTTCGGACATACACGGCTCCGCAGACCGCTGCCGTGAGCTCGTGATAAGGTATCAGGAGGAGAAGGCGGATAAGCTCGTCCTGCTCGGCGACATCCTCTATCACGGCCCGAGAAATCCGCTCCCGGAGGGGCACGGCCCGATGGAGGTCGCGCGGATGCTGAACGCCATGAAGGAGGATATAATCTGCGTGCGCGGCAACTGCGACGCGGAGATAGACGAGATGGTCCTCGAGTTCCCGCTCATAGGCGGGTTCACGATGATCTCCGAGCCGAAGCGGACGCTCTTCCTCACACACGGACACATCTTCAACGAGATGTACCTGCCGCCGATGAAGGCGGGGGATGTTCTGCTGCACGGCCATACCCACGTCAAGGTCGCAAAGAAGCTCGAAAACGGCGGCTACCTCGTAAACCCCGGCTCGACCTCGGTGCCGAAGGACTGCGACTACGGCAGCTACGCCGTCTACGACGGGGAGAAGTTCGAGATAAAGAAGCTCACGGGCGAGACCGTGATGACGCTCGCGCTCGAATGAGCGCGGGCGGCGTCCGCCTTGTCCCGGCGGAGGCGGAGAGGGCGGCGGAGTACGCCGCGATAATCGACGACGGGCGCGCGTTCCAGCGCGCGCAGGGCTTTGTCCAGTGGACGGACGACACCCCGAATATAGGCTCGATACGCGCTGACATAGCCTCCGGGCACGGATATGCGCTCACGGCGGACGGCGTCCTCGCGGGGTATCTGTGCCTCTCGTTTGACGGAGAACCAGCCTACGATGCGCTCGAGGGGGAGTGGCACACGTCCGGGCGTTACGCCGTCGT
>CANRIN010000059.1 GCA_947630675.1 uncultured Clostridia bacterium | reverse complement strand
AGCGACGCCTCGGCGTCCGGGGAG
The DNA here is from genome assembly GCA_947630675.1 of uncultured Clostridia bacterium. Classification (GTDB taxonomy): domain Bacteria; phylum Bacillota; class Clostridia; order Oscillospirales; family JAAYOS01; genus CANRIN01. The sequence continues at coordinate 12,491 of CANRIN010000059.1, read as the reverse complement.
AACGGGAACGTGTGGGTGTGAGTATCGACAAGCCGCATATCAAAGCCCTTTCTCTATATGTGTCATATCGGCCAGCTCGGGAACCATCCGATGAACGCCTTGTAGTACCACGTCGGTGCGGTGACGCCCGAGAGGTAGGGGTAGAACAGCACAAATAGCAGAAGCACCGCGGCGGTAAAGAGCATGGCGGCGCGGCGTCCCTCGCTCACGGTGAGCCATTTCCCACGGACGCCGGAGACGGCGGCTGCGCCGTCCGTCTGCGGTATGGCCGCCGCGCGGGAGGACGCGGCTTCGTCCCAGCGGTCAAAGACCGCGCAGAGCGCGAGCGTGAGGAAAAAGCTCGTCGGGAAGTAGTGATAGGCGAAGGTGCAGCGCGTCACCGGTATCCACGGGAGCAGCTGCGCGAGCGTGCCGACAATGATGAAGAGGTCGCGCGAGCGCGTCTCCGCGCGAGTCCGGCTGAGGAAGGGCAGCGCGACCGCCGCGACGACCGCCACCGCGAAGATGTAGGAGCAGAGCCGGTCGGAAAACAGCGTAAAGCCGCTCGCGATAAAGGAAGCGACCTGCCCCGCAAAGCCCGCCGCGGCAAATATCCCGCAGAACGCGCCCGCGAAACGTATGCGGCGGTCCGCGCCGCGGTAGAGCGCCGCGATAAGCGATATAATGGCCGCGAGACCCGCCCAGCTTATGAGCGGGGTGTTGAAGGACGCGAAGCTCCGTATAGCGGAGATGGAGCCGTCGGCGGCATACTCGCTCGAGCGGTAGTAGAGTATGGGGCGTCCGTCGAGCATCCACTGCCACCAGCTCGACTGATAGGTGTGCGTCGCCTCCAGGCCGGAGTGGTAGTTCCACATGGAGACCTGGTTGTTCCAGACGGTGGCAAAGCTCATCTCCCTGCCGTTTCCGGCGGCGAATGGGATGTAGCTGAAATAGTATATCGCGCCCGCCGCGACAATGAAAAACAGCACGCTCACCGCGAGCACCGCCGAGAGCTTCTTCAGATACTCCCGCGCGCGTCCCTCGCGGCAGAGGCGTATCCCCTCGGTGACGGCGCCGATGAGGTAGAGCACGACAAGCCCCGCCGCCGCATAGAACGCCGTCCACTTGCTCGCTATGCCCAGTCCGAAGCTGAGCCCGCAGAGCGCGAGCGGAACGAGGCGGCTGCGTGCCGGCGCGTCGTAGCCCGCCGCGAGGAAGCGGTACATGAAGAAGTACATCAGTATCGTGAAGAAGAGCCCGTAGGTGTCTATCGTGGCGATGCGCGTCTGGACGAAGTGCATGAACTCAAAGCTCGCCATGAGCGTTCCGCAGACTGAGAGCCAGGTCTTACCGAAGAGGTTCTTCAGAAGGACGTACACGAACGGCACCATGAGCACGCCGAAGAGCGTGCCCATGAAGCGCCACCCGAACGGCGTCATGCCGAAGAGCAGGATGCCGAGCGAGAGGATGGATTTGCCGAGCGGGGGATGTGTGTTCTCGTAGACCGGGTCGCTGAGCAGGAATTCGCGGGCGGTGCGCGCGTGGTATATCTCGTCGAAGTACATGGAGTTCATGTAGTCCGGCGCGTCCGGTTTCAGCCCCTGCTCGTCAAAGAGCTCGGGGGCGGAGGGCTCGGCAGAAAAGCCGTCCGCGGGGATGACGTTCCCGTCCGGGTCGAGAATGCAGACCTCGCCGAGCTCCATCGGCGTGTACCGAACGAGAAGGCGGATGTATCGGACGGAGGTGAGGCCGACATCGGGTTCGTCCTCGTCCGGGGTCAGTGCCTCGTCGACCCAGTGGAAGGTGTTGGAGTGTACCTGCTTGAGTACGCCGCAGTCCGCCCACTCCTCGCCGTCGGAGGAGACGGAGAGGTAGTACCCCTGAAAGCCGCCGCTCGAAGCGGAGGGGTCGTGGAAGGACCCGGTGTAGTAGAAGATGCGGCTCACCGCGCGCGGCTCGCCGAGGTCTATCGTAAGCGACGGCTCGTCCTTTGTGAACCTGTAGAAGCTCTGCGGGGCGGTCGTGTCGCCGAGGTTAGAGAACGCGGCAACAGCGTAGACAACGGTGAGGAGCAGCGCGAAAAGCGCGTCGCGCCGCGTCATGCGGTGTATGGCGGGAAAGCGGAGCGGCGTCCGGCGCGGTCTGCGCCTCGGCACGGTCTCTTCGGCGTCCGGCGCGGGGCTCTTCGGCAGGTCATCCTCCGGGAGCGCGCCGTCGTCTTCGCGCTCGGAGGGCTGCGGTTCCGCCGTGTCACAGTCCGAATCCTCGACATTCAGTTCAGGCCGTGTGAAAAGGGCGCTGCCTTCGTCCGGCTCTGCCGCGTCCCCAGGCTGCGATGCGGAGCCGCAGCCCGCATCCTTCGGGGCAGGCGGGAGCGCCCCCGCAGGGTCGTCCGCCAGCGCGGCGCGGTACCTGTACAGCATATAGCAAACGCCCGCCACCGTGAGAATGGCGAGGATAAAAGCGGGATGAATCATATACAGACCTCTCCTGAGTGGTTTATACTCTCTTTAGACGCGGGCGGCGCGGATATGTGCCGCCCGCGTCTACATATTATACACCAAAGAGCGGGCAATGTCATCCGCTTTCGGCGCGGAACGCAAAAAAGCCTTCCCCGGCGGAGATCCGGGGAAGGTGCGGGGGAAACGTATGTGCTGCGGGACGGCAGATGTGATCCGTTTTCCGCACGAACATTTCAATTTGGAAGGTCCCCAAGCGGCGCTTCGCGCCGCTCCGCCCTACAACACGCTCAATGTCGGGCAATATTTGCAAAGCAAATATTGCGGGCGAAAGCAGTAGAATGTAGGATGAAGAATTGGTTTGCGCTTTCGCTGTTCGCAGCGGTTGATGTTGCCAAAGGCAACATCGCGGAGCCGGAATTCATTTCCGCCGAGCATTTCAATTAAAGGGGTCCCCAAACGGTGCAGAGCGCCGTCCGCGCCGGTTCGCGCGGTTGAAGTTAGCGGCAAAGCCGCTAACTTCGCGCAGGCGGAATTCATTTCCGCCGAGCATTTCAATCGAAAGGGGTCCCCAAGCGGCGCTTCGCGCCGCTTGGGGAAAAACCACAAACGGTCTTTTAGACCGTTTGGGCAGCAGTATCGTCGTGGAAGGTTATCTTGTTGTCGTTTGCAAACTTGCGAAGCCGCTCCTTGTACTCGTCAAAGAAGCCCTTTTCTGCGGAGCGGAGAAAGGTCACCGGCATCCCTCCGCTTACCTCGACCGTGATGCGCTCGTCGCGTCCCTTCAGAAAGAGCAGCTTTCGGGTGTCGACAAAGTCGAATCGGATGCTCTTTATCCGGTCGGCACGGGCGGAGACCTGCCGCCACTGATTGCCCATAAGTTGAGTCGCGATTATTTCGGTCCTGTCACAGAGAAGGTGGTCCTTTGGCATATTAACAACTCCTTTTTTATGTAAAAGTTAGCGAATGATTCCAATAAACCAATGATACGCCGATCTTGACGGCTTGTCAAGGAAAACGTTCCGTGATACAATATCCGAAAAGCACTGTACATCCGAAAAAGCGAGGCAAAAATGAGCGTCACGCTTTACAGATGTGGTAAAATATAAGCGAAAATCGCAATCGAATCAGACTGCGCGGGAACGCACCGAAGATTACTGCGGCTCGCGAACACTTAGCGGCGGGCGGCAAGGAGGAGCAATGACGTTTTCCGAGAGAGAGCTGCGGACCGACGCCGGCAGGGCGGTATATTGTCCGAACGTTCGGGCGCTCGAGGCGGCCTTCGCGCGGGAGGAGGATCTTCCCCGTGCGGAGGAGGCAACGGCGCTCGCCGTCCGGCTGTTCCGCGAGACGCGCGGCATTCCGGACGGACTGTCCGTCGCGGTCTTTCGGGATGCGGAGGACGCGGCGGAGTGCCTGTTTTACGCGCTGTTTGCAAACAGGGAGATCGTTCTGCCCGCGCCGTCGCGCGCGGCCTTCCGCAGCCTTGCCGAAAAGCACGGCGCAAGGCCGGTCGAGACGGAGCCGCGCGGCAGGCGCGGCATCGCCGCTGATTGTGCGGCGGCGGCCGACCTTGCGGCGCTGCCGCTGATCATAAGCTCACCGAACGAATTCGGCCAGGAGCTGACGGCGCGGGAGATAGACGAGCTCGCCGAGACCCGGTGGGACGAGCCCTTCCTTATCGACGAATGCTTTGCCGACTTCACCGAGTTCAGCGCGGTACCGCTCATTGAAAAGCACAGGAACCTCATCTCTCTGCGGAGCCTGCGCTTTGCCTACTCGCTCTGCGGGTTTGACATGGCGTTCGTGATATGCTCCGGGGAGAATGCTGAGCGAATAGAGGCGGCGCGGAGGGCGCTCGGACTTGGGTTCCCGTCCGCGCGGGAGGCGGCGGTGGCCGCGGCGGAGCTCGGCGACGGAGAGGGATTTCTTCTCCGCCGGCGCGCGGCGCTCCGGTGGCGCGCCCGCTTCGAGACGAGCTTCCGGGACATGGGCTTTGACGTCATAGGCGGCAGGATGCCCTACGGACTCGCCGCGCCGAAGGCGGCTGCGGAGCCGGAGACGTTTGCGGCGGCGGTCCTGCGTGCGACCGGCCGCCGCGCGGACGTTCTGCGCCTTCCGTCCGGGAAGATATATATGAAGGTGCCTGCCGGCGCGGAGGACGAGCCGGAGGCGATACTCCGCGAGTTGGGCGCATGGGAGCTCGCGTTCGAACGCGGCGCGAAGGTGTCCCCGGACGACGTCGAAACGCCGGACGGAGACTATCCTCCGCTCGACCCGCCCGCGCCGCGCGACGCATGGCTGCGCGCGACGGGGCAGCTGCCGGTCTCGCCGGAGGAAGCGGCGGAGCTGCGCCGCAGCGGCTCGGAACGGCTGCTCATACAGACTGACGACGGCTCCGAGCCGTTTGAAGTCGAGTACCGCGACCTTGAGCGGGAAAGGATCTACCGCAAGCAGCATGGGGAGGACTGGGACGATGAGACATTCCATATACATTCTTGACGAGGTGGACTCCACCAACGAATACCTCAAGCGCACACCGCTGCCCGAGTGGAGCGCGGTGCTCGCGCGCCGCCAGACGGCGGGCAAGGGACGTCTCGGGCGGAGGTTCGAGTCGCCGGAGGGGCTCGGTATGTACCTCTCGGTCGTCCTGCCCGCGGACGGGACCCTCGCGTGGCTCACGCCGGCGGCGGCGGTCGCCGCGCGCCGCGTCGTGGCCTCGCTCGGCGCGGAATGCGGGATAAAGTGGGTAAATGATATTATCACAGAGCGGCCGGACGGATGGCGTAAGCTCTGTGGTATACTCGTCGAGCTGCGCGGAGAGCGTGCCATACTCGGCATCGGTATAGACCTCCGCCAGCGGGAGGAGGACTTCCCGGCGGAGCTGCGGGAGGTATGCACGAGCGTCGCGCTCGAGGGCGGCCGCGCCGCTTCTCCCGAGGAGGCGGCGGAAATGTTCCTCTGCGAGCTGGAAACGCTTCTCCCGGATGAGAAAGCGGTGTTTTCGGAGTACGAAAAATACTGCCTCACCCCGGGAAAGGATGTGCTCGTAAAGCGCCTGCCGCAGGACGAGGGCATACCCGCCCGTGCGCTGCGCCTCGCGCGGGACTACTCGCTCGAGGTGGAGTACGGAGACGGGCGCACCGAGCTCCTCCGCGCGGGAGAGGCGAGCATCCGCCCGCGCGAACGATAAAATTTTTCAAAAAGGGGATTGACATTTACTCACAACGGGGGTAATATATAGTTGCGCCACAAAGGCGCGACATTTTTGTCGGGGAGGAAAACAAGATGCTTCGGTTGGAAGGGATAACAAAGACCTATGCAAAGAGCGCCGTACCGGCAGTGAAGTCTCTCGACCTGCACGTCCGCAGGGGAGAGATATTCGGCTTTATCGGCCCGAACGGCGCGGGCAAGACGACGACAATAAAGATGCTCTGCGGGATACTCCGCCCGGACGAGGGGCGCATAGAGATAGGCGGCGCGGACATGGCAAAGGATCCTATCGCCGCAAAGCGGAACTTCTGCTACGTCCCGGACGTGCATGACACCTACGACCGCCTCACGGGGCAGGAGTACCTGAACTTCGTGGCGGACGTCTACGGCGTTCCGACGAAAGAGCGGCGCGAACGCGCCGCAAAGTATCTCGAAATGTTTGAGATAGCAGATGCGGCGGGGGAGCGGATAAACACCTACTCGCACGGCATGAAGCAGAAGCTGCTCATAGCGGCGGCTCTGTTTCCCGCGCCGCCGCTGTGGATCCTCGACGAGCCGATGACCGGCCTCGATCCCAAATCCTCCGCGCTTCTGAAGGATGAGATGAGGGCGCACACCGCTGCGGGGAACACGGTGTTCTTCTCGACGCACGTTCTCGAGGTCGCGGAGAAGCTCTGCGACAGGATAGGCATAATAAGGAACGGCAGCCTCGTCGCGGTCGGGACGCTCGAGGAGCTGCGCGGCGGCAAGGACGAGAGCCTCGAGAGCCTGTTCCTCGAGCTCACGGAGGACGACTATGCGTGACTTTCGGATAGTTTTCTCGGTGCTGCTGAGGCAGCGCCTCCGCACGATGTTCCAAACGAAGGCGAAAAGCGGCGGGGGACGCATTGCGGTAACGGTCCTGATGATATTCGCGTTTGCGGTGCTCGAAGCGATGTGGAGCGTTGCGTGCTTCGGGGTGCTCCAAGGGCTTGCCGCCTCCGGACGGGCGGCGCTCGGACTATTCGGCGTGTTCCTCGCGTCGATGGTGATGACGCTGTTTTTCAGCATAGCGTCGGTCATAGGTACGCTGTTCAGCGCGAACGACGCGGAACTGCTCGCGGCACTGCCTCTCAGAGGCGGCGCGGTGTTCTTTGCGCGGTTCATGTTCGTATATTTCGGCGAGCTCGCCATATCGCTCTTTATTGCACTTCCCGCGTTCGTGTGCTACATGATAGTCGCGGGCGGAGGAGCGATTTCGGCCATCGCCGATGTGATCGTACTGCTGCTCCTGCCGGCGCTGCCGCTCGCCGTCGCGACGGTGCTCGCGCTCCTGCTGATGCGCTCAGCGGTGTTCATGCGCCACCGCGAGACGTTCATGACCGTCATGGGCGTCCTGTTGGGGCTCACGCTGTCGCTCGGCGGAAACCTTATCGGTCAGGTGATGGGCCGCATGGGGCTCGACGAGATAACGTCGGTCATGAGCGGCGCGGGGGACGTCCTCGCGGGCGCGAGCCGGGTCTTCCCGCCCGCCGCATGGGCGGCGGAGGCGATAGCGGGCGGCCCGGGCGCTTTGCTCCGGGGGCTGCTCTACTTTGCGCTGTGTGCGGCGGCGCTCGCGCTTACCGGCCTTGTCGGCTCGCGGACATATTCAAGGAGCGTTTCCGCCTCGCGCGAGACTGCGAAGCGCGGCGGAAGGAAGGCGCGCCTGAACGAGAAAAACATGGTCTCGAAGAGCCCGGTGCTTGCCTGCATGCGGCGGGAGCGGCGCGGGCTGCTCCGCTCGCCGACCTACGCGATGAACTGCCTTCTGGGCGTCGTGATATTCCCGCTGATGTTCCTGCTCGTGCCGTTCATAACGAAAGTGAGCGCGGGGGAGGAGCTGCCGCCCGAGCTTGCGGAGGCCGGGGCGCTCCGGCTGTTTGCCGTGATGCTTGACGGCGTTCCGGCGCAGTACATCTTTGCCGGCGCGCTCGGAATAATGCTGTTCGCGACGTTTGCAAATATCGCCGCCTCGACCGCGATAAGCCGCGAGGGCGAGGGGCTTGCGCGCCTGAAGGCCATGCCGCTCAGGATGAGCACGCTGTGCTTCGGCAAGCTGATAGTCTCGGCGGCGGCGAACGCCGTCACGGTGATCTTAACGGCGGTGGTGCTGACGGTGCTGCTGCCCGCGTACTGGGCGACGATGCTCGCGGCGGCGTTTGCCGCAGCGGTGGCCGGCGTCGGAACCGCCGCGCTCGGTATGCTCGTCGACGCCGTCCGCCCCAAGCTCGTCTGGCAGAACGAGGCGGAGGCGGTCAAGCAGAACATCAACGGCTTCTTCGGTATGCTGCTTAATCTGGCCATCGGGGCAGCGGTTGGAGTGCCGGCCGCGCTCGCGGCGGTGTTCTGGGGGATGCTCCCGGGCTTCCTCGCGGCGGTGCTCGTGGCGGCCGCGGGAAGCGTCCTCAGCGTCTGGGGACTCGGACGGGCGGCGGACAAAGCGATGATATGATTTGCGGGCGGGCCCGCAAAAAAGGGAGAGGGCAACGCCCTCTCCCTTCGCTTTGCGATTGTTTAGCCGAGGCGCTTCTCGAGCGCTGCGAGCTCGTCCTTGAGCTCCTGCGGCAGGGTGTCGAACTCGTCGAACTTGGCATAGAACTCCTTGATGTTCTTGACATCTTCCTTCCAGAGCTCCTTGTCGACCGACAGCAGGCTCTTCATAGTGTCGAGCGTGACGTCGCTGAGGCCCTCGATGTTGATGTCCTCCGGCTTCGGCATGTAGCCGATCTCGGTCTCGACAGCGTCGACCTCGTCAAAGGCGCGCTTCATTATCCACTCGAGGACGCGGAGGTTGTCGCCGAAGCCCGGCCATATGAAGTGACCGTCCTCATCGGTGCGGAACCAGTTGACGTTGAATATCTTCGGCTTGTTCGGGATCTTCTTGCCCATCTCTATCCAGTGGCCGAAGTAGTCGCCCATGTTGTAGCCGCAGAACGGCAGCATGGCCATCGGGTCGCGGCGGACGACGCCTACGGCGCCGGCAGCGGCGGCGGTGGTCTCGGAGGCCATTATCGAGCCGACGAACACGCCGTGGTTCCAGTCAAAGCTCTGGTAAACCAGCGGAGCGGTCTTGGCGCGGCGGCCGCCGAACACGATAGCGCTGATCGGCACGCCCTGCGGGTTATTGAACTCGGGCGAGATGCACGGGCAGTTGATGGCCGGAGCGGTGAAGCGGCTGTTCGGATGAGCGCCCTTCTCGGTGGATTCCTTGCCGTTCCACGGGTTGCCCTTCCAGTCGATGGCGTGCTCGGGCGGGTTCTTGTCGAGGCCCTCCCACCACACGGTGTTGTCGTCGAGGTTGAGCGCGACGTTGGTGAAGATGGCGTTCTTCTTGGTGGAAGCCAGAGCGTTCGGGTTGGACTTCTCGTTGGTGCCGGGCGCGACACCGAAGAAGCCGTTCTCCGGGTTGACCGCCCAGAGCCTGCCGTCCGGGCCGATGCGGAGCCACGCTATATCGTCGCCGACGCACCAGACCTTATAGCCGGCCTTCTTGTATCCCTCGGGCGGGATGAGCATGGCGAGGTTGGTCTTGCCGCACGCGGACGGGAAGGCCGCGGTGAGGTAACGGATCTCGCCGTTCGGGTTCTCGATGCCGAGGATGAGCATGTGCTCGGCCATCCAACCCTCGTTGCGGCCGAGGTAGCTCGCGATGCGGAGCGCGAAGCACTTCTTGCCGAGCAGGACGTTTCCGCCGTAAGCGGAGTTGACCGAGCAAATCGTGTTGTCCTGCGGGAACTGGACGATGTAGCGCTCTTCGGGGTTGACGTCCTTCTTGGCGTGGGTACCCTTGATGAAGTTCGGATCGTCTCCGAACACGTCGAGGACCTCCTTGCCCACGCGGGTCATGATGGCCATGTTGAGGACGACGTAGATGGAGTCGGTGACCTCGATGCCGACCTTCGCGAACGGGCTGCCGACAACGCTCATCGAGTAGGGGATGACGTACATGGTGCGGCCTTTCATCGCGCCGTCATAGAGGGCGTTCAGCTTGGCATACATCTCGCCGGGCTCGACCCAGTTGTTGGTCGGGCCGGCTTCCTTGCGGGTGGGAGTGCAGATGAAGGTGCGGTTCTCGACGCGCGCAACGTCGTTCTCCGCCGTGCGGTGGAGCAGGCAGCCCGGGAGCTTCTCCTGGTTGAGGAGAGTCATCTCGCCGGTCTCGACGGCTTCCTTGCGAAGGGCGGCGTACTGCTCCTCGCTGCCGTCGATCCATACGACCTCATCCGGCTTGAGCATCTTTACCTGCTCGTCCAGCCAGTTGAGTATGGCCTTGTTGGTGGTAAGTGCGGACATACTGAATTACTCCTTTCCAAAGTTAAAAAATTTAACTTTCTAACAAGAACTATATGAAACGCGAAGCTCGCGTTTTCATCCGTTGTGCGCTCCGCTGCGTCATCCGGTGAGGCGCTTTTCAAGCGAGATGAACTCCTCAAGCGAGAGGCGTTCTCCCCGGACGTCCGGGCGCAGACCCATCTCCTCAAGCTCGCGCTCGACCGTCTCCTTGGCGGCGCCGAACTCCCTTGCTGCGAGCCCGGAGAGCTTCTTTCTCCGCTCCGAAAACGCCGCGCGGGTGAGGCGGAAGAAGTCCCGCTCCTCCTCGGCGCTCTCTATCCCATCCGGCGGGGCGTTCCTGCACTTAAAGAGCACCACGGAGCTCTCGACCTTCGGCGGCGGGAGAAAACATCCCGCGCTCACGCCGAAAAGTATTTTCGGCTCTGCGTAATACCGGCAGTATACCGAAAACGCTCCGTAGTCGTCACTGCCCGCTTCGGCGACCATGCGCCGCGCGACCTCGCGCTGGACCATGACGCACACCCGCTCAAAGAGCCGCGTTTCAAGCAGGCGCTCCACGAGCGGCGTCGTGACGTAGTAGGGGAGATTCGCGGCGGCGGCAAGCCGCAGCCCTCCGAGCCGCGAACCGACTATCCCGGGGATGTCCAGCTTCAGCGCGTCTCCCTCGACTATCTCGACGTTGTTGAAGTCCGCAAGCGTCTCGGAGAGCACCGGAAGCATCCTCGGGTCGAGTTCGATAGCCACGACCTTCTCCGCCCGCTCCGCAAGCGATGCGGTGAGCGCGCCAGCTCCGGGACCTATCTCGAGCACGCCGAAGCCCGGTTCGGGCACGGCGGCCTCGGCGGTGCGCCGGGGGACCGAGGAGTCGACAAGGAAGTTCTGTCCCAGCGACTTCTTCAGCTGTATGCCGTGACGCTCGAGTATCCGTCTTGTCTCGCGCAGATCCATCGGCATACCTCCCAGTCCTCCCATTATCCATATCATATCACAGTTTCCGCACGATGTCAAAGCAAATTCGCGCGCAGATGGGGGAAGCGCGGAATTTCTTCTCCGTGCCGCCCTGCCTGCGGAAGTGCGGTGCATAGTTTTACACTCCCGCCGGCCGTCCGTGCATACAGGCCGCCCGCCGTGCGCCCGATATGCGGAGCTTCTGCGCATCTTTGAAAAAATTTTCACTTCCAGGTTGCTATCTCACCCGAGGTGAGATATAATAAATTTGCAGTGCGTTTGCAAATTTTTTAATTGGAGATGAAAATTATGGGCATGACAGTCAAAGAGATGTACCAGATGGTACTCGACATGATTGGTCTTGACTCCATGCCGGAGGATTCCGGCATAGTCTACGACAACGGCAAAGAGGTAAACAAGATCCTCGCGGGCATCGACATGAACGAGTCGATGCTGATGATAGCGAAGCAGCTCGGCTTCGACTGCGTGGCGCAGCATCACCCCGCCGGCATACTGAACAGCCACGTCGGCGACCTGTTCGCGCGTGACCACATGAAGAAGCTGATGGAGTGCGGCGTTCCGGCAAACGAGGCGTACAAGCTCGCCCACGTGAACGACGTCAAGCGCGCGCAGGGTATGCATTCCCGCAACCGCACGATGATGCACGACGTGGCGAAGCTCCTCGACATCAACGACGTGGCGTTCCACACCCCGGCGGACATGCTCGCCGAGTGGTACACCCAGAAGCGCATGAACGCACTCATGGAGCGCAAGCCGGACTGCACCGTCGGCGACGTGATAGACGAGCTGATGACCATCCGCGAGTACAAGGAAGCCCTCGAAGGCCAGCAGCCTGAGATCTGGGTCGGCACGAAGGACAGCCCCGCGGGAAAGATCTATGTCGAGATGTACGGCGTCGGCGCTCCGTCGCTTGACGAGTACATAGCCGAGACCAACGCCGGTGTCGGGACATTTGTCACTATGCACGCCACCCCCGACGTCCTCGAGGGACTCCGCAAGCTCAACAAGTGCAATTTCATCGTCGCGGGCCACATGGCGAGCGATTCGCTCGGCTTCAACCAGATCCTCGACGCGTGGGAGAAGAAGGGCATCGAGATAGTCCGCATCAGCGGAATAGTCTAATAAATTCCCGTGATTTAATGCGGAACCTGGCGGTTCCGAGGGCTTGTGGGCTATGCCGCCCACACCATCCAGCGGGGAAGCCCCGCAGGAATCTGCGGGGCGACCCCCGCGTCCTGAAGTGAGGCAGAGCCTCACCGGCACTTTGCGGGGATTGCATCCCCGCACCCTGCGCTACTTTTTGCTTGTGCAAAAAGTAGCCAAAAACACACATAGGGGAGAAAACCAAGTTTTCTCCCCTATGTACCCCTCTTTCTACATATTAAGTATCTACCACGCCACAAATAGCGGGGAAGCTGGTATCAGCTTCCCCGCTTATACTTTCTACATAGAACCGAAAGTTTCATCTCCTAAGGAAAGTTTCTGCATTACGCCTATAGTCGGAGCGTTGAACCGGACTTTTTGACTCTACTACGCAGGAATCGTTCGATGTTGTCG
>CANRIN010000058.1 GCA_947630675.1 uncultured Clostridia bacterium | reverse complement strand
GTCTATCTGCCGCATAGCGCAGATGGCGCGCGCGGCGGGGATGCACCTCGTCATTGCGACTCAGTCGCCGCGGGCGGACGTCATAACCGGCATAATGAAGGCGAACATCCCGAGCCGCATAGCCTTCGCCGTCGCAAGCTCGCTCGAGAGCCGCATTATAATGGACACCCCCGGCGCGGAGAAGCTCGTCGGGCGCGGAGATATGCTCTATGTGCCGGTCGGCTCGCGCAAGTCCACGCGCATACAGGGCTGCTTTGTCAGCTCCGAGGAGGTCGAACGGGTGGTGGACTTCATCAAGAGCTCCTCCGGCTCGCCGACCTACTCGGAGGAGGTCATAAACCAGATAGAAAAGGCCGCGCAGGAGGGCACGGCTCAGTCGGAGGACGGCGTGCCGGACGGCGCGGACGACCGGGACGAGATGTTCTCCGCCGCGGTGGAGGTCCTGCTCGAGACGGGGCAGGCGTCGGTGTCGATGCTCCAGCGCCGCCTCAAGCTAGGATATGCGCGCGCGGCGCGGCTGGTGGACCAGCTCGAGCGGCGCGGTATAGTCGGACCGTTCGAGGGCGCAAAGCCACGCCAGCTCCTGATAACCCGCGAGGAGTGGGAGGAGATGAAGCTGCAAAACCCTGACTATCAGTGACGCGGAATTGTTATTTGCAGGAAGCTGCCGCCCGGACTTGCATTCGGTGCGCCGCTGTGTTACAATATCAAATTGAAGTGCGGCGGGACGTCCGCGCCCCGAGCGCACAAGTTTAGCCACGGAGGAATTATCATGACTTCACCCAAGAGGATACTTACCGTGCTTCTTGCGTTTGCAATGCTGTTTTCGCTTGCCGCCTGCTCGGAGACGCAGGAGGTCTCCGGGAGCAGCGGACCGGGATTTTCCGCCGCAGACCTCTCGCTTTCCCACGGCGGCAGCACCTACAAGTGCGACGTGTATATCGAGGACATAATCTCCGCGCTCGGCGAGGGCTACACCTACTCCGAGGCGATGAGCTGCGCCTACGACGGGCTTGACAAGGTCTACTCCTACGAATCGGAGGGAGCGGACTTCTCCACCCGGCCGGACGGCGACCGCGACCTCGTCTGCGAGATATACGTCTACTCCGGCGACTGGCAGACATCGAAGGGGATAAAGATAGGTTCCACTGCGGACGACGTCACGGCTGCCTACGGTGAGCCGGGCCGTTCGACAAATTTTGTCAGCTATTACGAGCTGCCCGCTTCCAATGACCTCAGTACCGGCGCCAGCCTCTACTTTGAGTATATGGACGGCGACGGCGTGGTCACCTCCTTCGGCATAGTCGCAGAGCAGCTTATAGGGGAGGAATAAACCATGAGACGAACTGCCGCAATACTGCTTCTCGTTGCTATGCTGCTCGGCCTCGCGGCCTGCGGCGGCGAGACCGTGAGTTCGACCGAGCCTTCGACGGAGGTGAGCGCCGACGTGTCTGCCGTGCCGAGCACGGAGCCCAGCGTGGAACCGTCGGAAGAGCCCTCCGAGGTGCCTTCCGAGGAACCGTCCTACGAACCGAGCATCGAGCCGAGTGAAGAGCCCTCGATTGAGCCCTCGGAGGAACCGAGCACGGAGCCCTCCGACGAGCCGTCGGAGGAGCCGTCCGCAGCGCCGAGCGAAGCGCCGTCCGCCGAACCGAGCAAGGCACCGAGTGCGGTGCCATCTGAGGAGCCGTCGAAGGATCCGTCGGTCGAGACCTCCGGCAGCATCGAAGATACCGTCGCGGTCGGCACAAAGACCGGGGACGACGTGCTTGACGACGCGGTGCTCGAGGTGATAGAGGACGTGTGCAGCGCGGACGCGTCGCTTGAGGACAACCTCGGCGCGCTCTTCGACTGGATGACAAAGAACCTCACCTACCGCAACGTCACGGTCGACCTCTCGAACGGCTACACCGACGAGCTCGTTATAGATATTGCAAAGACGCTTATAACGACCTATCGCGGAGCGTGCGAGCACAACGCCGCCCTGATGAAGGTGTTCTGCGACCGCCTCGGCGCGCCGGCGATCTGCGTATCCGGCGACTTCAAGAACGAGAGCGGACAGTGGGTCGAGCATGCGTGGTGCATATGCGAGATAGACGGCGCATACCGCCATATCGACGTGCTCTACGGGCGCAACCACACCCGCGGCAACGCCCGCTCGATGTTCCTTGTCACCGACGAGAAGTTCTCCGCGACCCACCGCTGGAACGAGGAGGACTACCCGGCCTGCGAATAACGCGAGTTTACCGCCGCAAAGGGGAGCTTTTGCGGCTTTGAAGGATGCGATAAGATGTTTCTGTTAGAGGGTATAAAGAAGTATGCCGCGACCGACCGCACGGCGCTCGTCAACGGCGAAAAGAGCATGAGCTATGCGGAGCTGGACGCCGAGAGCGAAGCGTTTGCCGCGTGGCTACTTGAGACGTTTCCCGGAGACAAGACCCCGGTCGTCATATACGGGCACAAGGAGATGGCGCTGCTGCCCTGCGCATACGGCGCACTGAAGGCGGGCAGAGCCTACGTCCCGATAGACATAACCGTTCCCGCAGACCGGGTGAGTCAGATAGTGGAGGAGGTACGTCCCACCGCCGCCGTCGACTTCTGCGGGGCGGGCATCGAGGCGGAGAGGACTCTTTCCGCGGATGAGCTCGCGGAGGTGTTCCGAAAGTACCGCGGTGTCGAGGTCCCGCGCTCCGCGTGGGCGAGCGGAAGCGACTACGCGTACATACTCTTTACCTCCGGTTCGACCGGCAAGCCTAAGGGCGTCACGATAATGATATCGAACGTCGAGAACTTCGACCGGGAATTCTCACCGTGGCTCGAGAGCGGGGGACACGTCATGCTCAGTCAGGCGAGCTATTCGTTTGACCTGTCGGTGCTGCCTGTCTGGCTCGGAATGGCGCACGGGTTCACCCTCCACACCTTCGAGAAGTCGGTGGGCGAGGACTTCGCGGAGCTGTTCTCGCGGCTCGGGAAGTCGGGCATATCGGTCTGGGTGTCGACGCCGTCCTTTGCGGAGATGTGCTGCTCATCCGACCGCTTCGACGAAAAGCTCCTGCCGTCGCTCGACCGCTTCATCTTCTGCGGCGAGGTGCTGACGCACCGCCTTGTGGACGAGCTTTTCCGCCGCTTCCCGCGTGCAAAGGTGATAAACACATACGGCCCCACCGAGTCGACCGTTCTGGTGTCGGCAGTGGAGGTAACGGCGGAGATGGCGGCGGACGAGCGCTCCATACCCGTGGGCGAGCCCCTGCCGGAGGTCACGTTCCGCATAGCGGACGAGGACGGGCATGAGCTTCCCGAGGGCGAGGAGGGCGAGCTGCTGATAATCTCGAAGAGCGTCAGCGCGGGCTACTTCAAGCGCCCCGACCTCACCGAGAAGTCGTTCTTCATGGATGAGAAGCTCGGAAAGCGCGGCTACCACACCGGAGACAGCGCCTGCCGCATGGGGAATATGTACTACTACCGCGGGCGCATCGACAATCAGATAAAGCTCAACGGCTACCGCATAGAGATAGAGGACGTGGAAAAGAACCTCGCGCTCGTCTCGAACGTCGCGCGTGCGGCAGTCCTGCCGGTCTACGACGGGGAGACGATACGCTCGCTCACGGCGTTCGTCATACTTGAAAAGCCGGACGGGCTCGCAAACCTCGAGCGCGCCGTGAAGATAAAGCGCGAGCTGCGCGAGCTCATACCGGCGTACATGGTGCCGAGAAGGATAACCGCCGTGGAGAGCTTCCCGCTCACGGCAAACGACAAGATAGATAAAAAGAAGCTGCGCGAGCTGCTTTGAGGCGCGGCGCCACTCCCTGATGTTTTCGGAGGACTTTTATGGATCTTTATGAAGGGCTGGGCTTCTTTCTTCTGCTCGCGGCTCTGCTGCTGCCCGCCGTGGTGCTCGGCCTCTGCGGCGTGCGGCTGAAATGGTACGGCCTTGCGGTGACGATAGCGATACTTCTCGTCACCTTCCGGGGATGGCAGGCGAAGGCCTGCCTCGCGGCGTTCTATATACTCGAGCTCGTCTGCGTGGAGGTCTACGCGCAGGTCCGCGCACGGTGCGACAAGCGCCCGGTGCTGTGGATATTCCTGCTCGTCGCGCTCACGCCGCTCTGCATGATAAAGCTCGGCGCCGTTACCGATGTGTTTGACTTCTTCCGCCTTGTCGGAGTGAGCTACATGACATTCCGCTCGGTGCAGGTGCTTATCGAGATATACGACGGGCTCATAAAGGACGTCGGGATAGCCGACTTCAGCTACTTCCTGCTGTTCTTCCCGTCGGTGAGCTCCGGCCCGATAGACCGCTACCGCCGGTTCCTGAAGGACATAGAGGCGAAGCCCACCCGCGCGGAGTACGCGGAGCTCGTGCGGCGCGGGATATGGAAGCTCGTCACCGGCGCCGCGATGAACTTCGGCATAGGGAACTTCCTCTACGCGCACTGGCTCGCGCCGCTGCCGGAGAGCGGGTTCCTTGCATCGGTGTCATACATGTACGGCTACGCGTTCTTCCTGTTCTTCAACTTCGCGGGATACAGTCTGATGGCCGTCGGCACGGCGTACATCCTCGGCGTGAAGATGCCGGACAACTTCAACATGCCCTTTATCAGCGTCGACATGAAGGACTTCTGGTCGCGCTGGCACATATCACTCTCGACCTGGCTGCGGGACTTCGTCTACACGCGCTTCTGCACGGCGGCGCTGCGGGGCAAGTGGTTCAAGGACCGCCGCACCGCGTCCTACATCGGCTACGTCATAACGATGCTCACGATGGGCGTCTGGCACGGACTCACGCCCGCCTACATACTCTACGGCGCGTATCACGGGGTATTGATGTGCCTCAACGAGATAGCCGACCTGCGCTGGAAGCGCTTCAAGCAGATAAAGCGGAGCGGCGTGGGGCAGGTCATAATGGTGATAATAACCTTCCACCTTTTCAGCTTCGGACTGCTGATTTTCAGCGGAAGAATAATTTAGTTTCGGAGGTCATCCAAATGAAAGAGAAGATAATGGCCATACTTGAGGACGTCTGCGGCGCGGACGAGGGCGAGCTTTCGCCGGATACGCAGCTCTTTGAGGACGGGATACTCGACTCGTTCGGAGTGATAAGCCTGTTTGTGGAGATAGAGACGCAGCTCGGCATTAAGCTCGAGCCGACCGAGCTCGACCGCGACCAGCTCGCTACCCCCGCGCTCATAATCGCGGAAGTGGAGAAGCGCGCGTGAAGAAGCTGCTCATCACCGCCGCGGCGAGCGTTCTCGCGGCGGCGCTCGCGCTCGGATGCGTGCGGCTTGCCGTCCGGCCGGGGGAGTACCCGCTTTCACTCGGCAACGTCAACTACACCGAGAAGATAACCGGAACGTGGCTCGTGGAGGAGGCGGCAAAGGATCCGCACACCGTCACGATATTCGGCTCGAGCGAGCTCCGCACCTACGACATCATGACTCACCCCGCAAACTTCTTCAAGGGAGAGCGCGCGGGGTTCCAGGTGAACCTCGTCGGGCGCGGCTCCTGCCAGTCGATAATCCACGCGCTCGAGATAGCTGCCTGCGGGGACTCACTCGCGGGTACGAAGGTCGTGCTGATAACCTCGCCCCAGGCTTACGTCGAGGGGGGCATCGCGCCCGACCTCTTCATGGCAAACTTCTCCGAGGAGCAGTATCTGAAGCTGATGAGCGACCCGGAGATACCGGACGAGATGAAGCTCCGCTTCTCAAAGCGCGTCCTCGAGCTTGCCGAGGCTTACGGTGCGGACGACACAACGGCGGCGCTCCTTCTCGCGCGCGGTACGGTGGAGGATAACGGCGTTCTGAAGGCCGCGGTCGCTCCGTACGCAGCCGCAAGCCGTTGGCTGCTCGAGACGAAGGACCTCGCCGCCGCAAAGAAGCTCATTGCGACCGAGCCGGCAGACTCTACTCTCTCCGCCGAGCCGATAGACTGGGACGCGGTGGAGGCGGAGGCAGTCGCCGAGGCGGAGGCTGCGACATCCAACAATGACTACGGGATGCTCGACGATTACTATACTACCTACATCGGCCGCAAGCTCGAACAGCAGCGGAACAAGGACAGCGGGCTCAGCTACTCGGTGTCCGAGGAGTACGACGATCTGCGCCTCCTGCTCGACGTCTGTAAGCTCAAGGGGATAGAGCCGATGTTCGTCCACATCCCGGTCCACGGCGACTGGTCGGACTACACCGGTTTCTCGAAGGAGCTCCGCGAGGAGTACTATGAGAATGTCCGCGAGATAGTCTCGGAGTACGACAACGTGACCCTGCTCGACCTCACCGGATACGAGTACGAACAGTATTTCCTCTGCGACGTTATGCACCTTGGATGGAAGGGGTGGCTTGAAATTGATAAAGCGCTTGTCGAATTCTATAACGAGGGTTAAGGAGTTCTGCTATCGGCACACCGTCGTGTACGCGCTCGTCATAGCGGCCTGCGCCGCGCTGATACTCGCCGTGTGGGCGGCAAGCGGCGGGGAGAGCGTCGCCTTCGTCTACAACGAATTTTAAGGAGCGGGAAGTATGGCAAAGATACAGCGAAAGCCTCTGGAAAAGAAGAACGCGCTGCCTCACTTCAAGGTGATAGTGCTGATACCGATAGTGATATACCTCCTGCTCACCATCTGGTTCTGGAACAGCGACCTCGCGAGGTATCTTCTTATCATGGGGCTTGCGGTCGTAGAAGCGGCGCTCGTCGTGACCGACGGTATCCTCCGCAAGAAGCAGGGAGGACGCTTCGACCGCGGCGACATCATGCTCGTCGGCGCGGCGGCTGTCGCTGTGGTGTACATGATTTACCTTATTGTAAAGCTATGAAAAACGACGTATCAGCTCGATAATTGAAGCATTGGAGACATAACAGAACGTCAAGGAAATTTTATTCACCTTTTTCGGCGCCCTCGTGTTGAGGACGCCTTTGCATTATCCGGAGCGCTGTGCTACAATATGTACATACGCGTGAGAAACTATAAACGGAGAACGCGAAATTTATGAAAGTGAGGAAATGATATGGTTTTTGTTATAGGCGGCATCGTGCTCACGGTCGTGCTCTTTGTGGTGCTCGGCCTGCGCGTGGAAGGCTCCCGTGTGAGCTTCAGATTTTCCGGCAGGCAGGTGATCGCGCTCCTCGGCCTCACCGTGGTGGCGTTCGGGTGCTACACCGTCGTGCCGGCAAACAGCGTCGGCATCATCTACTCTCCGTTCACCGGCGTGAGCGAGGAGACGCTTCCCGAGGGCATCCATCCGAAGAGCCCGTTTGACACGGTGTACTTCCTATCGACCGAGGTACAGACGCAGTCGCTTTCCGGCGTCACCGGTCAGACAAAGGATGCACAGTATATCACCATGACGATAGATATCAAGTACCACGTCGACACTGCCAACGCGTTCCAGATTTTCAAGCAGTTCAGGACGCTTGACAACATGAACTCCTCGCTCATCGCCCCGACGGTGCAGCGCTCCATCGAGACGATCACGACTCAGTACAACGTGATAGACGTCCTCGGCGAGTTCCGCAACGAGGTCTACCAAAAGATATAGGACGACCTGTCGACCCGCCTCGGTGCGAACGGCGTCACATTCTACTCGATAACCTTTACCGATACCGACGCCGGCGACGAGATAGAGGAGGCCATACGCGCCGAAGCAGTTGCGAAGAAGGCGGTCGAGACCGCCGAGCAGGAACGTGAGCGCGTCCAGATAGAGGCGCAGGAGCGCGTTATCGAGGCTCAGGCGGACAAGGACAAGGCCGAGATCGACGCCGAGACCGAGATAATCAAGGCCAAGGCGGAGGCTGAGGCGAACCGCCTCATAGCCGAGTCGGTGACGCCCGATCTCATCGCGCTCCGCGAGGCCGAGGCGAGGATGGAGCACGGCTGGGTCACCGTCCAGGGCGGCACGGCGATAGTCGACGCGCGCGGCGACAGCGCTTCGTCGGGCTCCACGGCTTACTCGGGCGGCACGGCGTCTTCCTACTCCTCCGGTACGACAAGCGGCGCGAGCTCCGGCGCGGACGCGGAACAGTGAGCGGAAAAAAGATAAAAGACAGAGGGTCGGATCTATCCGACCCTCTCTTTTTCGCGTTAATTCTTGTCGCAGCCGCAGGGCGAGCTCTCACCGAAGCCGCGCGACACCGGGAAGAACTCGTCGGTGGGGAAGGCTATCCGGCTGAACAGGTCGCAGGGGCTCTCGTCCGAGGAGCAGCTGCACTCCTTCTCGGGGATGCAGAAGTCGTAGGCGGGCATGAGCAGCTGGCTGTCCCGCTCGAGGCGGATGATGCTGAACTGTCCGAGCGTGACGTACAGTCGCTTCTCGCCGTCAGAGCTCGTCACTTCGTCGTCGAAGCACTCGCAGACGGCGCGCGGCACGTCGCAGCAGCAGTGGTCGGGTTCCGGGCAGCCGCAGGTCTCGACGAGCCTGAGGTCGAGGACTATAGGCTCGACCGTCTCCACAACGGCGGTGGGCATATTCGTACGCATGATGTGCTGTGCGTCGCGGTCATTCTGCGCGGCGGTGGATGTGAATATCTTGGCGCTGCCCTCGCTGCCGAAGAGCATCACGCGCTTGGAGTAGGACGCGAGGCCGCAGATCTCGGCAGGGCGCCCCGTGCCGCAGTAGGCGTCCGCCGTGACGCGGTAGAAGTATTTGACGTCTATAGTGTAGAAGCCCCGGTTGAAGGTGACCGGCTCGACGTCGATGTATACGTTGAGCAGCTCCGCGCTCCGCGCCTTGACGCTCACGGCGCGGTCAAGGACGGCCTGACTCTCGCGCGTCGGCCATACGCGCAGGTCCTCCTCGCAGTCCTTGTCCCGGCAGCTGTCATAGACCTTCTTTGTGTGGATGCATACCGTCTCGCACGCGCCGCCCTTGCCGGGGTCGGAAGCGTAGGCGCCGAGCGGTTTACAGATGTTGTTCTGCCCCATAGCAGTGCCTCCAATATGCTTATTCGAGGGTTCCCTCAGGGCTCATTCTATGCCGAGGGCGGGAAGGGAGTGAAAGCGCGGAGAAACGCGGCGGGCAGACGAAGTCTGCCCGCCGCGTTTCTCCGCGAAGCCGTCGGATAGGGCATAGCCCTACCGACGGCAAGCGCTCCGCTACGCGCCTCGACGGCTTCGCCGTCTTCGACGCACGCTCCGCGCAAAGAGTTTTTTCCGACGTACACGCCGCCGGAAAAAACGGATTTGACTCTATTTCGTCGCCCTTGGCGGCGAAACTCTGCGAGGCTGTCGTTGGGGCAGCGCGTAGCGCCGGGGTCTGATGCGTATTCCCACGCGATCGGTGACCGCGTGGGAGCCCTTCCGATTGAAATGCTCGTGCGGAACACGAGGGCACCCACCAATTCCTCATCGGCACATATTCAGCCCTCGTGAGCTTTACCCGCTTTGCGGGCAAAGCCAAACACAGGGCAGAATTGCCTGCGCGAAGTTGCTTGCCTATGGCAAGCAACTTCAACCGTGCGAACAGGCGCGAAACTATACGAGGCTTTTTGACAAGTTGCAACGCTCCGTAAGAGTGTTTAGGAGACGGTGCTTATTTGCAAATCGTGCGGCGCTGTGCTACAATAGGCGCATAATAAAGCGGGGAGGAAGGACAAAATGAAGATCGGCTGCTGCGTACCGCTGTTTGATGACAGGATACTTTTGCTCCCGTCTCTCGGGATAGACTATGCCGAGATCGGGCTCGCGTCTCTCGAGGAATGCGGCACGGCTCGGCTCGTGCGGCGCATGGACGAGCTGCGGGCCGCAGGCGTTGAGTGCCTTTCGGCAAACCTGATGTTCCCGTCGCGGATGCGCCTCACGGGAGAGGATGCCGACCATGCCGCTGCCGAGTCCTACCTCGAAAACGTGCTTCCCAAGGCGGAGATGCTGGGGATACGGAAAGTTGTCTTCGGGAGCAGCGGACCGCGCTCCATACCGGATGGATTCCCGCGCGAACGCGCCTGGGCGCAGCTCGTCGCGCTCTGCCGGGATGTGATAGAGCCGGCGTTTGCGCGGTGCGGAATGGTGTGCTGCATCGAACCGCTGAGACGCGCGGAGTGCAATATAGTAAACACATGTACAGAGGGCGCGGAGCTCGTGCGGGAGGCTGCGTGTGGACACGTCCGCCTTCTCGCCGACCTCTACCACATGGACTCGGAGGGCGAGCCGCGCGAAGTGCTTTCGGGTATGGGCGATATCCTTGCCCACACGCATATCGCAAGCGCGAAAAATTCCCGCGCCATACCGCACAGCGAAGACGGCGAGGACTACGGGGAATTTTTCCGCGCGCTCGCTTCGGCAGGATACGGAGGCGACGTTTCGCTTGAGGGCGGAATGGGAGAAAACTTTGAAGAGAGCGTCGCGGAGTCCGCGGAGTATCTGAGGACATTCGCGCGGGAGCTCTGAGCAGTCTCGGGGAGGATACATGGCAAGGGAAGAGATAAGGATAGCCGTCTGTGACGACTCGCCGGATGACAGGGAGTACATAGCATCGCTTGCCGGAAGGTGGGCGGCGTCCCGCGGGCTCGGGTACTCGGTGGGGACGTTCGGGTCGGCGGAGAACTACCTTTTTCTCCGCGAGGACGGAAAGGGGTGCGACATACTGCTCCTCGACATCGAGATGGGCGGCATGGACGGCGTGACGCTTGCAAAGAGCATCCGCCGCGAGGACGAGACGGTGCAGATAGTATTCATCACCGGCTACACCGACTACATCGCGGAGGGATACGAGGTGTCCGCGCTCCACTACCTCATAAAGCCGGTGTCGGAGGAAAAGCTGTTTTCGGTGCTGGACCGCGCGCTCCGCCGCCTCGCGCGCGAGGAACGGACGCTCACACTCGAGACGCCGGAGGGCACGGCGCGCGTTCCGCTGAGAAGGATACGCTACGCCGAGGTCATGCGAAACTACGTCACAGTCCACGCGGATAGGGACTACACCGCGCGGATGACGCTTTCGGAGCTCGAGACGCGGCTCGACGAGCGGTTCCTGCGCGTGGGGCGCTCGACTGTCGTGAACCTCACCGTGATAAGCCGCGTCACCCGCGCGGAAATAGTGCTTGAGAGCGGCGAGCGGCTGCCGCTGCCGCGCGGCGCATACGACGCGGTGAACCGCGCAATGATAGAGTTGGAGTAGATACTATGGGATTTTTCGAGAAAAGAATAGACCGAAAGGTCGCCGCATACCAGCGCGAGCTCATAGAGACGCACTATGCCGAGGTCGAGAACATGTACCGCAGCATGCGCGGCTGGCGGCACGACTACCGCAACCACATCCAGACTATGAAGGTCTACGCCGAGAACGGCGACCTCGAGGCGATAAAGCGGTACCTCGACGAGCTTGACGGCGACCTCACGGCGGTGGACACCGTCATAAAGACCGGCAACCCCATGACCGACGCTATTCTCAACAGCAAGATCTCGCTCGCGCGCTCGAAGCATATCGAGGTGCGCGCGGACGCGCACATCCCCGTCCTGCTGAAGATATCCGAAATCGACCTCTGCTGCATCATCGGCAACCTCTTTGACAACGCGATAGAGGCGTCGCTTGAGCTGCCGGAGGATAAGCGGATGATACGGGTGTACATGGATATGAAGGGCTCGAAGCTCTACATCTCCTTTACGAATCTCACCGCGGGGAAGAAGCTCCGGGGCGTCTCCGGGAGGTTTGCGAGCACGAAGGGGAGCGACCGAGGCCTCGGACTCGTCCGCGTGGATACGATAGTGGAACGCCTCGGCGGCTACCTCAGCCGCGCGAGCGAGGACGGAGCGTTCACGACGGAGGTGCTTCTGCCGCAGTCGGCGGACGCCTGAGTGCAGTTCGTCCCCGCATGAGCGCGATTCGTCCCCCGACGGAGCGGTCGGGGGATATTTTGTGCTATGATTCTCTCAAGGCGCGGGGCGGTATCTCCGCGCGGAAAGGAGAGACGGAATGAAACAAAAACCCAAATACGGTATGTGGACGGTGCTCCGCTTCATGCACCGGTGCGCGTGGGAGAGCCGGAGGACAGTCCCGTTCCTCGGGATATTTCTCGCGCTGCTCACCGTGGCGCGGAGCGTCACCGAGCTCTTTCTCGCGCCGGAGATACTTGCCCGCGTGGAGAGCGGCGCGCCGCTCGGTGAGCTGCTATGGACAATAGGCGTGTTCGTCCTCGCGCTCATAGCGCTCGCCGCCGTGAGCGGCTACGCCAACGTGAACACGATGTGGCCGCGTATGAACGTCCGTCTGCGCGTCATGCGGCTGTGTACCGACAAGTCGGGGGAGATGAGCTATCCGCTCACCTCCGACCCGGAGGTCCTGAAGCTGCGGCAGGCGGCGTTCTTTACGCTGAACAGCAACATCTCCGCCGCCGAGAATATATGGGTGACGCTCGAGGAGCTCACAAGAAATGTCGCGGGATTTGTCCTCTACCTCTTTATCATGCGGAGCCTGCATCCGCTGCTTATCGCGGCGGTCCTCGCGGCGACGGTGCTGAGCTTTCTTGCCGCGCGACGCGCGCAGGCGCTGAATTACGCCGACCGGGACGAGAGAAACAAGCAGAACGACCGCGCGGAGTACATCACCTCCGTCGCAAACGACGTCACGACGGCGAAGGACATCCGCGTTTTCGGCCTCGCTCCGTGGCTGAAGGAGATAAGGGAGGACGTCATCCGCGCCATAGACGCTCTCGCCGTGAAGCGCGAGAAGCGGATGTTCCTTGCAAACCTCGCGGACGCGCTTCTCAGCGTGGCGCGGAACGGATTTGCGTACTTTATACTCATCAACATGGCGCTCGCGGGCGAGCTCTCCGCGCCGGAATTTCTGCTCTACTTCACGGCGGTGAGCGGGTTTACCAACTGGGTCACCGGCATCATGGACAAGTTCGCGACGCTCCGCCGCGAGTGCATGGAGCTGTCCCAGACGATGGAGTTTATCGATCTGCCCGAGCCCTTCCGCTTTGAGGGAGGAAAAGCCATCCCCGAAAGGAAGCCCGCCGGGCGCGAGCTGCGCCTTGAG
>CANRIN010000057.1 GCA_947630675.1 uncultured Clostridia bacterium | reverse complement strand
CGCCGAACCCCAAACGGCGTTTCACGCCGTTTGGGGACCCCTTTGATTGAAATGCTCGCCGGAAATGAATTCCGGCTACGCGAAGTTGGCGGCAAAGCCACCAACTTCAACCGCGCGAACAGGCGCGGCGCAGCCACAGGCTGCGTAGACAGCCGTAAGAAGCCTCGCAGAGTTTCGCCGCCAAAGGCGGCGAAATAGAGTCTGATCTGTTTTTTCCGACGGCGTGTACGTCGGAAAAAACTCTTTGCGCGGAGCGTTTGCCGCCGGCAGAACTTTGCTCTGTCCGGCGGCTTCGCTGCAAATTGGTAATGGGGCAGACTTCGTCTGCCCCCGCGATTTGCAGCGAATTTTTAATACAGCCCGTAGATGAGCTTTGCGCCCTCGGCGCGGGTCACATTCGCGCTCGGACGGATAGTACCGTCGCTGTAACCGGTGACTATCCCGAGATTCACGAGCACCGAGATATACTCGCGCGCATAGTCCGGGATAGAGGACGCGTCGCTAAACGAGACGGTCGTATCGGAGTAGCCCTTCGGGAGCGTTCTGCCGATTATCGTCATTGTCTCGGCACGGGTGATGGTCGCGTTCGGGTCAAAGTACAGGCTGCCGTCTTTTGCGGCCTTGCCGGTGATTATGCCCTCGAGATACATGGCGACTACAGCGCCGCGCGCGTACTCGGGTATAGACGCCATATCGGTATACGGAAGAGTGACCGACTCATAGCGCGCTGTGTCGATGCCGAGATAGTTTGCCATCATCTCGGCAAACTCCGCCCTAGTCAGCGCGGCGGTCGGACGGAAGTTCATATCTCCTTCTCCGGACACCGTGTAGTTTTTCTCAAGCACTCCCCTGCCATACAGGTAGTCGACATAGGGGGCGGACCAGTGATCTCCGACGTCGGCAAAGACGCTCTTTGCCGAGGCCTTGCCAAGCTCGAGGCTGTGACGGATGAGGTTGCCGTCCGGGTCGGACGCTTCAACGGTGAGACGATGCAGCATCCCGTCCTGCGGGTCGGCGACTATCGCCGCAAAGAGCAGCGCGGAAGCATCGTAGTAGAAGCCTATCCTCTCGCCGTCCATCGTCACGCGGACGCCGGACGGGTCCACCGCTTCCCCGCCGTCCGACAGGGTCGCAGTCACGAGCACGGAGCCGGGAGTTATCGCGGGATCCGTCTTGATATTGCTGAGAGCCGGGACCGAGGGCGATGCAGTCGCGCTCCTGCCGGCGACTATCTGGTCAAGGTAGAAGGTGCCTGTTTTGCGATCCGCATTCAGCAGCGAGACCGCGAGGGAGGTGACCTTCGCCGCGCCGGACGGCAAAGCGAGGCTCACCTGCTTGTAGCCGTTGAAGTCAAGCGTGACCGGCGAGAGCGAGAAGCTCGTCCCGTCCAGGAGCGTCCCTCCGAAGACCACGGAGTTGCCCGACCCGTCTCCGTAGACCCACGCGCGCAGATAGCGGGCGTTCGAGGGAAGCTCGAAGTTTGTGCGGAGAGTAAGGGTATTGCCGGACTCACTCGAACCGAAATCGTATGTCACGCGCCCGCTTGCCTCGCCGCGCATGACATACGCCGCGGAGTACTGTATAGACGCGTGTATCGCCGCGCCGCCGGCCTCGATGTTGGCGTAGCTGCCCTCAAAGCTCTCAAGGGCGACGTCCGCATCGCCCACGGTCACGCGAACCTGTGCGACGGTATCGCCGCATGTGACCTTGAGCGTACCGGTCTTGCCGGGGATGTGCGATGCGGTAAGGACACCGTTTGAGTCGAGCGTTGCTGCGTCGCCGTCAAAGCTCCACTGGACGACGTTGTTGATGTTCGTCATCACCGTGCCGTTTATCAGGCACTCGGCGCGCAGATTGGTAACAGCGGACGGTGCAAGAGTCAGAGCGCCGCTTATCCTGCTGCCGCTCGTAGCGTCGTACAGACGTATCTCATCGGGCGACCCAATGACAGGTATGGACACCGACGCGCTTATCCCGCTGTACGACGCGGTCACGACCGCCGTACCGTCCTGCTTGCCTGCGGTAAACACGCCGTCCTGCGATATACGGGAGTCGATCCCGCTCACCGACCATGTGACTCCGGCGGGAAGCGGAACGGTGTGATAGTTGCTGTCCCACGCCTTGAGGTCAAGCTTCATCTCCGCTCCGGAGATGGCGGAATATGAATCGTAGAACTTCATACCGGCCACGTTGCCGGCGAACGGCGCGGTATTTACGACAAATATGTAGTTTGCACCCTTGCGGAGCGAACCGTCCGAGGGCTTGTTCACGGTGCTTACGCTGTCATATCCGGGGTGACGCGCGACCATGGCGGTGGAGCCGCCTCCGTCGAGGTTCAGCGCGGAGACGCATCCGAGCTCAACCATGCGCGCCGCGAGGTCCGTGAGTCCCATGCCCACCGACCAGGAGTTCTGGCGTCCGTCCACGGTATAGAGCACCGTGGAACCGTCCGCCCGCACGCCGACCGCCGTACGCGGCTGGCGGGTATTGTCAAGACCGCTCTGTACGGCGCCGCCCGAAACGAGCATGTCGCCGCCGCCGATGGCGTACTCTGCTTCCGACCATATCGGATCGGCGGCAGAGATGTCGATAGTCACTACGTCTCCGACGTTTATTCCGGAAATACCCGCATCGTTGCCGTTCTCGACCGTAGCACAGAGATATATCTCACCGTCCTTGAGGTCCACGGGAGTCGTCGAGTAGAACTTCTCCGCCACGGTCGCGTGTACGGTCCCGCCGACGCGCAGCTCATCCTCGGCGCCCTGCATCCTTATGTACAGCGTGTTGAGGCTCACGGCGCTTGTAGACGAGTAGTCGTCCGTGAGTATATAGACTCCGTAGTTCTTTATCGTCTTGTTTACCATTTTGAGCGGGTTTGAGACGACTGCGCCGGAGGAGCTGGAAATGCTTATCTGAAGCGACGGCTTTCCTATAAATGCAGTCCCGTCCTCGAGGACGCCGTAGGCGGGCATCCCGCCGTCGGACGAGCGGAGCACGCCGTCGGTCACGACGATGCCGATGGAGATGCCGGTGTCTGTCATGTAGAAGTCTCCGTTAGTCCCCGCGACCGGGTCGTAGCCGTTCTCTTTCAGCCAGTTGGCTACATACGCCGCCGACGAGAAGCCGCGCATGCCGGAGCCGTACGCCACCATGACGGCCGAACCCTTTCCCGGAGAGAAGGAAAGTATCCTCTCCTCTATGGGGCTGCCGGCACTGTTCGAGCCGGAACTGACGACAAGCTCCGTCCCGCCCGAAACCGTCTCCGAACTCTGGCGCTTTACGGCAACAATAGTCGACTGTGCCGCACCTGCCGCCGCCGCGGGCAGCGCGCCAAGCACGAACACAAGCGCAAGACATATCGATACTATCCTTTTGCTTAAAGACATAGCGACCTCCAAAATTATGTATTCCTCTGTCTTTGCCGCGTTTCGCTCCGCGCCCGGCGGCTCAGAGGAATATCACAGCACAAAAACATATATGGTATAACACCATGTTAGGTATTATACCATATATGCCAATTAAACGCAAACCCTATCCTAAAATTTCATTGTGGTATTTTTTCCCGGTCCGCGAGGACGAGCTTTGCGTACTCGCCGCCGAGCGCCATCAGCTCGTCGTGAGTTCCGGACTCGGCTATGTTTCCGTCGACGAGCACGAATATCACGTCGCACGCCCGGACGGTGGAGAGACGGTGCGCTATAAATATCGCCGTCCGTCCCGCGCTCACGCTTTCGATGCTCTCGCGGACGAGCTGCTCGGTTTCCGAGTCTATGGAGCTCGTCGCCTCGTCGAGAACGAGCACCGAGGGCTCCGCCGCTATCCCCCGCGCGAAGCTGAGCAGCTGCCTCTGCCCCGAGGAGAAGTTCAGTCCCTGTTCGCTCACGACGTCTCCGGGATCTGCAAAGCCGTCGGCGCGCGCCGTGACGAGCGCCCGCTGTATCTGTTCGTCCGAGAGGCCGGAGTGCATGTCAATGTTCTCCCGGACGTCCCCCGAGAACAGGAACACGTCCTGGAGCACCACTGATACCCTGCGCCGCAGGTCGCGGAGCCTCCACTGACCTATCGGGATGCCGTCTATCAGTATTTCTCCGCGCTGCGCCGTGTAGTTGCGCGAGATGAGGTTGATTATCGTGCTCTTTCCGACGCCGGTCGCGCCGACGAACGCAGCCTTCATCCCGGCCGTCAGTCTGAAGCTCACGCCCTTCAGCACCCAGTCCTCGCCGGTGTAGGCAAACCACACGTCGCGGAACTCGACCTCGCCGCGCATCTCACCGCCGTGCGTACCGGCGAGCGGCTCCTCGATGTCGGTCTCCTCGAGGACTTCATATATCCGTTCGGTGGAGACAAGCGCCGACTGCACCGTGGTGTACTTCTCCGCGAGGTCGTTTATCGGCTCGAAGAACTGCTTTACATAGGTCGTGAACGCATAGAGTATGCTGACGTGGATGAACCCGCCGGTGACGCGGTTGTAGCCGTAGGCTATGAGCAGCGCTATGACGAGCGAGTTTATGACCTCCATAGTCGGACGGAGGAAGGTGTTGAGCATCACCTGCGTCTTTGCGGCCTTGTAGTAGTCGCCATTGAGCTTTCGGAACTCACGCAGCTTTTCACGCATGCGGTTGAACGCCTGGACGACTCTCATGCCGCTGATGTTCTCGGCGATAAATCCGTTTATCTGACCTGTTATGCTCTTCAGCCGCTTGAAGTTGCGCTTTATGACGCGCTTCAGTGAGAAGGTTATCAGGGCTATCACCGGGACTCCCGTGAGCGCCGCGAGCGCGAGGCGCGCGTCCATCACGAAGAGCACCACGACTATTCCGACAAGCAGGAACACGTCCCGGAAGAGGTTCAGGAAGACATCCGAGTAGAACTCGTTTATCGTCTCAACGTCGTTTGTGGCGCGGGTTATCAGACGTCCCGTGCCGTGGCGGTCAAGCGTCGGCACCGACATGTGCATTATCTTCGAGAAGACCTTTTTGCGCATGTCGCTCAGTATCTTCTGGCTCATGCGGCTTATCGACCGCATCTGGACTATCGAGAAGATCGAGCCCGCCGCGACTATCGCGAAGTACACCGCGCCCATTACGAAGACGGTGCCGCTTCCCGCATTCTCGCTTGCGAGCACGTCGTCTATCACAGACGCCGCGATAAGCGGCTTTGCTATCTCCGCCGCGTTCACTATGACGACGCAGAGCACACAGAGCAGCAGCGAAAGGACGTAGGGGCGCATAAGCGCCGCAAGACGGATCATCCCGCCCTTCTTTTTCTCAGTTTTCATCGCCGGCGCCCTCCATCTGCTCCCTCCACGCCGCGGCGTAGTCGCCGTCAAGCGCGAGAAGTTCCTTGTGCGTTCCCTGCTTGGTCACCTCTCCGCCCTTCATATAGAGTATGAGGTCGGCATGCTCCAGCGCGCTCAGGCGGTGACTGATTATCACGGCCGTGCGGTCTTTCAGCTCACCTTCTAGGTTTGCGACTATCTTCCGCTCGGTGATGTTGTCGACGGCGGAGAGCGTGTCGTCAAGGATTATCATTTTCGGCTCGCGAAGCAGGGCGCGTGCGAGGCCGACGCGCTGGCGCTGTCCTCCCGAGAGGTGCGTGCCGCGCTCGCCGACTTCTGTAGCAAAGCCGTCCGGCAGCTCCTCGATGTTCTCGCGGACAACGGCAAGCTCCGCCGCGCGCACGACATCCTCGTGCGTCTTGCCCGGAGAATAGAACCGTATGTTCTCCTCTATGGACGAGCTGAACAGGAATCCGTCCTGCGGCACGAAGCCCGTCGCCTCGCGCACGGCCTTCGCCGGGATGTCGCGGATATCCACTCCGTCTATGAAGAGCTGTCCCGGCGGACACTCGTAGAACTTCACGAGAAGCGACGCAAGCGTCGTCTTGCCCGAGCCGGTCTCACCCGCAATACCGAGCGTACCCCCGGCCTTCAGCTTAAAGCTCACGCCGCGAAGCACTGGCTCCTCCGTCCCGGGGTATGTAAAGGTGAGGTCCCTCGCCTCTATCTCTCCGTTTATTTCGCGGCCGTAATCGGTCTGCTCAAAGGCAGGGATCCCCGGCTCCTTCAGTATCTCGTCAAGGCGGCGGTAGCTCGCGAGTCCCCTCTGGACCATGTTGACGATGCGTCCGAGCGCCACTACCGGCTGCTGTATGAGAAGCAGGTAGCCGAGGAATGTCACGAGGCTCGCAAGCGACAGCGTCCCATCGAGGACCATGTGTCCGCCCACGACGAGCGCTATCGCGTAGGAGAGGCCGAACATCAGCGTCGTTATCGGCTGAAGGAGCGAGCTCGCATCGACAAGCGACACGTTCGCGGCGCGGAGGTCGTCGCTTGCGCGGTCGAACTCCTTCTGCCACTCATCCTCGCGCGCAAATGCCTTGACCACGCGGAGGCCCATTATCGACTCGTTTACAAAGCCGCTCACCCCCGCGAACATCTCCTGCACCTTGCGGCTGCGGCTGCGGACCGCCTTGCCGACTATCAGTATCGACGCGACGGCTATCGGCACCGGAGCGAGAGCGAGCAGGCTCATGCGAAGATCCGTCTCAACGATCATGGCGTATATTGAAAGCGCGCCGGAGAGTATTCCGTTGAGTCCCTGCGCAAGAGCCGGGCCGAAGGTCATGCGCACCGCGTTTACGTCGTTTATGGCGTATGCAAGGAGGTCGCCCGAGCGTCTCTTTGCAAAGAAGCTCGGGGAGAGGTTCTGCAGCTTCGTAAAGAGCTCCTCGCGCATGAAGGTCTCCATTCTCCGCGCGTTGAGTATGATGAACATGCGCCACACGAACCTCGTCGCGAACACGCCCACCGCCACAGCTATGATGACGAGCGCCGCGCGGTAGACCGCGTCTCTCGGCGCGCCCTCCTCAAGAAGGCCGATGGCGTCTCCGAGCGCCGCAGGCGCGAGCGTCGCCACCCGCGAATTCAGCGCGACGAAGATTATTCCGGGCAGATACAGCCACCCGTACTTCTTCATGAATCTTTTCAGCATTTGTCCAACTCCCGATTAGTTGCACCTAGCAACTTTTGTGCTATAAAAATAGCATACTTCCGAAGCGCTGTCAAGTGTCGCGGGAAAGACGGTCGGTCCCGGGAAAAAACTTTATGGGAATAGGAAAAAAGCCCGGGAGCGGACTCCCGGGCTTTTGTACATTATTATCGAGTTTTCAGGGCTTACTCCTGCTCGCCCTCGACCTCGTGGGCTATTTCCTCGGATATCTCGAGCTTCCCGTCCTCGCTGGAGGCGACAACGGTGTCGGTGACGTATCCGCCCTCTTCCTCCTCAGGCTCGGTCTTCTCTGCGGGCTCCTCGGCCTTTGCCGGCTCGCTCAGCGCGCGGATGCTCAGCCAGACCTTATGGTTCTCCTCGTCGACGTTGGTGATCTTGGCGTCAACGACCTGACCCTCGCTGAGGACATCCTCCGGCTTGTCTATGCGGCGGTTCGCTATCTGGGAAATGTGAATGAGACCGTCAACGCCGGGGACTATCTCAGCAAACACGCCAAAGGTCATTATCTTGACGACCTTGACCTGCGCAACGTCTCCGACCTTGAAGCCTGTCATGAACTTCGTCCACGGATTGTCCTCCGGACGGCGGATGCCGAGGGATATCTTGTGCTTCTCACGGTCAAGACCTATCACATGGACATGAACCTGATCGCCGACCTTGAGCACGTCGGAGGGCTGACGGATGCGCTTCCAGGATATTTCGGAGACATGGACCATGCCGTCCACTCCGCCGATGTCCACGAATGCGCCGTAGCTCGTGAGGCTCTTGACGGTGCCGTCGTACTCCTTGCCGACGTCTATCTCGTTCCAGATGGCCTCGGCGCGCTCGCGGCGGAGCGCCGCCTCAACGCGGCGGATGGAACCGACAACACGGCGGCGGGCACGGTTGACCTCGGTTATCTTGAGCTTGGTGCGCTGACCGACAAGCTGCGACAGCTCGCCGCCGCGCGGTACTCCGGTCTGCGAAGCGGGCACGAACACGCGCACGCCCTTGACCATGACGACTATGCCGCCCTTGTTCTCCTCGGTAACGATGCCTTCCATGGTGTCGCCGCTCTCGCAGGCGTTCTCCACGTCCTCCCAGCCCTTGATGCTGTCAAGGCGCTTTTTGGAGAGCATCGCGGTACCCTCGCCGTCGTTGACACGGACAACGAATACCTCTATCTCATCGCCAACCTTCACGATATCCTCCGGCTTGGCGTTAGGATCGTCGCTGAGCTCGCTGAGCGGTATGTAGCCCGCGTGCTTGGTGCCGAGGTCGACCTGAATTTCGGTAGGTGTAATGCTCATTACGGTGCCGGTCATCTTCTCGCCGCTTGTGAGCGTTTTAAACGACTGTTCGAGCATCTCCTCAAAGCCGGGCTCGCCGGTGGTTTCCGCAGGCTCCGACACCCCCTCTGCAACCGTTTCCTTGACTTCCTGCTCGGGTTCAGTCACGTTATTTTTCATTTCATCCATTTTCCTGTTGACCTCCTCTATTATCCACTTCGGCGTGGACGCGCCGGCAGTGATGCCCACGCTTTTATAGCCGCCGTGAAGCTCGAGCTCATCCGCCCTTTCGACCCAGTGAGTCTCCGGGCACCTTTCGAGGCAGAGTTCGTAGAGACGGCGGGTGTTCGCGCTGCGCCTGTCGCCTACGACTATCATGCAGTCGCACCTGCCCGCAAGCTCGACCGCTTCCGGCTGCCGACTATTCGTGGCTTTACATATTGTATCAAAAATTTTAGGATTTGTACACAGTTTTTTTGAAATTTTCAGACATTTTTTATAAAAGTCTGCGTTGAGTGTAGTTTGTGCAACAAATGTTATGCAATTCCTGTCATTTTCCGCTAAATTAAGTAACCATTTTTCAAGCTCGGTTTCGTCGGAAAAAACAGCATACCTCTCCGCACGGCTCGTTATGCCCTTCACTTCGGTGTGCTCCGGGTCGCCGATGACCACGAGGATGCGCCCTTCGGCGCTCGCTTCGGCAGCTATCGCGTGTATCCGGCGGACGTAGGGACAGGTCGCGTCCACCGTAGGGATGTGCTCCCGCTCTATCCGCTCATACACCGACTTCGGCGCGCCGTGCGAGCAGATTATCAGGGTCTCGTCCTCCCTCAGCTCGTCGAACCCGCCTATTACCCGCGCGCCGTCCCGTTCGAGCTCCGCGACGACCTCGGCATTGTGGACTATCGGTCCGAGCGTCGCCGCAGGGCCGCGCTTCGCGGTCTCCTCCGCGAGCTTCACCGCGCGGTCCACGCCAAAGCAGAATCCCGCGCTCTTTGCGACTTCTACCTTCACTTCTT
This sequence comes from uncultured Clostridia bacterium, assembly GCA_947630675.1. Lineage (GTDB taxonomy): Bacteria > Bacillota > Clostridia > Oscillospirales > JAAYOS01 > CANRIN01. Next base: position 3,771 of record CANRIN010000057.1, on the reverse strand, counting down.
CACCTGCTCGCCGAGCGCGTGTATCCGCGCCATAAGGTCGTTCACCGCGAGGCGGTACGCCTCGGAGGTCGGTATGCTGCGGTCGCGCTCTATGCTGTACGGCTCGCCGAATACGATGTCCACCCTGCCGAATATGACCGGGGGCTTCCGCTTCTCGGAGATGTAGACCGGCAGCAGCTTCGCGCCGGAGTGGAGCGCCATCATGACGACGCCGGTTTTCGCCTCGGAGTCCTCGCCCGCGTCCACCCGACGTCCCTCCGGGAAGATGATGATGTTGCCGCCCGCCTTGAGGTGCGCTATAGTCTCCTTTATCGCGCCGATGTCGCTCTTTCCACGCTGGATGAATACTATCAGGTGTCCCGCTATTTTGCGGAGTATGCCGACCTTCCCGAGCTCGGCCTTGGCCATGAACTTGGTGTAGTGGTAGCCCGTTTTATTCTTCATCTTCACCGCCACCATAAGCGGATCCGCCATGGAGGTATGGTTGCCGCAGATGATGCAGGGCCCGTCCGTGACGTTCTCGCGCCCCTTCGTGTGTATACGGTAGAAGATGCCGAACCACACCCAGAGAAGAAAATAGTAGAACTTGTACAGCCCTTTATGCTTTACCATATCCCCGCTCCTTTGCGACCTGCATGACCCTCTCGACGCTTTCGTCTATATCCAGTCCGGTCGTGTCGACCGTCACCGCGTCTTCCGCCGCGCGGAGCGGCGCTATATCGCGGGTCGAATCCGTCCTGTCCCGCCACTCGAGGTCGCGCTTCACTTCCTCGAAGCTCACATCCTGACCCTTCGCGCGGAGCTCGTCATATCTCCGGCGCGCCCGCTCGTCTACCGAAGCGGTGAGGAATATCTTCACCTCGGCGTCCGGCAGCACGACCGTGCCGATATCCCGTCCGTCCATGACGACGCTTCCCTCACGCGCAAACCTCCTCTGCAAGTCGAGCAGCGACGCGCGGACCTCCGGCAGTTTGGAGACGGTCGCCGCGTATATGGAAGCTTCCGGCGTGCGTATCGCCTCGCTTACGTCCTCACCCGAAAGGAAGACATGCTGCCCGTCCGGCCCGTGCCGAAGCGAGAGCTCTATTTCGGGAAGGAGCGCCGCGACCGCGGCGCGGTCGTCCGGAGGGACGTTCTTTCTTCTGACGTAGAGTCCGACGGCGCGGTAGATTGCGCCGGTGTCGATATACAGGCATCCGAGCTGCCGCGCGGCCTCACGCGCAACGGTGCTCTTTCCCGCGCCGTTCGGCCCGTCTATCGCTATCGCAAAGCGTTTCATTTCAGCCTCCGTGTAAATGGAATAACTTGTCACATATCAAAACAAATCGGCATTGTAAAGCACCAAGCCTCACGACGCGGCTATCTCCTCCGCCGCGGCGGTTCCGGCAGCGCGCCCCGTCGCCCATGCTATCTGAAGGTTGAAGCCGCCTGTGTAGGCGTCCACGTCTATTATTTCTCCTGCAAAGTACAGCCCCTCCGTGAGCTTTGAGCGCATGGTTCGCGGGTCTATCTCCTTTACGGAGACGCCGCCGGAGGTGACGACCGCCTCTTCTATCGGGCGCGCGCCGCTTATCTCGAGCCGGAAGCCCTTCACCGCCTCCGCGAGTGCGGAGCGCTGTGCGCGCGTCACCTCGTTCACGCGGAGCGCAGGGTCAAGGCCCGCCTGGCGCAGAATCATCGGTATCACGGCTCTAGGCAGCAGCGCGCCGAGGATGTTTTCAAGCGTCCTGTTCGGGTGTTCCGCGAAGTCGCGGAGTATCCGGCGGTCGAGCTTCTCCATATCCAGCGCGGGCTTCATATCAATGAGGACATAATAGTTATTCTCGGCGAAGTTCCTGAGGTGCGCCGACATGGACAGCACCACCGGGCCGCTTATCCCGAAGTGAGTGAAGAGCATTTCCCCGAAGTCCTCGTAGACCTGTCTTCCGCTTCCCGTAAAGGCTTTCACCTTTATGTTCTTCAGTCCGAGACCCGCCATCGCGGAGCAGTCCGGCGTTCTCACCTCGAGCGGGACTATCGACGGCAACAGCGCGCCGACACTGTGCCCCGCGCTCTTTGCAAGCCTGTACCCGTCCCCGGTGGAGCCTGTGGCCGGATATGACATCCCTCCTGTAGCAAGTATTACAGCTTTACAGCTTACCGTGCCGTTCTCGCACTCGACGCCGGTCACTCTGCCGTCTTCAAGGACGAGCCGCTTCGCCCGTGAATGTATCACCTTTACGCCCAGGCGGTCAAGCTCGTGGCAAAGGCAGTTCACGACGTCCGCCGCGCGGTCGCTTTCCGGAAAGACACGCGCGCCGCGCTCGGTCTTGAGAGGGACCCCGTGAGCCTCGAACCACTCCATCGCGGCAGACGGCGGGAACGCGGCAAGCGCGCTGAACAGGAACCGTCCGTTGCCCGGCGTGTTCCTTATCACCTCGTCCGCGCCGCAGTTGTTTGTGAGGTTGCAGCGTCCCTTTCCGGTGATCCCGAGCTTTCTGCCGAGCCTGTCGTTCCGCTCTATAAGCACGGTCCCGGCGCCGCGCTCCGCCGCCGATACGGCGGCGAACATCCCCGCAGCGCCGCCGCCCACAACGGCAAGCTCAGTTTTCATCCTCATCCTCTCCGGTCATCGATTTCTCGTAGGTCTCATACTCATCCCATATATTCTCGAGCACCGAGAAGGTGTCGGAGATCTCGTCTCTCCTGTGCTGAGCGAGCGCCACGACGAGAGAATTAACAAGGCTCAGCGGCGCCACGAGCGAATCCACAAAGGACGCCATCTCGCACGGCGCGTAGAGAGGGCACGGCGAGAGCTTAGCGATCGGGCTTGCCGGTCCGTCGGTTATCGAGACGATGCCCGCGCCTCTGTCCCGCGCAAATCGCATGCCTCGAAGCGTCCGCTTCGAGTAGCGCGGGAAGGTGACGCCTATCACAACGTCTCCTTCACCCACGCGGAACAGCTTCTCGAATATGTCGCCGCTCTTCGAGCCGTCCTCAAGCACTGTCACGTTCTCGAACATGAGGTGCATGTAGTAACCGAGGAAATCCGCAAGGAACGCGGCGGTGCGCAGGCCGAGTATGTATATCCTCTTTGCGGAAAGTATCATCTTTACCGCAGTTTCAAAGGATTCCTCTCCGACCGCCGCAAGCGTCGCGCGGATCTTGTTTATGTCGCTTTCCATCACCGCCTCGAGCACGCTCTGCCCCTCCAGCCTGTCCCAGGTCAGTTCGAGGCGCTGCAGGCTCGTGAGCCTTCCCTGAACGATGTCGCGCAGGTCGCGCTGCATGTGAGGGTAACCGCTGTACCCGAGCTCGGTAGCAAAGCGAACGACCGTGGACTCGCTCACACCGGTGACGCTTCCGAGCTTGCTTGCGGTCATATAGGCCGCTTTGTCGTAGTGCGTCTCTATGTAGTCGGCTATCCTGCGCTGACCCTTCGAGAACCTGTCCCGTCCGGCCTCTATGCGCGACATGAGGTCGCTTGTCATAGACGTGATCCCCCCGTTTGTTTGTTGTTTATATTGTTACGCGGAAAACCGCCGGTATCTCACCGCTCGCTCTTTGCGAGATTTTTCAGGTAACGTATCTCCTTTTTGTCGAGCTTTCTCCACTCGCCGGGGCCCAATCCCCCAAGCGTCAGCTCGCCTATCTTCACGCGCCGCAGCCGCAGGACGTCCATCCCGGCGGCGGCGCACATCCTTCGTATCTGGCGGTTCTTGCCCTGAGTTATGACTATCTCGAGCCGGCCGCGCGTCCCGTTCCTGCCCAAGAGCGAGACCTTAGCCCGCT
>CANRIN010000056.1 GCA_947630675.1 uncultured Clostridia bacterium | reverse complement strand
CACGGGAAGGTGCGGCGGGAGTACGGATCCTCCGCGCCCTCGAGGCCCGCTTCGTCCCCGTAGTAGACGGTGGGGCTTCCGGGGTAGCAGAACTGGAGCGCCGCCGCGACCTTGAGCAGCTTGACGGCGCGGGGACGGTCGTCCGGGGCGCAGACAAGCGCCGCGCGGGTCTCCTTGGGGCCTTCCCACGCCGCGTCCGGAGTGCCGAGCAGGGTGAGAATGCGCGGAGTGTCGTGCGTGCCGAGTATGTTCATGGAGTTGTGGGTGGCGTAAGGGGGATAGTTCTCCCGCAGGTCCTCCATCTCGTCGCGAAAGTCCGCGGCGCTGCCGCCCCTGAGGTAGCGGAGAGCGGCTGTGCGGAAGACGTAGCCCATCACCGCGTCGAGCGCGGGGGAGCCGTCCACGCCGAGGATGTACTTGCGTCGGACCGAGTAGCTTATCTTGCTCGACGCGTCCTCCCAGACCTCGCCGAGTACGAAGGAGTCCGGCTTCTCGGCCAGCGCCGCGCGCTTTATCTCGGCTATAAAGGAGTCGGGCAGCTCGTCCGCGACGTCGAGCCGCCAGCCGTCCGCTCCGGCGCGCAGCCAGCGGCGGATTATGCCGTTCTTACCCGCGATGTACTCGCGGTAGCCGGGGTCGTTCTCGTCCACCGAGGGGAGGTTATCCATGCCCCACCAGCTGTCATAGGCGCGCGGCCACTTGGTGAAGTGGTACCACTTGTAGTAAAGCGACTCCTTGGACTGGAACGCGCCGCCGTCCCCGTACCGCCCGAGGCGGTTGAAGTAGCGGCTGTCCGAGCCGGTGTGGTTGAAGACTCCGTCGAGCAGGACGCGCATCCCGCGCGCGTGCGCCTCGCGGCAGAGCGTCTCCAGATCCTCCTCCGCACCGAGGAGGGGGTCGACGTGCTCATAGTCCGCCGTGTCGTAGCGATGGTTCGAGAACGCCTCGAAGATAGGGTTCATGTATATCGTAGTTACGCCGAGAGAGGCAAGATAGTCGAGCTTTTCGATTATTCCGGTCAGATTTCCGCCGAAAAAGTCTCGATTAGTGACCTGCATCCTCCCGTCGAACATCTCGGGCGAGGGGTCGGGGTCCTCGTCCCACGCACGGGCAATGCGCTGCCGCGAGCGCATGGAGGTGCCGTCCGTGAGAACGTCGTCCTGTGAGAGGGGAGCGCCCGAGCGGGCGAAACGGTCGGGGAATATCTGGTATGTAACTCCGTCGCCGAACCACTCCGGCGCGGCGGCCGCCGCGGTAGGGGAGTAAACCGTGAGCTGGAAGGGATTCGGTGCGGAAGAAGCGGCAAACTCCGCCTCGCCGCCGGTGCGGCCTTGCCGCGCACCGTAGCAGAAGGAGCCGCCCTCGTTTTCAAAGCGGAAGTAGTAAAAGACGATCCCGGCGTAGTCCCCGGTCGGGATGTCGACCTCGAAGACCTCCCGGTCCTCAAAGCGGCCGTGGTGCGTCATCCGCACGGTGCGGGGGTCGCCGCCGTCCTCCCAGATAACGATGTACCCGCGCACGGGGAAGCGGTAGCTCTCGGGATAGGCCCGAAAGCGCACGGCGGCGCCGCTCGGGACCGCGCCCACCGGGGCGCGGCAGAGCGGAGAACGTGAATCGTAGACAGGATGCATAAGGGAACGTGCCTCCTCAAAAGACAGTGGAAAAAGTCCGTCCGGACTTTTTCCACTTATAACATCATTTGGCGGTTGACGGCAAAGCAGGTGCGGTTTGCCGAAAACTTACGCCTCCGGCGCGCCGCCGGACGGCTGCGGCCTGCTGCCGCCGCTGCGATGACCGCGTCCTCCGCGTCCGCCTCTGCGGTGCGGGCGGCGGCGCTCTGCGGGAGCCTCCATATCGGTGGGCATGGGGATGTCGTCGCCGGCATCCTCGTTCTCCGCATCCGGCTCTTCGGCTTCCGCCGAACTGGCGGCAGAAGCGCGCTGCTCGGTGCGGCTGCCGCGGTCGGAACGCTCCGTCCGCTCGGGACGGGACGTGCGCCGGGGAGCGGGCGCGGCCTCCGCGTCGGAGTATACGTCGTCCTCCTCGCGGACGGCGGGCTTCGAGTGAGCCTTGCCGGAGCGCAGTATCTCAATATCGTCTATAGGGTAATACTTCGCCGAAAATTCGGTGTCCTTTTCGAGCAGGACCCTCACCTGACGGCGGAGAAGGCTTATCGCGGTTATGGTGCCGTCCCCGTCCACCGTGCGGACGAGACTGCCGAGCTTCGGCGTGGTCTTCAGAAGCTCGCTGTACGCCTCCTGCTCGTACTTGAGGCAGCACATGAGCCTGCCGCAGGAGCCGCTTATCTTAGTAGGGCTGAGGGAGAGGCTCTGATCCTTGGCCATCTTTATCGAGACGGGGTGGAAGTCCTTGAGGAACTGCGAGCAGCAGAACGGCCGGCCGCAGACGCCGATGCCGCCGAGCATCTTCGCCTTGTCGCGGACGCCGACCTGGCGCAGCTCTATCCTTGTGTGGTACTGGCTGACGAGGTCGCGTACGAGCTCGCGGAAGTCGACGCGGTTCTCGCTGACGAAGCTGAACACCATCTTCGTCCCGTCAAGCGATCTCTCCGCGCTTATGACGCGCATGTCGAGCCCGCGCGCATCCGCACGCTCCTGACAGTACAGCTTTGCTGCCTGTTCCTCCTCGCGGCGCACCTCCGCCTCCGCGAGGTCGTCCTCGCCCGCGGGGCGGAGGACCTTACGGAAGGGGGGGACTATCTTTTCGTCGTCGACGAACTGGTTCGCGGCGGCGACCTCGCCGAGCTCGGTGCCGGACGCGGTCTCGACGACTACCCGGTCGCCTTCACGAAACTTCTCGCCGCACGGGTCAAAAAAGTAGGTCTTGCCCATGCCGCGGAAGCGTATTCCAACGATCTCAGTCATTATATCTATATCCTCCGTTCATAAGAACGATAAAAGTATCGGGCCGCGCAGGGCGGCAGTATCGTGACGCTTCGCTTTGCGAAACGGTTATATACAAAAATATTATAGAGTATTTTCTAAGCCGGGTCAAGACGTAAAATGCCGGCGGGGGCAGCAAAAAGAGGGACGGACGCGCCGCGTCCGTCCCTCTTAGATAAAATCCCGGAAAAATCGGGGGTCACGAGGCGGCCTGTGCCTCGCTTATGCCGCGCAGCTGCTCGAGCTGGGACATGTAGAGCTTGTAGTAGAGACCCTTCGACGCCATGAGTTCCGCGTGCGAGCCCTGCTCGGCTATCTCACCCGCCTCGATGTACATTATCCGGTCGCAGTTCTTTATCGTCGAGAGGCGGTGAGCCACTATAAAGCTGGTGCGTCCCTTCAGCAGCGCCGCGATGCCCTCCTGGACAAGCTGCTCGGTGTTGGTGTCTATTGAGCTTGTTGCCTCGTCGAGGATGAGTATGCGCGGGTCGCTCAGCAGGGTGCGCGCGAAGTTTATGAGCTGCTTCTGGCCGGCGGAGAGCCCGTCGCCGCGCTCGCGTGTCTCGGTGTAGTAGCCGTTCTCCATCTGGCGGATGAACTCGTCCGCGTGGACGGCCTTCGCCGCGGCGATGCACTCCTCGTCGGTGGCGTCGAGACGGCCGTAGCGGATGTTGTCCATTATAGTGCCCGAGAAGATGAAGCTGTCCTGGAGCATGACGCCCATCTGACGGCGGAGGCTCTTCAGCGTGACGTGCTGGAGGTCGTGCCCGTCTATCGTGACGGCGCCCTCTGTTACGTTGTAGAACCGCGACAGCAGGTTGATTATCGTGCTCTTGCCCGCGCCGGTCGGACCGACGAGGGCGATGGACTCACCCGGAGCAACGTCGAAGCTGACGTGCTTGAGCACCGGCACGCCCTTCTCGTACTCGAAGAGCACCTTGTCGAACTTCACGCCGCCCTCGATGGGAGGTATCTCCTCCGCGCCCGGCTCGTCGTCGACCGAGATGGGCTCGTCGAGGAGCTGGAAGATACGCTCGAGGTAGGCCATCGTGTCGAGGAGCTGGTTGTAGAGGTTGCCGAGGCGCTGTATCGGTCCCCAGAAGCGGTTGGAGTACTGCACCATTGCGGTGAGCATTCCGAACTGGAAGGTGCCGCCCACGATGAAGTCGTCGATGAAGAGGAACGCGCCGCAGATATACAGAGCGTTCTGAACGAGACGCATGATTATCGCGCTCATCGGCCACATGCCATGGCCGAGGTAGACGGCGCGCAGGTAGTAGTGGCGGGTCTCGCCGAGAAGGCCGTTGTAGATGCCGTCGTTCATCTCCTCGCGCGCGAACGCCTGAGTGACGCGCGCGCCGTTGATGTTCTCGGCGAGGTAGGCGGTCGTATTCGACTGCTTGTTCGCGCGGACCTGGCGGAAGCGGCGCTGCTTCGGCTTGGTGATGACTATGTAGATAAGGAAGAGCGGAAGTCCCGCGAGCACTACGAGGGTCATCTTCGGCGAGGTCGCGAGCATGAAGAACAGTATGAAGAACATGTTCATGAACTCGAGTATCGCGTTGATAAGACCGTTGGTGAGGAAGTCCGCCACCGAGTTGACGTAGTTTATCACTCGGGTGAGGATCTTTCCGTGCGGGCGGCTGTCGTAGTAGTCGAAGCCGAGCTTCTGCAGGTGCTCGTAGACGTCGGTGCGGATGTCGGTTATCATCGACTGACCCACGTTTATCGAGATTTTGGAGCGTATCCGGTTGAAGATGATTATGACTATCTGCAAAAGCAGGTATCCGACACCGAAGCTGACGATGAGCGCTATCTGCTTATTCGGAATGAAGTCGTCTATGACCCACTGCTGTATCTTCGGGCTGAGAAGTCCGAGCAGTATCGCTATACCGCTTGCGAGGAACGCGAGCGCGACCTGCTTTTTGTACCGCTTGATGTACACGAACGAGCGCTTGAACTGTTGCCAGTTAAAAGGCGCTTCAAGCTCCTCGTCGATATTGAACTTATTGCGGGCCATTACGCGCTCACCTCCTCTTCCATAACGCCGTGCTGGAGGATGCAGGTGTTGTAGTAGTACCCCTTGTTCCGCATCAGCTCGCTGTGGGTGCCCTGCTCTACTATCCTGCCGTTGTCGAGGATGATTATCTTGTCCGCGTGCATGACCGAGCTCACGCGCTGCGCGATGATGAAGGTCGTCGCCTTACGCTCGAGCGAGGCGAGCTCCTTCTGTATCGCCTGCTCGGTCTCCATGTCGACCGCGGAGGTGGTGTCGTCGAGGATAAGCACAGGCGCGTCCTTTGCGATGGCGCGGGCGAGGCTTATGCGCTGCTTCTGGCCGCCGGAGAGGCCGGTGCCGCGCTCGCCGACTATCGTGTCGTAGCCGTCCGGCATCTCGCGGATGAAGCCGTCCGCGTCGGCGACCTTGGCCGCCTTGATGACCTTGTCCATGTCGAGGTCCGGCACACCGTAGACGATGTTCGACTCGACGGTGTCCGAGAAGAGGAACACGTCCTGCATCGTGAGGCCGACACGCCGCCGGAGCTCCTGGAGGTTGTAGTCCTTGACGTTCACGCCGTCGAGCAGGACCTCGCCCTCGGTGACGTCCACAAAGCGCGGGATGAGGTTGACGAGGCTCGTCTTGCCCGAGCCGGTCGGACCCATTATGCCGACGGTCTCGCCTGCGTTTATATGCAGGTCGACGTTGTCGAGGACCTTGAGCGAGCCGTAGCTGAGCGAGACGCCGCGGAACTCGACCTCGCCGCGGGCGGTCTTGGGCGAACGGTCGGTCTGCGGATTCTCGATGTCCGGCTTCATATAGTAGAGGCCCATGACCTTCTCGCAGGAGGCGAGGAAGCGCTGGGTGTCGTTGACGAGCGTTCCGACGAGGACCATCGGCTCATTGAGCGCCCATGCGAGGTTGAGGAAGAGCGACAGCTCGCCCATGTCTATCAGGCCGAGCGCGACCATCGTTCCGCCGACGGTGAGGTTCAGCACGGTCATTATCGACGCTATCGAGTCGATGACCGGGCCGTACTTCAGCCAGATCATGTTTGCCCGGATGTTGAGGCGCTTGTACTCCTGGTTCTCCTTCTGGAACTTGTCCATCTCGTAGTCCTCGCGCACGAACGCCTTGACCACGCGGTTGCCGGAGATGTTCTCCTGAACGACGGTGTTGAGCTTGGAAAGCTGCTCACGGGCGTCCGCAAAAGCGGGACGGACCGAGCGTGCAAGCTTCATTGCGACGAGCGCGCTGAACGGCGTCACCGCAAAGAGGATGAGAGTGTACAGCCAGTTGATCGAGAAGAAGACGACGAGCGCCGCGATAAGCATCAGCACCATCTCGACCCACTTCGGAGTGACGTAGCAGATGAAGTGGTTTATCCAGTCGACGTCACCGGTGCACTTGTTGATGATGTCGCCGGAACGGTTCGTGGCGTAGAACCCGGGCGACTGCTTGAGCAGCCGCTCGAAGAGCGCGCTGCGGACGTTGTACACCGCCGCCTGAGCCGCCTGCTCGCCGAGTATTGCCTGGAAGTAACGGCAGGCAATGAAGATAAAGCCGACCCCGAACCCGAGAGCGAGCATCGGGATGAGCTTTTCAAACTCGAGAGGCACGAGCACATCGTTGACGATGTCCTTGATGACGTAAGGCTCCGCCGTCATCGCTATGACGCCCGCAATGTTGAAAAAGATCGAAAGGATGAGCCGCCACTTGTTTTTGCCCATCCAGCCGTATGCCCATTTGATTAACAGAAGAATCCCTCCTCAAAGGCACTACAAAAGGGTGAAAGCGTTTACGACTTCGCTTATTTTACCACAGCAACCCGAAAAAGCAAGAGGGAGGGAACAATTTTTATGTACAAAAAAACGGCGGGAATCTCAGAAAGTTAGGCGGTTTTCACTATGGGGAGATAATATTGGAAAACAAAGGGGAAAATACGGCAGACTTTCGAGGGAGCAGGCGAAGCCCGCGCGAGGTACAACCGCCAAACGGCGCGGAGCGCCGTTTGGGAATTGCGCAGCGAAGCGAGCACATTTCGCACCGAGAACTCTCGCGGGAAATATGCAAGTGAGCACGCAAAGCGTGCTCACTTGCATATTTGCGCGATTACCATTGTTATTCCGTACAGCACCGGCTGGTGCAGCAGGTATATCCAGAGCGTGTGCCGTCCCGTCGCCGCGAGGAACGGCACCTTTGTCGAGTAGAACTTCTCCGGGAAGCGCCGCTCGACTATCCACAGTCCGACGGCGTTCCCCGCGATGTAGACGAATATCCACGGCAGGACGGGGAACCAGTCGCTCGAGAAGTAGCCCTCATAGGTAAATCCGAGCCATCCGAACCACCTGAAGTCGTAGGTGTGATGGTATATCGGGTCCCAGAGCAGCGCGAATGCCGCAGCGCAGCATATTATGAGCGCCGCGCGCAGTATGTCCGCCGTCCTGCGCGAGACCTGCGGCGTGTGCATCCGCGCCCTCAGCTTCTGCCAGAGGCCGAAGCTCACCGCCGCGAGACCCAGGAGGTGCAGTATCCCGAAGCGCACGGGGTTCCCGACAAAGTAGGTGACGACGCTCACTGCTGCCGCGCCTGCGAGGAAGATAAGTCCGCGCCGGATGTTCGAGTGGGAGAAGCGGCAGCTCGCGCCGCTCAGAAGTATGAACACGACCTCAAAGAACCGGCTGAGCGGGGTAAAGACGGGATTCGAGAAGAGCCAGCTCGGCGCGCCGAGAAAATACACCGAGTCATACAGGGCGTGATGTATTACCATAAGTAATATGGAGAGGCCGCGCGCCGCGTCAATTAAGTCTATACGCTTGGACTTGTCCATTATCTGCTCCTTAAAGCCTGCGGCCCGTGCGCGTGGCACACGGGCCGCAGGGATATACAATAAAAGTGCGGTATGTACTAGACGTTGAAGCGGAACAGCACAACGTCTCCGTCCTGCATGACGTAGTCGCGGCCCTCGCTCCGCACGAGACCCTTTTCGCGCGCCGCCGCGAGGCTGCCGCACTCGAGGAGCTTCTCGTAGTCTATCGTCTCGGCGCGGATGAAGCCGCGCTCGATGTCGGAGTGTATCTTTCCCGCCGCCTGCGGGGCGGTGGTGCCCTTAGTGATCGTCCACGCACGGACCTCCGGCTCGCCCGCCGTGAGGAAGCTGATGAGCCCGAGGAGGCTGTACCCCGCGCGTATAAGGCGGTCAAGGCCGCTCTCCTCGAGGCCCAGCGTCTCAAGGAACTCGCGGCGCTCCTCCGGGTCGTCGAGGGCGGCGATCTCCTGCTCCATGGCGGCGCATATCGGTATCACGCCGGAGCCCTCCTCATCGGCGTGCCGCTTGACCGCAAGGTAGTAGTCGTTCGTTTCACGCGAAACGAAGCCCTCCTCGTCCATGTTCGCGACGTATATCACCGGCATTGCGGTGAGAAGGCTCAGGTCACGCAGGGTCTCGGAGTCCTCCGGCTTCGGCTCGGCAAAGGAGCGGGCGGGCTTTCCGTCGTTGAGGTGCTCGCGGAGGCCGCGCAGCCATGTAAGCTCCGGCTCGAGCTTCTTCGGGTTGGCCTTTGCAGCCTTTGCGGTGCGCTCTATGGCGCGGTCGACCGCCTCGAGGTCGGAAAGGCCGAGCTCGAGGTCGATGGTCATGATGTCGCGCAGCGGGTCTATCGAGCCCTCGACGTGGGTGATGTCCGGGTCGTCAAAGCAGCGGACGACGTGGACTATCGCGTCGGTGGCGCGGATGTGGGAGAGGAACTTGTTGCCGAGACCTTCGCCCTTGCTCGCCCCGCGCACGAGACCTGCGATGTCGACGAACTCGACCGTCGCGTGGGTGACCTTCTTGGGGTGATAGAGCTCGGCGAGGCGGTCGAGACGGCTGTCCGGCACCTCGACGACGCCCTTGTTCGGTTCTATCGTGCAGAACGGGTAGTTTGCCGCGTCCACGCCGGCGTTTGTGATGGCGTTGAAAAGTGTGGACTTGCCGACGTTCGGAAGTCCGACTATACCGAGTTTCATTTCTGTTCGCTCCTTGTGTCTACGGATATTCCGCCCGATTTGTGGGCTGCTGTGTTACGCTTCCGATACTATCGTTATCACGAGCGGCTGGCACCGCGTGGTGCGCCAGATGTGGTCGGAGACCTTGCTGCGTATGGCGCTCCGCAGGCCGCCGAGGTCGTTGGAGTAGAGATTGTCCTCGGCGGTGGCGGCGACGATGTCCTCGAGCTCACGCATGAGGTTCCGCCCCTCCGGGGCGACGAACCCGCGCGCTATCACCTCCGGCGCGGCGAGAAGCTGTCCCGCGCGGGTGTCCACCGTCACGGCGGCGACGACGACGCCGTCCTCCGAGAGTATCTTGCGGTCGCGGAGAATGCTGTCGCCGATGTCGTTGCCGAGCGCGCCGTCGAGCAGGACCTGTCCCGCGGGAACGCTGCCGGCGAGGCGCGCGCCCTTCGGGCCGAATTCCACGACGCGGCCGTTCTCGCCGATAATAATGTTCTTCGGGGAGACGCCCATCTGACGCGCGAGGTCGGCGTGGGTGCGGAGCATCTTGTACTCGCCGTGTACCGGCATGAAGTAGGTCGGCTTCACGAGCCCGAGCATGACCTTCAGCTCCTCCTGGCAGGCGTGGCCGGAGACGTGCAGCGCGCCGAGCTGGCGGTACACGACGTCCGCACCGCGCCGCATGAGCTCGTTTATGACGCGGGAGATGGAGTTCTCGTTGCCGGGGATGGAGGAGGCGGAGATTATAACGCGGTCGCCCGCGCCGACCGACACCTGCCTGTGCGTGCCGAACGCCATGCGGCTGAGCGCGGAGAGCGTCTCGCCCTGGCTGCCGGTCGTGACGATGACGAGCTTCGACGGGGTCACGCTCTTTATCGAGTCGATGTCGATGAGCGTTCCGGCGGGCGGGTCGACATAGCCGAGCTTGACCGCGAGCGCCATGACCTTCTCCATGGAGCGGCCGGTGATGGCGACCTTGCGGCCGTTTGCCACGGCGGCGTCTATGACCTGCTGTATCCTGTGGACGTTCGAGGCGAACGTCGTTATGATTATCCTCTGGTGGCAGCCGCGGAAGAGCCCCGCGAGCGTCTCGCCGACGGCGCGCTCGCTCATCGTGAAGCCGGGGCGCTCGACGTTCGTGCTGTCTGAGAGGAGCGCGAGGACGCCGCGCCGCCCGTACTCCCCGAAGCGCGCGAGGTCTATCATGTCGCCCGCGATGGGGGTGGAATCAATCTTGAAGTCGCCGGTCTGTATGACGACGCCGGCCGGCGTCGTTATGGCGTAGGACACGGCGTCCGGCGTGGAGTGGTTGACGTTTATCGCCTCGACCTCGAACACGCCCGCGCGGACGCGCTCGCCCGGATGGATAGTCACGAGGTTCGCGCCGCGCAGCAGCGACGCTTCCTCGAGCTTGCCCTCGATAAGTCCGCGCGCGAACGGCGTCGCGTATATCGGGGGATTCATCTCTCGGCACATGTACGCCACCGCGCCGATGTGGTCCTCGTGCCCGTGGGTGATGAACACGCCGCGCACGCGGTGCTTGTTTGCGAAGAGATAGCTGAGGTCGGGCATGACGATGTCGACGCCGAGCATCTCCTCCTCGGGGAAGCTCATCCCGCAGTCGACGACGATGATGTCGTCCCCGTATTCGTAAAGGGTGACGTTTTTGCCTATCTCGTTGAGGCCGCCGAGCGGGATTATCCTCAGCTTGCCGCCGCTTATCGAGCGCGGCTTAGCGGGCTGCGGGACCGGCGTCGGCTCGGGGGCGGCGCGGTCGGGCGCGGCGGTCTTCGTCCGCGCGGACCTGCGCGTGCCGCCGGCGTGGTACGCGTCGGCACGGATGGTCTTCCGTTCGGCCGGCTGCTTATCCGCCGCCTCGGCGGGCTGCTGCGCCGGCGCCGTGCGGTTCTTCGGGGGACGGCCGCGCCTCTTGGGCGCGGGCTGGGTGTTCTGAGAATTTTGCGCGCTCTCTGCGGACTTCTGCGCGGCGGGCGCCGTCTGCGGGACAGGCGCTGTCTGCTTTGCGGCGGCCGCGCCGTCCGCCGGCGTCTTCTGCTGCGCCTGAGCGTCACGGTTCTTCGGGGGACGTCCGCGCCGCTTGGGTGCGGGCTGGGTGTTCTGGGGATCGTGCGCGCCCTCGGCGGGGTTCCGCACGGCGGACGCCGCCGGCTTTGCGGCGCTTTCCGCCTCGTCCGTGCGGGCGACGCCGAACTCCTCCGCGGGGAGGCGGCGGCTTTCCGACTTGGGCGGACGGCCGCGCCTCTTGGGTATGCGATTGTTTTCGCTCATAAAGTAATAAAAACTCCTTTTTATCGGCGCGCATATTTTGGCAGGACGGAAGCGGACGGGTCTCGTCCGGAGCCGCGCGCTGTCCGGCGGGGCGCTAAAAATGCCGGCACCTCGGTGCCGTGCGCCGCGCCCCCGGCGCGCCTGTATGATATATCGTACGCGGACTGCCGCGTGGATCACATCCGAAGCCCGGCTGCGTTCTCCGCGCCGGGAAAACCTTACTGTTACACATATTGTAGCACAAACAGGATAAATTATGCAAGAGAAAGTTGCGCGGGTAGCCTCCGCCGCCTAAAAAACCCGCCGCGAGAAAAATCTGCATTTTCCCCCTTTACAAAAGCGCAATTATGTATTATTATATTATTGCTAAACTGAAATCGCTTACTCGGAGTATGTCTTGTGACATTTTCCGAAAGCAAAGTAAGAAACGGAGGAATAATTATGAGCAAGTCCACTGTCCGTATCGGCTTTATCGGCTGCGGCGGCATCGCCAATCAGAAGCACCTGCCCGGCATGGCGCAGGAGAAGGTCAACGGCGCACAGCTCGTCGCTTTCTGCGACCTTATCGAGGAGCGCGCGCAGAAGGCCGCCGCCGAGTACGGCGATCCCGGCGCGAAGGTCTACACCGACTATCGCGAGCTGCTCGCTGACCCGACGATCGACGCTGTTCACGTACTTACCCCGAACGTCTCCCACTGCGAGATAAGCTGCGCCGCGATGGAAGCCGGCAAGCACGTCCTGTGCGAGAAGCCGATGGCCGCCACCAAGGAAGACGCCAAGCGTATGCTCGACACCCGCGACAAGACCGGCAAGATGCTGACGATAGGCTATCAGTACCGTCACTTCCATGAGAACGCCGTCGCGAAGAAGGTCGTCGACGAGGGTTGGCTCGGCGACATCTACTATGCCGAGGCTTCGCTTATCCGTCGCCGCGGCGTCCCGACCTGGGGCGTGTTCACCGACAAGTCGAAGCAGGGCGGCGGTCCGCTTATCGACATCGCCACTCACGCGCTCGACCTCACCCTCTGGATGATGAACAACTACGAGCCGGCCGTCGTCGTCGGCACCGCGTTTGAGAAGCTCGGCACCCTGCTCGACCCGGAGCATCAGGGCCAGACCAACTATCGCGGCAAGCCCGATCCGTGGGACAACAAGACCTACGAGGTCGAGGACAGCGCTATGGGCTTCATCAAGATGAAGAACGGCGCGACCATCTACCTCAAGTGCTCGTGGGCGCTCAACATGGCGCAGCAGCCGGGCATGGTCCTTCTGTGCGGCACCAAGGGCGGCCTTGACACCTATGACGGCGTCACGCTCAACCATGTCGTCGCCGGTCAGCAGGCCATCACCAAGGTCGGCCAGAAGATCCCGCCGTTCATCCCGGGCTTCGGCGCTGGCTCCCCGGAGCCGAGCCGCGAGGCGCAGATCTGGGTCGGCGCTCTTAAGGGCGAGAACGACCTGTTCGTCACCGCGGAGCAGGCGTACACCGTCACCCGCATCCTTGACGCTATCTACGAGTCGAACCGCACCGGCAAGGCCGTCTACTTCGACTGATAGTATCGGGACCCCTATACAATATAATATATACCGCAAAGGATGCTGCCGCCCGTCGGCAGCATCCTTTATTTTTTGCGGAAAACTCTCCGGCCTTTTTGCAGACGCAAAAACCCGCCCGTCATGTGACGGGCGGGTTTGGTGATTTTTCGGCTGTAATAATTTGCGAAAACCTCTACTTTATAGCAAATCGGGGTTCACGTCGTTTTGACTAATTATAGCACTGTTAAATTGAAAATGCTAGACCTTTTCAATAAAAATTTTCGGGGATTTTCAAGCCTCCACGGCCGTCCCGGAGTTTGCGAAAAGGTAGGATTTTCCGCAAACCGGCGCGCGTCGTCGGAGAGCGTCTGTTCCCGGCGCTTCGCGGAAACGGGAAGCGTCGGGAGGAGGAGCTTTCTTACGCAACTCCGTCTC
>CANRIN010000055.1 GCA_947630675.1 uncultured Clostridia bacterium | reverse complement strand
CGACGGCAAGGTGATACGCCTCGCGTTCCCGCAGCTCACCGAGGAGCGCCGCAAGGAGCTCACGAAGCTCGTCCGCAAGTACGCGGAGGAGGCAAAGGTCGCCATCCGCAACATCCGCCGCGACGCGATGGACGACTACAAGAAGCAGGAGAAGAAGAGCGAGATAACCGAGGACGATCTCAAGCGCCTTGAGAAGGATCTTCAGGATCTCACCGACAAGAAGACGGCGGAGATAGATAAAATAACCGCCGAGAAGGAAAAGGAGCTGCTCACCGTCTGATGCGGTTTTTCGGCAGGAAAAAGAAGCTCGGCGCTCCGGCGTCGGTGCCGGAGCATATCGCCATTATCCTCGACGGCAACGGCAGGTGGGCGCGTAAGCGAGGCATGCCCCGCACGGCGGGACACGCGATCGGCGCGGAGACATTCCGCAGGGTCGCGACCTACTGCCGCGACATCGGGGTGAAGTACCTCACGGCGTACGCCTTTTCCACCGAGAACTGGCGGCGTCCGCCGGAGGAGGTGGCGGAGATATGGCGCCTTCTGCGCGAATATCTCGACGAGACCTATGAGCGTATGGAGCGCGACCGCGTGAAGGTGCGTATACTCGGCGGGCGCGAGGAAATGCCGGAGGACGTGCGCGGACTGCTCGCGAAAATAGACGAGAAGAGCCGTCACATAGACGGCATAACGCTCTGCCTCTGCATCAACTACGGCTCGCGGGACGAGATAACGCGTGCGGCGCGTCTCCTTGCGGAGGACGCCGCCGCGGGGGAAATTTCGCCCGGGGATATTACCGAGGACTCGATAGCGGACCGCCTCTACTCCGCGGGCATTCCCGACCCGGACCTCGTCATACGTCCGAGCGGGGAGGTGCGCCTTTCAAACTTCCTGCTCTGGCAGTGCGCTTATTCCGAACTGTATTTTACCGATACCCTCTGGCCGGACTTCGGCCCGGAGGAGATCGACCGCGCGGTGGAGGAGTACAACCGCCGCGACCGCCGCTACGGCGGCGTGAAGGGCTGACGGTTTACCGCCGCCGTTCCTTTAAGGACTGCCTGCGGACTTCGCTCCGCCGGCGGATTCGGGAGGTTTCACTGTATGTTCGTGCGAACGCTGGGCGGCGGGGCTATGCTTGCCGTCCTGTTTGGAGTGATATTCTTCGCCCCGCCGTGGGCGCTTCCGCTCGTGATAGGGCTGATGAGTTCCGTCGCCGCGCATGAGCTTCTGTACACCACCGGATTTGTGCGCGTGAACAAGCGCATAGTCGCTTATGCCATGGCTGTGGCTATGCTCGTGCCGATATGGGTCTACTTCGGTACGGGCGACTGGGGAGTGGTACTCGGCGTCGCGGTCTACACGCTCCTGCTGTTTATGGAGACGCTTGCCGCCGCGCCGGACTCCACGTTTGATAAGCTCTGCATAGCGTTCTTCGGCGGGATAGTCATACCTTACCTGCTGAGCTCGATAATGCGGATAATCGTCATAGCGGACGACCCGAAGCTCGTCGGACGGCTGCTGCTTCTCTACCCGCTGCTCGGCGCGTGGGGCTCCGACGTGTTTGCGTACCTCGGAGGAAGGGCGTTCGGGCGGCACAAGCTCGCCCCGGACATAAGCCCGAAGAAGACGGTCGAGGGCTCTGTGGCGGGCTTCGTCATGGCGCCGGTAATACTCGTGCTGTACACGCTCCTGCTCGACTTTGTGATAATTCCCGACTTCAGATTCAACTACGGCTCGGCTGTGCTGCTCGGCGTCGCGAGCGCCTTCTGCGGACAGATAGGCGATCTCGCGCTCTCGAGCGTCAAGCGTCAGGCCGGGATAAAGGACTTCGGAAAGCTCATCCCGGGACACGGGGGAATACTCGACCGGTTCGACAGCGTACTCTTTACCGCGCCGGTGGTCGAGCTGCTCCTTACGGCGTTCCCGATAATCATGTAACTCCCGACGCCGAGATTTTTGGGCGCGCCGAAGGGCGCGCCCTGCCGTGTACGGAGATATCCGCCGGCGGACGGGAACGGAAGGCTCACTATGCTGAAAACACTTACGCTGCTCGGCAGCACGGGTTCGATAGGAAAAAACGCGGTGAAGGCGGCACGGCGGCTGCATCTCGAGGTGCGGGCGCTCGCGGCCTTCCGCAGTGCGGAGGAGATGGAGAATGAGGCGCGGGAGTTTCTCCCGCGCGTCGCGGCGCTTTATGACGAAGATGCTGCAAGAGACCTCCGCACGCGCCTTGCCGACACGCCGGTGAAGGTCGTGGGCGGCGAGGAGGGCGTCCTCGAGGCGGCGGCGACGGAGGCCGACTGCTGCCTCAACGCGATAGTCGGCGTAGCGGGGCTCCGTCCCACGCTCGCGGCGCTCGGCGCGGTGAAGCGCCTCGCGCTTGCGAACAAGGAGACGCTTGTCTGCGCCGGGAGCGGCGTTCTCCGCACCGCGCGCGAGCGGGGAGTGGAGGTAATACCGGTAGATTCGGAGCACTCCGCGATATTTCAATGCCTACAGGGCGCGCCGCGCCCCAAGAGGCTGATCCTCACCGCGTCCGGCGGCCCGTTCTTCGGCAGGACTGCGGATGAGCTGAAGGACGTCACCGTGGCGGACGCGCTTGCGCACCCGAACTGGTCGATGGGCGCGAAAATAACCGTCGACAGCGCGACTCTGATGAACAAGGGCCTCGAGCTTATCGAGGCGATGCACCTTTTCAACGTGAAAAGGGAGAATATCAAGATAATCGTCCAGAGAGAGAGCATAATACATTCGGCGGTGGAATTTGAGGACGGCGCGGTCGTGGCGCAGCTTGGCATACCGGATATGTCGATACCGATACAGTACGCGTTCACCTGTCCCGAGCGCGCCGGCACCGAAACCCCGCCGCTCGAGCTCGAAAAAATCGGTTCGCTGAGCTTTTCCGTGCCGGACAGGAATACATTTAAGTGTCTTGGGCTCGCTGAGCGGGCGGCGGACGCGGGCGGCGCGGCATGCGCCGCGCTGAACGCCGCAAACGAGGTAGCCGTCGGGAGGTTTCTCACGGGCAAACTGAGCTTTCCCGGCATAGCCGAGACGGTGGAACGTCTCTCCGAGGGATACTTCGGGGATGCCTCGCCCGAGCGCGCTCTTGAGATAGACGCCGAGGTCCGCAGCCGTGCGGCCGGCGGTAGGGGGTAATCTTATAACTACGGCACTGTATATCATCCTTGCGATACTGGCTTTCGGATTTCTCATCTTCATCCACGAATTCGGGCATTTCATCACGGCGAGACTGTTCAAAGTCCGGGTGCTCGAGTTTGCGATAGGGATGGGCCCCGCGATATTCAAAAAGCGGGGCAAGAGAACGCTCTACTCGCTCCGTCTCTTTCCGATAGGCGGCTTCTGCGCGCTCGACGGTGAGGACGGCGAGACAGAGGACGCGGAGGAAGGCGCAGAAGCTCTCCCGGAGGGCGGAGATGCCGGCAGCTCCTCCGCGCCGGACGGGTACCCGCCTCCTATGGAGGGGGAGGAGCCGTTCTATGTGAAGCCGCTCTGGCAGAAGGTCATCATCCTCGCCGCCGGAGCGTTCATGAACTTCCTCACCGGATTTCTCATACTCCTTGTGCTCAGCTCGCGCGGGGACATTCTCGTCACCACTCAGGTGGACTCCTTCATGGAGGGCTTCCCCTACGAGGGCGAGGAGATGCTGATGCCGGGCGACGAAATAGAGCGTATCAATGGGTACTGGATATTCACGAACGCCGACATCTCGACCTTCCTTGAGCATGAGAAGGGCGCGCCGTATACCTTCACCGTCGAAAGAAACGGCGAGCGCATAGACGTGACCGTCCCGCTCGAGCGGAGGGTCTACCCATACGAGACGACGGACGAAAACGGAGACCCCGTCACGGTCGACCGCGAGATGTACGGGCTCGTCTTCAGGAGCGAAGAGGCGACGTTCTTTACGCGGATAAAGCTTGCGTGGCTCAACGCCATGGACTTTGTGCGGATGGTCAAGGTGAGCCTCTTTGACCTGTTCGGCGGCAAGGCTACTGTAAACGACCTGGCGGGGCCGGTCGGCATAAGCGGGATGATAGTCGAGACGGCGCAGACCTCGCTTGCGAGTGCGTGGTCGCTCATAGCGATGATAGCGGTGAACCTCGCCGTGATGAACCTCCTGCCGATACCCGCGATAGACGGCGGCAGGATATTCTTCCTCATCGTCGGCGGCGTCATAAAGCTGATACGCGGGAAACCGCTCAACCCAAAGTACGAGAGCGCGATACACTTCGGCGGCCTCGTGCTGCTGCTCGGCCTGATGGCTTACGTCGCATTCAACGACATATTGCGGCTTGTGAGGTAGATATGGAACGCAGAAAAACAAGGAAGATAAACGTAGGCGGCGTTGAGATAGGCGGAGGCGCGCCGATTAGCGTCCAGTCTATGACGACGACCGACACCGCGGACGTCGCGGCGACGTCGCGCCAGATAGCGCGGCTCGAGGCCGCGGGGTGCGACATAGTCCGCGTCGCCGTGCCGGACATGGCGGCGGCGGAGGCGATAGCCGAGCTGAAGAAGCGCACTAAGCTGCCGATAGTCGCGGACATACACTTCGACTACCGCCTCGCGCTGGCAGCGGTGAAGGCGGGCGTCGACAAGATACGGATAAACCCGGGCAACATCGGCTCGCCGGAGCGCGTCCGCGCCGTTGCGGACGCGTGCCGCGAGCGCGGGATACCGATACGCGTCGGCGTGAACGGCGCGTCGATAAGGCGGGACATCCTTGCAAAGCACGGCGGCGTCACTGCCGGCGCGCTTGCGGAGAGCGCGATATCCCACGTCGAGCTGCTTGAGGAAGTCGGCTTTTACGACATAGCGATATCCGTGAAGGCGCCGGAGGTGGCGCTCACGATAGAAGCCTACCGCCGGCTTGCCGAGCTGCGGGACTATCCGCTTCACGTCGGCCTCACGCACTCCGGCACCGAGCGTATCGGCATAATGAAGAGCGCCGCCGCGATAGGCTCGCTCCTCGCGGACGGGATAGGGGACACGATACGCGTTTCGCTCACGGCGGACCCGGTGCGCGAGGTCGAGGCAGGTATAGATATTCTCCGCGCGCTGGAAATACGCAGAGACTGCGCGGAGGTCGTCGCGTGTCCGACCTGCGGACGGTGCCGCATAGACCTCATCCCGCTTGCGGAGGAGGTCGAACGCCGCCTTGTGGGAGTGCGGACGCCGCTGAAGGTCGCGGTCATGGGCTGCGCGGTCAACGGACCGGGCGAGGCGCGCGAGTGCGACGTCGGCATAGCGGGCGGCCCGGACTCGGGGCTTATCTTCCGCAAGGGCGAGATAATAGCAAAGGTGCCGCAGGAGCGGCTTGTGGACGCACTTATGCATGAGATAGAACTTTTGGAGCGGGGAAATGACTAGCTACTTACTGGAAGAAATGTTTCCCGCCTGCGACGGGTCCGGCCTCTGGGACGCGCAGGTGGAGAGTGTCACCGTAAATAGAAGCGAGCGCAGCATGACTGTCGAACTGCGCCCGAAGGCGTATATCCCGGCGGCGCAGAAGAAGCGCCTAGCCGAGAGTCTGCGGGGGATGTTCGATCTAGGAGCGGTGAACATATCCGCGCGGTACAGCCCGGACATGCTCTCGGAGGAGGCTGTGCATGGGACTGTGGAGGAGCTTCTCGAGGGACGCGCCGCCACGAAGAACCTGCTGCGCGGAAGCGAGCTTGAGGTGAAGGACGGCAGGGTCGCGTTCCGCCTCGAACACGGCGGCGGGGATATGCTCGGGTCGTGGGGGGACGAGCTCCGCGCGGCGCTGAAGGACAGGTTCGGCTGCGAGGTCGAGGTGTGCTTTGCTTCAAAGGAGAACGGCTCCGCCGAGGAGGCGGAAAAGCGCCGCGCCGAGACTATACAGACAATAGTGAAGCAGGCCTCGGAGGAGATGAAGAACCTCGCTGAAAGCGCCGAGTCGCCGCTGATATACGGCAGGCGCGTCGGCGGCGAGGGATACATCCCGATGAACGAGATGACGGTCGATTCCGGGCGCCAGACAGTGCGCGGCAAGGTCATATGGACCGAGCACATAGAGAAGACCCGGATGGGCTCCTGCGTGATGAAGTTCGACATAGCGGACGACACCGGCGCGGTGCGCGTTTCGCGGGCGTTCCGCCCTGCGCGCGAGGACGACGGCGAGGGGCAGAATGAGCGCTTCCGCCGCGACGCGAACGCTCCCACGGCGGAGGTCCTGAAGAAGATATACCCCGGGCTGTGGCTTGCCGTGAGCGGTAGGATGGTCTACAATGAGTTTGACAAGTGCGCCGTCATAGACCCGGACACGATATGGAAGATAGACCCGCCGGAGGGCCGGCAGGACAATGCGCCGGAGAAGCGCGTCGAGCTGCATCTGCACACCAAGATGAGCGCCATGGACGCGACGGTCGACGCGGCCGACGCCGTCCGGCGAGCTGCCGAGTGGGGTCACCGCGCCGTCGCGATAACCGACCACGGCGTCGTCCACGCCTTCCCGGACGCGATGATGGCGCAGGAGAAGATAAACAAGGGGCGTGAGAAGGGCGATGAGCTCAAGGTGCTCTACGGCACCGAGTGTTACTTCGTAAACGACATCGAGCGGGTCCGCTCGGTGTACGGAGACGCGTCCGCGCCGCTCTCGGGGGAGTTTGTCGCGTTCGACATAGAGACCACCGGCCTCTCCGCCGCAAGCGACAGGATAATCGAAATAGGCGCGGTGCGCTTCCGCGCGGGCGAGATAGTCGACCGGTTCAACACCTTTGCCGCGCCGGGGCGCCCGCTGCCCCAGAAGATAGTCGAGCTCACCGGCATCACCGACGACATGCTGCGCGGCGCTCCGAGCATCGAGACGGCCGTACGCGGATTTCTTGAGTTCGCAGGCGGGAGCGTGCTCGCGGCGCACAACGCCACCTTCGACGTCGGTTTCATTTCCGCCGCCTGCCGTGAGTTCGGGATACCGTTTGAGCCGACATTCCTTGACTCGCGTAACATGGCGCGCGGCCTGCTGCCGACGCTCACAAAGTTCGACCTGCACACAGTCGCGCTCGAGACGAAGGTGCCCGAGTTCCGGCACCACCGCGCCTCGGACGACGCGGCGGCGGTGGCGTACATACTTTTCGACTTCTTCGCGCGGCTCTCCGCCGCCGGAGTGAACGACATCTCCGGTATAAACGGGTACCTCGCGGAAAACATCGGTTCAAACGCCCTTTCGGGACGCTCGAACCACATGATACTTCTCGCGAAAAACGAGACCGGCCTTCGGAACCTCTACGACCTCATAAGCGCCGGATTTCTCGAGCACTACAAGCGCAACCCGCTCGTGCCGCGCACCGAGCTTGACCGCCGCCGCGAGGGACTGCTCGTCGGCTCCGCGTGCGAGGCGGGCGAGCTTTTCCGCGCCATGGTCGACGGTGCGTCCGAGAGCGAGCTCCTGCGGATAGCGGAGTACTACGACTACCTCGAGATACAGCCGATAGGCAACAACATGTTCCTCCTGCGCGAGGGGCGCGTGAAGGACGTGGAGGAGCTGCGGGATTTCAACCGCAAAATAGTCGAGCTCGGCGAAAAGCTCGGAAAGCCGGTCGTCGCGACCTGCGACGTCCACTTTATGGAGCCGGAGGACGAGATATACCGCCGCGTACTGATGAGCGGATTTTCGGACGGAGAGCAGCAGGCGCCGCTCTTCTTCCGAACGACCGAGGAGATGCTCGAGGAGTTCAGTTACCTCGGCGAGGAGAAGGCGCGCGAGGTCGTCATAACGAACCCGAACCGCATAGCCGACATGTGCGAGCTCGTGCGGCCGGTGCGCCACGGAACATTCGAGCCGAAGATAGAGAACTCGGCGGAGGACCTGCGTTCGCTTGTCGAGAGCAAGCTTGAACGGCTCTACGGCAAGGATGTCCACCCGCTGATACGCGAGCGGGTCGAGACCGAGATGAAGTCTATAGTCGGCCACGGCTTCGACGTCATATACATGATAGCGCAGAAGCTCGTCGCGAAGTCGCTCGAGGACGGGTACCTCGTCGGCTCGCGCGGCTCGGTCGGCTCGTCGATAGTCGCGTTCCTCTCGGACATAACCGAGGTGAACGCGCTGCCGCCGCACTACCGCTGTCCCAAGTGCAAGCACCACGAGTTCTCGGACGCCGCACCGACCGGTCCGGACCTCCCGGACAAGAAGTGCCCCGTCTGCGGGGCGGACTACGAGAAGGACGGGTTTGACATACTGTTCGCGACATTCCTCGGCTTCGAGGGGGACAAGAAGCCGGATATCGACCTCAACTTCTCGAGCGAGTACCAGTCCCGCGCCCACCAGTACACGATAGAGCTTTTCGGCGAGGGACAGGTCTTCCGCGCGGGCACGATAGGCACCCTCGCGGAGAAGAACGCTATAGGCTACGTCAAAAAATACGCGGAGGAGCATGAGCTGACTCTCACCCGTGCGGAGGAGAACCGCCTCGCGCAGGGTATAGTCGGCGTCCGCAAGACGACGGGCCAGCACCCCGGCGGACTTATCGTCGTGCCGCGAGGCCACAATATCTGTGAGTTCACGCCGATACAGCATCCCGCCGACAAGAGCGAGAGCAGCATCATCACCACTCACTTCGACTACCACTCGATAGAGGAGAACCTGCTGAAGCTCGATGAGCTCGGCCACGACGATCCCACGATAATCAGGATGCTCCAGGACCTGTCCGGCATGGACCCGCGCCTCGTCCCGCTTGACGACAAGGACACGATGAGCATATTCCTCTCGACCGAGGCGCTCGGATATACGGACGACCCGATACTCGGCGGGCGCGGGACGGTGGCCGTCCCCGAATTCGGGACGAGCTTCGTGCGCGGCATGCTCGAGGACACGAACCCCAAGACGTTTGACGAGCTGCTCCGAATATCCGGCCTGAGCCACGGCACGAACGTCTGGCTCGACAACGCGAAGGACTACATCGAGCAGGGACTTGCGACGCTGAAGGAGGTCGTCGGCGCGCGGGACGACATCACGATATTCCTCATGAGTAAGGGAATAGCCAACAAGCAGGCCTTCTCGATGAGCGAGGCGATACGAAAGGGAAAGGGCGTGAAGCCCGAGTGGGAGGCCGAGATGCGCGAGCACGGCGTTCCCGAGTGGTACATAGCGAGCTGCAAGAAGATAAAGTACCTCTTCCCGAAGGCACACGCCGCGGCGTACGTACTCAGCGCATTCCGGATAGCGTGGTACAAGGTCCACCGTCCGCTCGACTTCTACTGCACATACTTCACCATCCGAGCAAAGGTGCTTGACGCCAACATCATGACCTCCGGTCTCGAAGGGGTGAAGAGCAAGATCCTCGAGCTCCGCGAGGCGAAGAACATCACGGCGCGCGACGAGGACCTGCTGACGACGCTCGAGGTCGTCTACGAATTCTATCTGCGCGGGCTCGATATGGCAAAGATAGACCTGTACCGCTCGGAGGCGACGAAATTCCTCGAGGTCGGGGAGAAGACACTGCTGCCTCCGTTCACCGCGCTTCCCGGACTCGGAGAGCAGGCGGCGCGGGATATAGTCGAGGAGCGAAAAAACGGCGAGTTCATATCGGTGGAGGACATGGAGCGCCGCTGTCCGAGCGTCACCACGAAGGTCGTGGAGCTGCTGCGGAGCTGCGGCGCGCTGGACAGCCTGCCCGAGAGCGATCAGGTATCACTGTTCTGAATTTCGCTGCAAATCGCGGGCGCGGATTTCATCCGCGCCCTTACCAATTTGCAGCGAAGCCGCCGGACAGAGCGGAGCTCTGCCGGCGGCAAACACTCCGCTTCGCTCCTCGCACCTGCGGTGCTTCGAAGCGCGCTACGCGAGAGGTGTAAATTTTGCCGTACATGCCGCCGAAATTTACGGATTTTATTCTATTCGCCGCCTGCGGCGGCGAACTCTGCGAGGCGTTTACAAGATTAAGTCTGCCGGTGAAATCTTCGATTTCACCGGCAGACTTGTAAATTGAAACACTTTACATCAATGAAAGTGCTTTGAACAAATGAAAAGCAAAACGCTTTACACGGCTGGAGGCGGGAAAGCGGCGCTCAGTCGATGGGTTTGCCGTTTTTGTCGAAGAGCGGGAGACGCTCGAGGTAGGTGATATCCTTGCGGTCGGCCGCCTCGCCCTCGGCGAGTATCGACATCTTTGCGACGATGTTTCCTCCGGCCTGAGTCACGAGCTCCTCGAGGGCGCGGAGAGATTCACCGGTCGAAATGACGTCATCGACTATGATGACACGCTTGCCCTCCATGCGCGCCTTGTCACTGCCGTCGAGGTAGAGGGTCTGGACGCCGGCGGTGGTTATCGACTTTACATGTACCGAGAAGGGGTCGCGCATATAGAGCTTTGCAGCCTTGCGCGCGATGATATAGCCCTCGCCTGCCTGACGCGCCATCTCGTATACGAGCGGTATGCCCTTCGACTCGGCGGTGATAAGTATGTCGTGCTCCGGGGCGCGCCTCAGCAGCTCGGAGGCCGCAGCGACAGTCAGCTCAGGGTCGCCGAAAATGATGAACGCGCCGATGTACAGCTCGTCCGAAATGGGGCAGAGGGGCAGGCTGCGCTCGAGCCCCGCGATTTTCATTGTATACTCCATAGATAAGCTCCTTTTTGTTGATGTTGTGTCTTGCCGATATGAATAGTAGCACAAAAAAGGTCCGGCGGCAACATATTGCGGCAAATATTTTTTATATCTCAGCCGATTTTCCCAGATATTGACTTGCAATTTGCCGAAAAAACGTTTATGATTGATTTGTAATTCGGTCGGAAGCTGTGACGAGGCAATATTGACCCCGCAGGGATTCCGGCCGAAAATACTTTTTGGAGGGGATTTGGATGGACAAAGTCTTTCACCTGAAAGAGAACGGCACGAACGTAAGACGCGAGATCGTCGCCGGACTCACGACCTTCATGACGATGGCCTACATCATCGCCCTGAACCCGAACCTTATAGTCGGCTTCGGACAGGGAGCCGCCGGCGGCTTCGGCGCTGACGGCACCGCGGCGTGGAACGGCGTGTTCATGGCGACCTGCCTTGCTTCCGCCGTTGCGATGTTCTGCATGGCCTTCCTTGCAAACAAGCCGTTCGCGCTTGCCCCGGGCATGGGCCTCAACAGCTACTTTGCGGTAGTCATCGCCCAGATAGCGGGCGCCGCCGGATGCAGCTACCTTGCGGGTCTTCAGGCCGGCCTCTGCATCATACTCATTGAAGGCATAGTCTTCGTCGCGCTGTCGATATTCAATATCCGTCAGAAGATAGTCGAAGCGATACCGCTCGGCGTCCGTCTCGGCATCGGGCCGGCGATAGGTCTTATGCTGATGAACATAGGCTTCGGCTCGAACGCCGGCGTAGGCGCGGCGAACGAGCACTATGTCATGCACGACTTCTTCGGCGCTCTCGCCGCCAGCTCCGCAAAGGAAGCGCTCGGCGAGTACTGGCCGGCGATGGTTCTCACCGTTGTGACAATGTTTGTCGGTCTGTTCCTCATAATAATCCTCGCTCACTACAAGGTAAAGGGCGCGGTGCTTGTCGGAATGCTCGGCGCTTCGGTACTCCACTGGGCGGGACAGGCCATATTCCTCGGCACGAATCCCTTTGCGTCGCTTCAGACTGCCAGCTGGCTGCCTCCTTTTGCCGACATGGCAAAGACCACGCTCTTTAAGTTCGACTTCCAGACGCTCTTCTCTATAGGCGTTTCGACAGTCGTTCTGCTTATCATCACCTTCTGCATGATCGACATGTTCGACACCATCGGCACCGTCATCGCCACCGCCAACCGCGCCGGCATGGTCGACAAGAAGGGCAATATGCCCAAGATGCGCGAGACCCTGCTCTCCGATGCGATAGGCACCGTCGTCGGCGCCTGCACCGGCACCTCGACCGTCACGACCTTCGTGGAGTCCGCCTCCGGCGTGGAGGCCGGCGGCCGCACCGGCCTGACGTCGCTCACCACCGGACTTCTGTTCCTCGCCTGCATATTCATCAGCCCGATAGCGGCGATAATACCGGCGGCTGCGACCTCCGCCGCGCTCATCTACGTCGGCATTCTGATGCTCAGCGGACTGAAGAACATCGACTTCGGCGACATGGCTATCGCTGCCCCGGTGTTCATCATGCTGCTTGCCATGCCGATATCCGGCTCGATAGGCCACGGCATCGGTCTCGGACTCATCACCTACACCGTTATCCGCGTCTTCACCGGTAAGGCGAAGGAAGTCTCGATACTGACCTATATCATATCCCTGCTCTTCCTTGTGAAGTTCTTCCTCGCGATATAAGCGTAAGCGAAAACGTAACGAGCCCCGGCGGTCGGACGGCCGCCGGGGCTCGTTACGTGCGGATATTGAAAAATAAGCGCCGTTATGGTACAATAGCCGCGTGGCGGCTGCCGTGACCGGCAGCGCACCGAAATCGAACGTGCCGGAGGGAACATGAAAGCGGAGAGGGGATACCCGAAATTCATAATATCTCAGAAGGGCGTGCGCTGGGCGCAGACCGGGCACCCGTGGCTCTACGCCTCGGATGTCCTGAGCGAGCCGGAGGGGTACGAAAACGGCTGCCTTGCGGACGCCGTGAGCGAGAAGGGACGCTATATCGGCACCGGGCTCGTCAGCCGCGAGAGCAAGATACGCCTGCGGCTCATATCCCGCAACGCGAACGACCGCTTTGACGAGGCGTTCTGGCAGAGGCGCGTCCGCTATGCGTGGGAGTACCGAAAGACGGTCATGCCGGACGACCTCGGGTGCTGCCGCGTCATATTCGGTGAGTCGGACGGATTTCCCGGGCTCACGGTGGACAGGTTTGAGGACATACTCGTCGCCGAAACCGCGTCGGTCGGCATGGAGCGGCTGAAAAGCCTCATCTTCCCGCTTATCGTGCGGACGCTCCGCGAGGACGGCGAGACCGTCTCGGGCATATACGAGAGAAACGACCTTGCCGGGCGCTCGCTCGAGGGACTGCCGAGGTACAAGGGATGGTTCCCGCTTCCGGGCGAGACGCCGCCGGAGAGCGCTGTCACCGAGATATGCGAGAACGGCATCCGCTACAGGGTGGACGTCGAAAACGGCCAGAAGACCGGCTTCTTTCTCGACCAGAAGTACAACCGCCGCGCCGTCGCAGGCCTAGCGAAGGGAAGGCGCGTGCTCGACTGCTTCACGCACACCGGGTCGTTTGCGCTGAACGCGGCGAAGGGCGGCGCGGAGCATGTGACGGCGGTGGACATCTCGGAGAGCGCCATAGCCATGGCGCGTGAGAACGCCGCCCGCAACGGGCTTTCGGAGAGGGTGGACTTCGTCTGTG
>CANRIN010000054.1 GCA_947630675.1 uncultured Clostridia bacterium | reverse complement strand
GTATTCGAGCGCCGGCACCTGCGGCAGGCCGAAGTAATTCTGATAGCGGATAAGTCCGTATTTCTCCGGGTCTTCCAATGCCGTCCGCCAGTCGGATATTCCATGCTCCCTTTCGAGCATCGTCAAATCGATAAACGGATAGTCGACGTACGGAACTACCTGAGGACAATTATATCCGGTAAGCCACGAATCTATCATCCAGTAATTTCGGTAGCTCTCGCCCAGCCAGCCGGGGTGATCATCGTCGTACGGACTGCCGGACGCAAGCAGCCGATGATTTAGGCTGTCCGTTTGGTCGAGGCTCCAGTACGGGGTATGCCAATCCTCGAAGGGATAGCTCTCTGCGCCTTTCACATACAAATCGGGGTCTCCGATTATGAGCTCCTTGACATAATACCCTCTTTGGTGCGCTGTCGCTGTCTGGTAAGAATCGAGCACGTCATACTCGAGGTTGTACTTTATCGACACGCAGCCGTCCATTTCAAAGGTTCCCTCCGAGTACAGAGCATTCCACTCGGAGTAGCCGGGGATTTCTGTGAGGGGCGCTTCGGTCACATTCGTGAGCGTCTCGGGCGTGAGCCCTCCTGCGACGCGGAACGCTCCTCCGGAGAGGACATGTTCGTTCGACAGCACTAGCTCCGCCGCGTCCCCGTCGAGCGGGACGACTGCGGGGTCAAGGCGGTCGAGATACGCTCCGTTTTCGTAGACACCCGCCCACTCGCCGAGCTTGGAGTTCATATAGTCGTAGTAGGAGTTCGTCGTGCGCTGGACCGTGCCGACTGCTGTATATTCCGCCTCGGCGCGGTCTATCTCGCGCACCGTCGCGGCATACTCCGCGCCGCGCGACACGAACGCGAACGACGTCGCAAGCAGCAGCACGAACGTAACGAGCGTCTTCAGCGGCGAACGAAAGAGCGTGATGATTGAAAGTCCCGGACGCATGGTGCGGCCTCCTTTCTTCCCTTCTACCTGTAATATGCAATGAACGCCGCATTTTCGGACAGGTTTCGCAAAAATTTTATTTCTGCGGCGCGGGGCAGTTCTCCCGCAATACGTTCCTTACAGCAACACCGGCGGGACGAAGAACGTCCCACCGGTGTTTTGTGTACGTCGAAGCGCCGACTGCCGCGCGTCACGCACCGTAGTGCGCCGCGACCTTCTTCAGGTTTTCGATGATGGGCAGGTGCTGTGGGCAGACGCCCTCGCACTGTCCGCACGCCAGACAGTCGGACGCCTTGCCGAAGCTGCCGTGAAGGTTTGCGTAGTTGGTGAAGTTGACCGTCCAGCCCTTCTCCTCGAGGTGCTCGCGCATGTCCTCGTTGTATAGCGAGAAGTACTGCGGTATAGCTATGTGCATCGGGCAGCCCTCGGTGCAGTAGCTGCATCCGGTGCAGGGGATGGCGATCTTCGCGTTGATAAGCTCCGCCGCCTTGAAGCAGAGCGCCTTCTCCTCCTCGCTGAGGGGTTTGAACGAGTCCATATAGCTGAGGTTGTCCTCCATCTGCTCCACCGAGGACATTCCGCTGAGCACGACCATGACGCCCTCGAGGCTCGCGACGAAGCGTATCGCCCAGCTCGGGACGCTCATACTCGGGTCGTGCTCCTTGAAGAGCTTCTCCACGTCCTCCGGCACCCGCGCGAGCGTACCGCCCTTGACCGGCTCCATAACTATCACCGGCTTGCCGTGCTTCCGCGCGACCTCGTAGCAGCCGCGCGAGTGTATCCACTCGCTCTCCCAGGCGAGGTAGTTTATCTGGAGCTGCACGAACTCCGCCTCGGGGTGCTTTGTCAGTATCTCGTCGAGCAGCTCGGGCGTGTCGTGGAACGAGAAGCCTATGCGCTTCACGAGCCCCTGCGCCTTCTTCTCCGCGAGCCAGTTGAAGCAGTCGAAGCGCTCGTACTTCGGGTACATCGCCGCCTCTACGCCGTGCAGCAGGTAGTAGTCGAAGTACCCCGCGCCGGTCTTCTCGAGCTGCGCGTTGAACACCTTGTCGCGGTCCTCGAGCGAGTCGAAGAACCCGGCGTGCAGCTTCGTCGCGAGCGTGAAGCTATCGCGCGGGTAGCGGTCGACGAGCGCCTCCTTCGCGACGCGCTCGCTCGCAAATCCGTTGTACATCCATGCCGTGTCGAAGTATGTAAACCCTTTCTCCATGAACAGATCGACCATCTTCTTGACCTGCTCCACGTCCACCTGCGCCGGGTCGCTCCCGTTATGCGGCAGGCGCATAAGTCCGAATCCCAGTTTTTTCATGACGACCTCCGTTGTCCGCGCGGCGCGACTTTCCGCCGCGGCTGTGTTTCTTATATTATACAACGGCGCCGGTGACAAGGCAAGCAAAAGCGCGCCGCCGTTTGGGACAAAACGCCCCGTCTCCGGGCGTCGGGCCGCGGAGACGGGGCAGGAGATAATTACCATTCATACGGTTCGCTGCCGAAGCATCTCTGCGGGCAGGACTTGCCCGCAGCGGCGTCCCGGCCGCGTATGATATGACACGGAATGCGTCTGCTTCCGAGACAAATCCGCGGCCTCAGCCGTTTACCGCCGACTGCCGACCGCTCGTAATGTAGCGGTCGAGCTCCATGGACACGGAAATTATATAGCCGGATACGCCGTTCTTGCCGACCTTCATCGTCAAGATGTGGTCGACGTTGCCCGGGTCGCGCCACGTCGCGGAGCCCTCGGGAACTGTACCGCCCGCAACGGCGTCCGCCACGGTCTTGTCATTGAGCGAGTTGTCGTAGGAGACGTGAGTGTCGCCCACGTCGTACTGCGTCAGCGCGTCGACGCCGCCGTAGCTCTTCACCATCTCGGCGTAGACCTCCTGCACGAGCTTCAGCACTTCCGCGTCGCTCGTCTCGTCCGTGAGGGTCAGAGTGTAGCCGACGCCGGACATGTAGGACTTCATGTCCTCCTTCTTCACTTCCGCCGTGTCGAGGGCCTTGTTTGCATAGACGCTGAAGGCGACCTGCTTCTCAAACTCGCACCCACCGAACTGCGTCTTGCCCGCGACCATATAGCCTCTGCGCGCGAGGTCGGCGTCGTCCGCATTCAAGCCGAGGATGTCTGTCATTTCCTCGGCTGTTTTCAGCTGTATGTAGCTGCCGAGCGAGAAGTCGAACGCCTCCGCGCGGCTGTTCAGCACGACGGTGTTCGTCTGCGGGTCCCAGTCCACGTCAAGACCCAGCGCACCCGCCAGCGCTCTTGCGGGCAGGTAGGTTGTCCCGTCGACGATGAACGGTTCGACGGTCTTTCCGTTGACATTCTTCGGGTCGAGGGTGACGCCGTCAAGCGTTATCGTGATACCCTCGAAGGTCGCGTTGAGCTGCTTTTTCACTGCCGTCGCCGCTTCCGCCGAAATGCACACGGAGACGACGATGCCGATAACGCAGACGAACGCGAGAACTCTGCGCAGATACTTTGATTTCATAAGTCCTTTCTTCATTTTTAATTCCTCCCGTAAATAGAATCAATAATGGTTTCCAGTTGTTTGAAGCTGACATCGGTTCCGGCTATCAGACACTCGTATTCCTCATTCAGCCAAACGACGAGGGTTTCGCTTCTATTGGTCATCATGTAGTGAGAAATGCCGTTGCTTTTGTATTCCCGTACCTCGCCATCATCTTTCTGAACCCAACTGAAGCTGCCATCTGTGACATTTCCTACGTGCATGTAAATTGTGGCATCGTCTGATTCATACGTGGCACGGATCAACAAATGCCCCGGTATGTAGTCGACATACATGTCGGCAAGGCCGTACTCCTTCGGTATCCACGTCGGCGCGAGCGGAACGGTCACGTCGTAGGCGTCGAGCGCCTGCTGAAGGCTTGAGTACTTCGCGCCGTCCGGCGAATCGCAGGGGACGTCCAGCGTCAGCTTGCCGCTCCTGCCGCGGAAGGTGAAAATCTCGTCCGTCCATGTCCCGACCGCGCCGAACAGGTCGTAGCCGGACGCGCGCGCGACGCCGACTCCCGCGAGTCCCACCGCGAGAACCACGAGCGCGACACAGGCGACGCGGGCGAGCACTGTAAAGCGGCGCCGTCCGCGAGGCTTCCGAGCGTGGGGGTCGTCACGTGTATCGGGCTGTATGTGCTTTCTATTGTTCTTCTCAGGCGAGCCGGCTCCCGGCAGATAGTTCTCCGTGAAGTCGCGCCACGCCTCCTCTGTTTTCTCTGTGTTCGATTTATTTTCGTTTTCTCTTCTTTCGACCACCTCCATGACATACAGCACGGCCTCCATCTCCGTGCTGTCCTCCGCTATTTCCGGCGCGTCGAGATAACCGCGAAGGAACAGCTTCAGCTCCTCCGTGGTCATGGCGTCGAACCGGGAAAAGTCGTTTTTAGTTTGCCCGCCCATGAAACAAACCCCTTTCGGTGTATATATGTCAAAAGAGAGAGAAAAATATCGCCTTGTCAGGAAAAATTTTTGAGCGCCTTCAGCAGTTTCTTTTTTATGCGGACGGCGCGGTTGCGGCAGTTGGCGGCCTTGGTGCCGTATTTTGCTTCCAGCTCCTCATCCGAGAGCTTATATACGCGGACATCCTTGAACAGCGCGTAGTCTTTCTCGCCCACCGCCCGCGAGAGGAGATCGTCGAGCTCGAAGCCGTAGTCGTCGGTGCTTGCCGGGACTATCCCGCCGCCGTCGGGGTCGAAGCGGTCGTCCACCGCCGGAAGTATCATCGGCGCTTTGGCTCGGCTCCGTCTGTCGTTTTTTATCAGGTTCTTGAGGGTGTTTACAAGCCATCCCTCGCGGTTACCGCTCGCGAGGAGCCTCTCCGCGTTCTGAACGGCCACGCAGAACGTGTCCTGAACGAGCTCGTACGCGTCGTCCTCGCCGTATCCCGCTGTCCGCGCGAGGCGCAGCAGCTTTGCAAACATTTCGGAGTACAGCTCCGCTATAAGCTCCGTCCCGTTATCCGTCTCCACGCCGTCACCTCCCGCGGGCAAAATCCAAGAATTATCGGAATTTATGTGTTCTGAGAATATTATAAGGCGTTCCGGCAGCTTTTGCAACGATTTGTCGGCATTTTTGCAATCCGTTGTCATTTCACCGCGCGAAACGGCGCGGTGACGCAGCGTCCGCGCGGCTTTCGCCGCGCGGACGAACGACACAAAAAAATACGGCAGCCTTTTGGCTGCCGTATTTTCGTTGGTGCGGATGACGGGACTTGAACCCGTACGCCATAGACACACGCCCCTCAAACGTGCCTGTCTACCAGTTCCAGCACATCCGCATATTGTCCTCATATCCCGAGGCGCATTAGTTATTATATTTGTAATTCGGCGAATTGTCAACCTCTTTTTCGCAAATCGGCAAAAAAACTTTTCAGCATCCCGGCGCACTCCTCCTCGAGGACGCCGCCGCGCACCTCGGGATGGTGGTTCCACTTCTCGCGCATGAGGTCGCAGACGCTGCCGCACGCGCCCGCCTTCGGGTCAAACGCCCCGAACACCACGCGCCGTATGCGCGCGTTGATGCACGCCCCCGCGCACATCGGGCAGGGCTCGAGCGTGACGTACAACTCGCATTCCCACAGCCGCCAGCCGCCGAGTCGGCGGCACGCGTCCGCAATGGCTTCGATCTCCGCGTGGGCAAGCGCGCTCCGCCCGGTCTCGCGGCGGTTGCGCCCCCGGCCGACGACTTCTCCGCGCCGCACCACCACCGCGCCGACCGGCACCTCGCCATCCGCCGCCGCTTCCTTCGCAAGCGCGAGTGCCTCGCGCATATAGGTCTCGTCCATCGTTTCACCTCCGCCGCCCTGCCGTGCCCGGCACGTTAATTATAGCACGGATCCGGCGCGGGCGCTAGATTGAAAGGTAAAGCGCGCCCTTCCGCAGAAAAAATTTTCTCCGATTTTTCCGAAATCCCTTGACAAAACGGCGATAATGACGTATACTTTATGAACGTCGGGTTTGACCGTTCCCGATATTTAGGGGTATAGCTCAGCTGGTAGAGCGGCGGTCTCCAAAACCGTAGGTCGAGGGTTCGATCCCTTCTGCCCCTGCCACATGGCCCGGTAGAACAGTTGGTTAGTTCGCCAGCCTGTCACGCTGGAGGTCGTGGGTTCGAGTCCCATCCGGGTCGCCATTTGCTGCTATAGCTCAGAAGGTAGAGCGCATCCTTGGTAAGGATGAGGTCTCCAGTTCGACTCTGGATAGCAGCTCCAATATTAAGCGCTTGAAACGTTGAGTTTCAAGCGTTTTTCTTTGCTTTTTGTAACTTTTGAGTGGGAAACGGATTTCTGCCGAAAATGTGGTTTTCTCAAAAGGGTTGAGCAAAGGATTGAGCGGGGTCTAAAAATGAGCCGCGGGAGGGGTTCCCGCGGCGTCCATTTTCTCATTTCTCGATAGCTTCAAACGCTGCTTTGAGCTGCGCATTCATTGTCTCGACGTCGGCGCTTTCCGGCGCTTTCACAAGCCCGTATCCCGCGACGTTGTCAAGCAGGAGCGCCGCCTGCCATTTCTCGGAGGCTGTCGCCGCCTCGTCCGTAAGGACGGCTCGCGCGGCGTCTGCAATAAGCTGTCGGTCATAGCGTTCCTGCGCCCAATGTTCCTTGCGGCGTGCCGCGTTTGCCTTGCGCGTCTCACGCGCTTTTTCTGCCGGGGTTATTATTTTGTTCACATTCTCACTCCCCCACGATTGCCCAACGGCTGGCGATTTCTTCTAACTTGCCGGGGAATTTGGGAATAGAGCCTTTCAGTATTGCACCGTTTACGGCGGCGCTCTGCCCCCACGGTCTGGCGGTCACAAAATCGGCAAGTTCATTGTTTGCACCGGAATAAGCGCTCAGCGTGTCAAAGTGAGACAGAATTTCACCCATATCACGCTCAAAGGCATCAATGTCGGGAACGGTTACGCGTCCCCGGCTGTACGGCTGGAGAAGCCGGAGAATGGTATAATTCCCCATGTCGGCGTATGCCTGAATTTCCCGATCGGTCAGGTCAACGCCGCCGGACAAAAGCGCTTGCAAACTTGCAAGGGTGGCGGGGTCTGTGGGTTTAACTATGTAGGCCCGAAAAGCCTGTTTCATGGCTTCTACCTCAACGGCGGCTTTCTGTTTTGCCTCCCGTGCGCCGTCGCTCATGGCGAATTGTGCGGCCTTTCTGCGAGCCTCCAAGCGGTCGCGCTTCACGGCATCGGAGAAAATATAGTCCGTTTGTGCCTCTTTGTTTTGGGCGGCTGCAAGGTTATCAATGCGCCGGATATAATCGTTTTGTGCTTTCTGAATGTTGGCAAAATGTTCCTTGTTCATTGAAATTATCCTTTCTTGAGTGAAATTAAACATCTACTACAACTAGAGCCGGGCTTTCCCCGCGCGCCGCGGGATATTCCCGCGAAAAGCGGCTATGTTCGCGCTCTGCCGCCTCTATGGAAGCAAAGTGGGCTTCCCTGCGTTCTCCGTTGTAGGCGCTGTAAATCAGGTCATAACCGCTCTCGGACGGCACAATAAGCGCAACGCCCGCGGCATATCGCCGTTTCAGCCCCGCGACGCGGCGCTCAAGGCCGATATTTCTTTCCTTGTCACGCTATTCCTCCCCGCAAAGCGCGGCCAAAAGGCCGGGAAGCTGTCCGTTTTTGCCGCTTAAACTTTCCACCCGTGCAACGTCCCCGCCGTGCTCTTTGACAAGCTCAACCGCTTGCCCGGCATCTACGGCGATCTGCCGCCCGTCCTTAAAGCAAACTGTCAGGCGAGCGTCTTTTCCCCGCAGACGTCTCTCCAACGCGACAACTCGGGATTTCAGCATCGGTTTTCCTCCTCCTCTTG
Organism: uncultured Clostridia bacterium; assembly: GCA_947630675.1. GTDB lineage: Bacteria > Bacillota > Clostridia > Oscillospirales > JAAYOS01 > CANRIN01. The sequence continues at coordinate 5,791 of CANRIN010000054.1, read as the reverse complement.
CAGAGCAGCTTCAAGCGCTTCCACACGCTTCAATATTTCAAGCTGTTCTGTCATTCGCAGGGCGTTTGTCAAAATACTGTTGCAGGCGTTTACGCGCGTTTGCGGTGGCGCTTTCTTGTCACGCATAACACTAGTCAGCGTTTCCACCGCCTCGCTCACGCGGGCTTGTAGGGCGTCACAAGCGCCCTCCAAAACCCGCGCGCGAGCCTCTGCGAGTTTGCGCTTCAGCTCCGGCCTCGATAATCGCGTATAAAGCTGCTTTTCCGACAAGCCGCAAGCGGCAGCCGCTTGCTTGTTGGTCTTGTTGGAGAGGACAGCCGCGACGATTGTTTCATCTGTCACTCGCATAAAACACCCCATTTCAATGAGTTTTTCAAGAAATTCACGGTGCTTGAGCCTTTAATTTGGCCTCCAGTTCCGCCGCAATCTCGGTGAAGCTCTTGACCGTCGCCCGCGCCTGCGTCGTCGGCGTGGCGCTGCCGTTCGTCTGCCAACGCTCCCACTTCTCCGCCGCTCGGCAGGCGGCTTTCCAGTCGGTCATCGGCGACTTTCCCACCGTCCAGCCCTTGCTTTCGTAATAATCAATGAAACCCTGCGGGTCAACCGGGCTGCTTCGTGACTGTACATACTCCGCAACCTCCTCCACCGTCGGAGGAATAAACCGCCGTGCTTTTGGCTTGTCCGGGGCGAGTGGAGCCGCGGCAAGCGGCTCACTATCTTCCAACTCCTTTTCCGAATCCAACTCCTTTTCCTTCTCCAACTCCTTTTCCTTCTCAAGGTTTGCGTTGGGTTTCTTCTGGGTTTCCTCTGGGTTTACGTTCGGTTTCGGCGGTCGTCCGCCCTTTCTTCCGTTCTCTACTGCCGCTTCGTATCGCTTTAAGGAGCTGTCAATGTTGGGCTGCAAGAGCCGGAAGAACCCGTTCGCGACAGGGGATAAACCTTCCGGCTCCCGCCCGGTAAAAGCGTAGTCAAGCACCGCGTCATATAGCGAAAGCCTCAAATCGTCGGGGAGGGGTCTGAGCGCTTCGAAATATGACGGCAGGAACACAAAGCCCGTCAGACCGTCCACCACCCCTCAATGCGCTCCTGCCCCGTCGCCGCGTCGAGAGCGCGTTCTGCGGCGGCGGTCGCGGCGGAGATTTCCGCGCAACGGTGGCGCATCGTCCGCACAAAACGTCTGATGTCGTTAACATCATCTGGCAAGAAATAGCCCGCGCGGACGTCGCTCAAAATCAACGCCCCGGCCTTTCTTGCCGCCTGTACCCTGCGCCGCAACTCTCGGTTATCGCACCGCAACGCGGTTGCAAGGTCGGCAACGTGTCTCCCGTTTTCGCGTCCGGGAGACAAGAGCGCCACAACGCCTTGACACTCCCGCGGCGAAGTGGTAAAATAATTGGTAGAGAATGACGCCCGCCCGGTTGTCTGCTCTGTTCGCGCCTGCGTCACGGTTGCCGCCGTGCCGCGGGCTTTTTTGTTGCCATTCATTTTTACTTCCCTCCAAGACTTGCCGCCACCTCGTTCTCCAGTTGTTGGAGGAATAGCGGCATATTGATTTTGTATTCTTGCCCAACTCGCAAACACGGAGCCTTGCCGCTTTTACAGAGATTTCGGATATAGCCTTGCGCAAGTCCGCTTATTCGGCTTGCCCCGGAAATGCTCTGATATGGGGCATCTGGGTCAAACGTCCGCTTTGGCATTTGTATCACCTCCGTCCTGTTGAGCTGCCTTTTTCTGCCAATACCGTTGGTTGTAAACTTTTACCTTCTCCCGGTTCTTGGCCCTCCAATCGCGGAAATATTTGGCCCGCGTTTCCCGCTCCTGCGGTGTAAGTCCCCGCTGGGTGTCATTCATCTGTTTCGCCTCCTTTATTTTGTCGTTATCTTAATTTTACTCTTGACAGCGGGGGCAAGCAATGATATTATAGCGTTAATAAGATAAAAATAAAGGAGAAATTATCAGTATGAATGATACTTCAAAATGGCGGTATTGTCAGCTTGAGGAACGACGTGCCAAGATAGCAGATAACCTTAAAAGTGAACGGAAGAAGATGGGAATTTCCCAAATTGAACTTGCAAATAGGCTGTCTGCCTTGTTGGGCAATGAGGTTGCTCAAAACACAATTAGTAGTTGGGAGCAAGGGAAAACAATTCCCCCGGTCGACAGACTATTAGCTTTATCCCATATCTTCCGGTGTGATTGCGGGTATCTGCTGGGAGACTACGACGAAAGAACACATAACGCTCTTGAAATTTGCCGGGAAACGGGGTTATCTGAAGCATCTATTGAAAACCTCTGTTTTCTGAAAAAATGGGGGGTGTCAGATACGGCCCGCGTTATTGACTTCCTACTATTTGATAGCCGGGAGCGCTATACCGGGCATAATTATAGAAGTGTCCTCGACTTGTTAAACTTTTTTCTTTCCTACAAAGATACGCAAACGGTTCAAAAACAGGTTTTTTCAAACGGAAAAATAGTTGACTATACAGATACGGATGGAACGATTTCGACAAATGCTATCAGATTGAATGAGCGACTTATTGAAAATGCGGTATTGACGGAAATACAACAGGCGCTTATAAGCGTTAAGGCCAAGATTAAGGAGGCTAAAAACGATGGCAAGCACTAAATTGATGGAGACGAAGGACGGGCGGCGGTTCTTTCAAATCTGCGTTTCCCGTGGATATGGCAAAGCCCCATATAAAACGCGCTGGTACTGGCCGGACGGTTGGAGCCGGAAAACAGCGGAGCGGGAGGCCGTAAAGCAGGCCGCCGCGTTTGAGCTTGCCTGCAAAAGCGGCGAAGTACTGAACCGCGCTCAAGAGCGGGAAAAGGCCGCCGCGGAAGCTGCGGAGCGCGCAAAGCTCAAGACGGTGGCGCAATATGCCGACGGCGTTTTTATGCCCTCGAAAGAGGCCGTATTAAGCGAAAATGCCCGCTCCAGTTATCGGATGTTCCTCGACAAGCATATCCTCCCCACGTTGGGCGACGTGCTTTTGACGGACGTTTCACCGGCAATGATTTCAAAGCTCCTGCTCGACTTCCAGAAAGCCGGTTATGCCCACGCCACAGTAATCAAATTGTATAATGTTTTGAACGGCGTTTTCCAAATGGCTTTCCTCGACGATAGTATCGTGGCAAACCCGATGCTGAAAGTCCGTCGGCCTGCGCCTCGCAAGGATGAGCGCACGCAAGAGGAAGAAAGCAAGGCGTTCACGGTCTCGGAGTTGTCCCGTGTGCTTTCCTGCGCGGAGCAGGAGCCGCTAAAGTGGCGGGCATATATCAACCTTGCCGCCGACACCGGCGCGCGCCGCGGCGAGCTGTGCGCCCTTCAATGGTCTGATATTGACTGGAAGTCCGGCGCGGTCACAATCCGCCGCAATCTGCAATATACGGCTGCGGCCGGGACATTTGAGGCAAAGCCCAAAAACGGGAAAACCCGTGTCGTGGACGTTGGCTCGGAAACGCTGTCGCTCCTGCGTCTGCTTCGTGAAGAACAGGCCGCCTCTTGTCTCTCAAAATGGTGCTTCACTCAGGACGGCACGGCGGAGCCGATGCACCCGACAAGCCCCACGCGCTATTTTGCGAAGTTCGGGAAGAAATACGGAATAGCGGACTTCCACCCGCACAAGCTGCGCCATTCAAGCGCCTCCATAGCTATCACAAACGGCGCGGACGTGGTTTCTGTCAGCGAACGGCTCGGGCATAGCGATACGGCGGTCACGCTTCGGATGTACGCCCACGCAAATGAGGAAAGTATCAGGCGAGCCGGTCAGACGGTCAGGGACGCACTGAAAGCGCAGAACGAATAAAGAGAGCCGGGCGGGGAAAAACACCCTGCCCGGCTTTTCAAAATGTTGTGCCTAAAGTATTTACAAATGGGGTATAATAGGCGTATAATAGGAGCAGAGAAAGGAGGCGCAGATTATGACGCCGGTAAGCACAAACATCAAGATTGACCCCGTACTGAAAGAACAGTCCCAAACTCTCTTTGAAAGTTTCGGTTTGAGCCTGAGTTCGGCTATCAATATGTTCCTGCGGCAAGCCGTTCGGGAGCAGGCGATACCCTTTAGAGTTGGGAATCCGATACCGAACCTTGAAACGCTTCAAGCCATAGAGAACGCAAGGAAGGGAATAGGGCTGAGCCGGGGCTTTACCTCCGTCGCTGAATTGATGGAGGACTTGAATGCTGACGATTAAATATCAGAGCGCATTTAAGCGGGACTATAAGCGCATAAAGAAACGCGGATATGATACCCGCTTGCTGGAGAAGGTCATTACCATTCTGGCAGACGGTCAGCCGCTGCCGCCCGAGTATCGGGATCACCCGTTGAGTGGGGATTATATCGGTTGCCGGGAATGCCATATCGCCCCGGACTGGCTGCTTGTCTATGAGATTATCGAGCGGGACTTGCTTCTCTACCTCACCCGGACGGGAACACACAGCGACTTGTTTTAGTGTAAGGATGAGGTCAACAAAAAGGATTGAGAAAAGGATTGAGCAAAGGATTGAGCTTGAGGCTAAAAGGGTTGAGGTGAGGCTATATCAAGCTGCGACAAGTTACAACAGTGAAAACGCCTCAAGTCTTTGTGCCACAACGGTTTCGGGCTTCAAGTTATAACAAATTAAATCAGGCTACAAAAAGGTTCGGTATAATTGGTAAGGATGAGGTCTCCAGTTCGACTCTGGATAGCAGCTCCACGGAGATGTCCGAGGCATTGCCTCGGGCGTCTTTCTTTCATTCCGGGCACTGCCCCGAGCGCGGCGCGTTCTTTCGGAGTGAAGGTCTCTCCCTTCGGCGGAGGCACTGCGTACGGACTATTCTTTCGGAGCGAAGGTCCCCCCTCGGCGGCAGCACTGCGCGCAGAGGGGTTGATTTGTGGACATGTGATTTGCAAGGCGCTCGATTTGCCGGGCGCGCACTTCACGGGATACACGATCTGCAAAGCATGCCGTTTGCAGGGCACGCGTTTTATATGAATCACATAAATTTTAACGATTTTCATTAAAAACTATTTACAAAACATAAACTATGTGCTATACTCATGGCAGAAAAACAGGAGGTGTCTGCCATGGAAAAGCTCAGAAAAATAGCCCACGTGCTCGGAGTCCTCGCCGCGATAGGCTTTTGGTTTATGCTCGTTTTGGGCGTGCTGATGCTGCTCATCGCCGCGCTCTTTGCGTTCGTTCCCGCACGGTTTTTTGCGGGCGCGAACACCGTGGAGTTCGGCGACCTCGCCCTCACCCTCTCGCCCGCGTTCACATCCTCCCTCGACGGAGGAACGTTGAAGCTGCCGCTTATCCTCGCGGCGCTCATCGCCGCCGTCGACCTCGCGGTGTACTGCGTGGGTCTGCACACGGTGCGCCGCGCGCTCCGTCCCATCGCGGACGGGAGGCCGTTTATTGACGAGGTTGCGTCCGCGCTGAAGCGTCTCGCGTGGATAGTCCTCATCGGCGGCGCGGTATCGTCGCTCTGCACCTGCATCGGAAGCGCGCTTCTCAACTCTATCTACGACTACTCCGCCATATTCTCCGGCGGGAACATCATCGACTATGCTATCTCCAACCACTTCGACATTTCCTTCATACTGCCGTCGCTCTGCCTTTTCCTGCTGCACTACATTTTCAAATACGGCGTGAAGCTCCAGCGCGAGTCGGACGAGACACTTTGACACAACCGCGAAAGGGAGATGCTGCTTTGGCGATAATTCTGAGACTCGACCGCGTGATGGCGGACAGGAAAATAGGACTCGGGACCCTCGCGGCGCGCGTGGGCATCTCGAACGTCAACCT
>CANRIN010000053.1 GCA_947630675.1 uncultured Clostridia bacterium | reverse complement strand
AAGTCAGTTGGATTGATGGAAAAGCTGGGCATGAAGCGCGAGGGAGTACAGAGAAGTCAGACGCAAAACAATGAGGGGAATTGGGTAGACCTGTATTTGTACGGATTACTTCAAGATGAATTTCAGGCGATGAAAAGCTAAGTTTCCGTTTATCATCGTCCCATTAAAACTGAATACCGAAAAATTGACCGTTGACACACCGGCTCCCCGGTGCGCCGACGGCAAAATAACGCCTCGCAGAGTTTCGCGCCGTTAGACGCGAAATAGAGTCAAATTTGTTTTTTTCGGCGGCGTGTACGTCGGAAAAAACTCTTTGCGCGGAGCGTGCGTCGATTTTCCGCCGAAGGCGGAAAACTCGGCGCGTAGCGTAGCGCTTGATGTCGGTAGGGCTTTGCCCTACCGGCAGCTTCACTTGAAATTGTGCTTGCGCAATTTCAAGTGAACTTCTCGCGGCAAATTGGTAAGGGGCAGACGAAGTCTGCCCCCCGCGATTTGCCGCGAAACTCTTATACGTGCCAGATCTTGTTTGCGTACTCCGCTATCGAGCGGTCGGCGGCGAAGTGGCCGCTCTTTGCTATATTTATGAGCGACATGCGGTTCCAACGCTCGGGGTCGCGATAAGCCTGCTCCGCGAGCTGGTGCGCCGCGGTGTAGCTCGGCAGGTCGGCAAAGAGGCGGTAGGTGTCGTCGTTCAGGAGCGAGTGGACGATGTCCGCATACCCCTCGCCCGCGACGAAGCCGCTCCGCATGAAGTCAACGATGCGCTTGAGCATCGCGTTCGACTCGTACATCGCGATGGGATGGTAGCCGCCCGCGGCGAGCTGCGCCGCCTCGTCCGCGCTCATGCCGAAGATGAACATGTTCTCGCGGCCGGCGAGCTCGCACATCTCGACGTTCGCGCCGTCCATGGTGCCTATCGTGAGCGCGCCGTTCATCATGAACTTCATGTTGCCGGTGCCGCTTGCTTCCTTGCCGGCAAGGGATATCTGCTCGGAGAGCTCGCTTGCGGGCATGAGGCGCTCCGCGAGGGAGACATTGTAGTTCTCGAGGAACGCCACGCGGATATAGCGGCTCGCGTCCGGGTCGGAGTTTATCATCTGCGCGACGTCGTTTATCATCTTGATGATGCGCTTTGCGACGTAGTAGCCGCTCGCCGCCTTCGCACCGAAGATGAAGGTGCGGGGCTGAAGGTCGCCGGCGTTGCCGTCCTTTATCTTGAGGTAGAGGTAGAGGATGTGCATCACGTTCATGAGCTGACGCTTGTACTCGTGCAGACGCTTCGCCTGCACGTCAAACATAGAGTCCGGGTCGACCGTGACGCCGCAGTTGCGCTTGATTATATCCGCCATCTGCACCTTGTTCGCGTGCTTTATCTCGGCGAGACGCGCCAGGACCTGCTTGTCGTCCGTATACTTCATAAGTCCGCTGAAGAGCGACGCGTCGGTCTTCCAGTTCTCGCCGATAAGCTCGTCGATAAGCGAGGCGAGGCGCGGGTTCGCCTGACCGAGCCAGCGGCGGTGGTCTATGCCGTTCGTGACATTCTCTATCTTTCCGGGGAACATCCTGTTCGCGTCGGCAAAGACGCTGTTTTTCAGTATGTCGGTGTGCAGCGCCGAGACGCCGTTTATCTTGTGGCAGCCGGCTATGCAGAGGTTTGCCATGCGCACCTGTCCGCCGTAGAGTATCGAAAGCGCGTTCTTCTTTGCCGGATCGCCGCCGAAGCGCGCCTCAATGTCGAGGTCGAAGCGGCGGTGTATCTCGGCGATTATGTCGTATACGCGCGGGATGAGCATCTGCATGATGTTCTGCGGCCAGCACTCGAGCGCCTCCGGCAGGACGGTGTGGTTCGTGTAGCAGACCGACTGCGAGACTATGTTCCACGCGCGTTCCCAGTCGTAGCCGTGCTCGTCGAGGAAGATGCGCATGAGCTCGGGTATGGCAAGCGTCGGATGCGTGTCGTTTATCTGGAGGACGTGCTTCTCGTGGAAGTTGGAGAGCGTGCCGTAATGCTCGAGGTGCTTCTTTACGATGTCCTGCACGGTAGCGGAAACGAAGAAGTACTGCTGGCGGAGGCGAAGCATCTTGCCTTCGAAGTGATCGTCCGACGGATAGAGGCACTTCGTCAGGACCTCCGCCATGGCGCGCTTCTGCACGGCCTGAAGGTACTGTCCCTGCGTGAACAGACCCATGTCCATGTCGTCCTCGACGCGCGCGCTCCACAGGCGGAGACGGTTTACGGTGTCGGTAGCGTAGCCGCTTATCAGCATATCGGAGGGGCTCGCGATTATCTCGCTTGCGTCGTGATACACCGGCGTCATCTTGTCGCCCGACCACTTGTACTCGACCGTGCCGCCGAAGCGGACGGTATAGCTGTCGGCATAGTTGCGGATAAGCCACACGTCGTCAACGTCGAGCCACTTGTCCGGCAGCTCCTCCTGCTCGTTATTTATAAACTTTTGGCGGAAGAGGCCGTATTCGTACAGCAGCGAGTAGCCGGTCGCGGGCAGGCTGCGGGTAGTCATCGCCTCGAGGTAGCAGGCGGCGAGACGGCCGAGGCCGCCGTTGCCGAGAGCTGCGTCGGTCTCTATCTCGAAGAACTCCGCCGGTTCAAAGCCGAGGTCGCGCAGCGCGTCCTCGATTATGTCGAGCATGCCGAGGTTGTAGGCGTTCTTCTCAAGCGAGCGGCCGAGAAGGAACTCGAGCGACAGGTAGTGGATCTGCTTTGCGCCGGTCTTCTCGGTGCGGTTGTCAGCATCGACGAGCCGTGCGGCCATTATATCGCGCATGACGAGCGCGCAGGCCTTGAACACCTGTATCGGCGCCGCCTCGCGCGGCTCACATCCGAAGTTGAGGCGCAGTTTTTCTTTAAGAGCCTCTATAACTTCACTGCGCACTATTTCGTTGGTTGCCATTATGTTTTTCCCCTCTCTTTTCGGAGCGAAAGCCGCTCCGGGCAAAGTCACAAGCTTCTATATTATACAGGATTTTTCAAAAATGTACACACCCTTTCCTTCAAAAAAACAGAAAATTTTTGCAGTAGACGCCTGAAAAGGCTTTCCGATGCAGATAATGTAATATTTGGCACACACCGCTTGTATAAACGCGCGAAAAAACTTGCCCCGCAAATTGAACTTGTCCGGGAAATATGTTATAATAGTCGCCGAACGAATGTTATATTTGATGCGCCGTGTCTCCGGCACTCACTCTGTTCGTGCCGGCCGGGCATGCTGGGCGTTCCGGCATTTTGCGGAGCGATATGCCGGAACGCGGCACCTACTTCATAAAGGCATTTTGAGGTGAAACCCTTGCAGGACATATCCAAGATACGCAATTTCTCCATCGTGGCGCACATCGACCACGGCAAGAGCACGCTCGCGGACCGTCTGCTCGAGATGTGCGGCGCCGTCGCGGAGCGCGACATGGAGGACCAGCTTCTCGACAACATGGACCTCGAGCGCGAGCGCGGCATCACGATAAAGGCGCGTGCCGTCCGCCTCAGCTACACCGCGTCGGACGGAGAGACTTACGCCCTCAACCTCATCGACACCCCCGGCCACGTCGACTTCAACTATGAGGTCAGCCGGTCGCTCGTCGCGTGCGAGGGCGCGCTGCTCGTCGTAGACGCGTCGCAGGGCATCGAGGCGCAGACGCTCGCTAACACCTACCTCGCGGTCGACGCGGGGCTTGAGGTGCTGCCCGTCATAAACAAGATAGACCTTCCCGCCGCCGACCCCGACCGCGTCGCGCACGAGATAGAGGACGTCATCGGCATCCCCGCGCTCGATGCGCCGCGGATAAGCGCCAAGACCGGCCTCGGCATGGAGGCGGTGCCGGAGTATATAGTGCACAACATCCCCGCCCCCACGGGCGATCCGGCAGCGCCGCTCCGCTGCCTCATATTCGACAGCCAGTACGACCCGTACAAGGGCGTCATCGTCTATCTCCGCGTGATGGACGGCACTCTCCGCACCGGCGACCGCGTCCTGATGATGCAGTCCGGGGCGGAGTACGACGTAGTGGAGTGCGGCGTCCTCGGCGCACGGAACCTCGTCCCGACGGGCGAGCTCGGACCGGGCGAGGTCGGCTACCTCACCGCCTCGATAAAGAACGTGCGCGACTGCGAGGTCGGCGACACCGTCACCCACGCCGACCTGCCCGCGCCGGAGGCCCTGCCCGGCTACCGCAAGGTGCAGAGCATGGTCTTCAGCGGCGTATACCCCGCCGACGGCGCGAAGTATCCCGACCTGCGCGACGCGCTCGAGAAGCTCCGCCTCAACGACGCGTCGCTCACCTTCGAGCCGGAGAGCTCGGCGGCGCTCGGCTTCGGGTTCCGCTGCGGCTTTCTCGGCCTGCTGCACATGGAGGTCATTCAGGAGCGGCTCGAGCGCGAGTTCTCGCTCGACCTCATCACGACGGCTCCGTCCGTCAGCTACAACATCCACCTCACCGACGGCACCGAGAAGATGATACAGAACCCGCTCGAGTTCCCGGACGGCACCGTCCTCGACTACGCCGAGGAGCCGTTCGTAAAGGCCAGTATCATCTCCCCGCCGGAGTACACCGGCGCGATTATGGAGCTCTGCCAGGAGCGTCGCGGCGTCTACCGCGACATGACCTATCTCGACGCGACGCGCGTCGAGCTCCACTACGACCTGCCGCTAGGTGAGATAATCTACGACTTCTTCGACGCATTAAAGAGCCGCACGCGCGGCTACGCCTCGCTCGACTACGAGATAAGCGACTTCCGCAAGAGCGACCTCGTCAAGCTCGACATCCTGCTGAACGGCGATATAATCGACGCGCTCAGCTTCATAGTCCACAAGGACAAGGCCTACCCCCGCGCGCGGAAGATATGCGAAAAGCTCAAGGAGAACATCCCGCGCCAGCTCTTTGAGATACCCGTTCAGGCGGCGATTGGCGGCAAGATAATCGCCCGCGAGACGGTCAAGGCGCTCCGCAAGGACGTCCTTGCGAAGTGCTACGGCGGCGACATCACGCGCAAGAAGAAGCTCCTCGAAAAGCAGAAGGAGGGCAAGAAGCGCATGCGCACCTTCGGCACGGTGGAAGTGCCGCAGGAGGCGTTCATGGCGGTTCTGAAGCTCGATGAAGACTGACGTCACACGCCGCAGCGGTCCCGGCGCGCCGCTCGGCCTGTACATACACATCCCGTTCTGCCGGCGCAAGTGCTCCTACTGCGACTTCTACTCGCTCGAGCGCGCGGACGACGCGGCGCTCATGGACCGCTACCTTGCGGCGCTGCTCCGCCAGATGGAGGAGACCTCCGTCACGATAGCCGACCCGGTCGACAGCGTCTACATCGGCGGCGGCACGCCGACCGTCTTCGGCGCGGACAGGCTCGCGGCGATACTCGAGCTCGTGTCGCGCCGCTTCGAGCTCACGAGGCGCGCTGAGATAACCTGCGAGGCAAATCCCGAGTCCACGGACAGGAAGCTCCTCAAGCGTCTCCGCAAGGCGGGCGTGAACCGCGTGTCCTTCGGCGTGCAGAGCGCGTGCGACGCGGAGCTGAAGGCGCTCGGCCGGCTGCACGACTTCGAGGGCGCGAAGGCCGCCGTAGAGGCGGCGCGGAGCGCCGGGATACCGAACATCAGCATCGACCTCATGTACGGCATAGAGGGGCAGACGCAGGAGAGCTGGGTGCAGACGCTCAGCGCGGCGGTATCCCTCGAGCCGCGCCACATCTCGGCTTACGGGCTCAAGGTGGAGCCGGGCACGCCGCTCTCCCGCCGCGCAGGCGTCGGCGAGGTGTTCCTGCCGACGGACGACGCGCAGGCCGACATGTACGAGACCGCCTGCTGCGTCCTCGCGCTTGCGGGCTACCGTCACTACGAGATATCCAACTGGGCAAAGCCGGGCTACGAGAGCCGGCACAACCTCCGCTACTGGCGGCTCGAGCCATACTGCGGCTTCGGCGCCGCCGCTCACTCGGACTGCTTCGGCGTCCGCAGCGCCGCCCCGCGCGATATCATGCGCTACATAGAAGCGGTGGAGAGCGGCGGAGAGGTCTTCGAGGACTACGACCGCATCCCAGACTCAGAGCGCGCGTTCGAGTACGTCATGCTCGGTCTGAGGACCGTGGACGGCGTTTCCAAGCGCCGCCTCCGCAACGTCTACCGTCTCGACCCGGACTCCGCCGAGCGGGAGCTCGAAGGGCTCTCGCGCGCGGGACTTGTTGAAAACTCGCCGGACTCCGTCCGGCTCACCGAAAAGGGCTTCCTGCTTTCGAACACGCTGATACTGCGGATATTCGACAGCCTGGAGCCGCTGCGCAACCCCTTCGCAAAGGAGCAGAGATGACTACCCCCGACCCCCGCATATATGCCGGCAAGCCCGGTGAGGAAGCCTCCCCGGGAAATACCGAGGTCACGGTCCCCGAGGCGGTCTCCGCCTCGGGGGAGGATGTGGCGCGCCCCGCCGCTGCGGTGGAAACGGCGCCCGCACGGGAAAACGCTCCGTCCGGGAAGAAACACCGGCAGTCGGTCTTCCGTCGGTTCCCGAGCGTCTGCCGCTTTGCGGAGGCACTTCTGATTCTCGGCGCGGCTATACTCACGGCGGCCGTGATGAGCCGCTATCCCGAGTGGATATCGCGGAGCTACGTCCGCTTCTCCCGCGCGGCGCAGCACGTCATAGGCTCGATATTCGGCGTCTTCCCGTTCTCGTTTGTGGAGTTCCTGCTGTACGCCGCGCTGCTCGCCATCCCGTGCGGCATCGTGGCACTCATAGTCCTCGCGAAAAAGCGGGGCGGGGGCGTGAAGCGCCTTGCGCGCTGGCTCTCGCATACGTCGCGCATCGCCGCCTCGATGCTCGCGGTGTTCATACTCACATGGGGCGTCAACTACTACTCGGCAGGGCTGGGGTATGCGCTCGGGCTCGACGTTCACGAGCGCCCGGCGGAGACGCTCCGCGCCGCGCTCGAGGAGATAACGCTCGACCTCGCGCAGGCGGAATCGGAGCTGCCGAAGGACGGGGACGGCGAGATAGTTTGGCCGTCCTTCTCCGAGCAGAGCGACATCGCGCGCGAGGCATGGCAGGAGCTTGCCGAGTCCGAGCCGTACTTTGCGGGAGCGTCCCCCGTCCGCGTGAAGCCGGTCGCGGCGAGCCGAGGTCTGAGCTATATGGGGCTCACCGGCATCTTCGTCGCCGTCACCGGCGAGGCGAACGTGAACCGCGATTTCCGCGACTCCGGGCGAATCTTCACGATGGCGCACGAGCTCGCGCACTCGCTCGGCTGCGCCGCCGAGAACGAAGCCAACTTCGCCGCCTACCTCGCCTGCCGCGGAAGCTCTTCGCCCTACGCCCGGTACTCCGGACTGCTCGCGGCGTTCGTATACTGCTACAACCAGCTCGTGGGCGTCGACCGGGAGGCGGCGTTCGAGTGCTGGTATATGCTTCCCGAGAGCGTCGTCGACGAGATCCATGCGCGGAACGCGTACTGGCAGAGCTTCGAGGGCGAAATAAAGAAGGCCGCCACCGCCATCAATGACGGCTACCTCAAGACGATGGCGCAGCCCACCGGCGTGAAGAGCTACGGAGAGGTCGTCGACCTCATACTCGCGGACTACGACGCGCGGCACTGACAAGACGGTCTGCCGCGGCGCGGTATTATGATGATTCGCCGTCCGAACGGCGTAAGAAAGGAAGGGAGTTCTATGGACTTTTTCAAGAATCCGAAGAAGGCGAGCTTCTACAACGGCAACTGGGTATACGAGCCGGGAATTGTCCCGACCTTTGCCGAGAGCGTCACGAGCCACACGTTTGAGGGCGGCGCGCTCACCCTCTTCACCTCGCCCTCGCCGAACGCCTCGCGCGGCGGTCTCGGCGGCCCGATGCTTACGATAAAGCTCACCTCGCCGGCAAGAAACGTCATCGGCGTCGAGGTCACGCACTTCAGGGGCGAGGTGAAGCGCGGCCCGGACTTCGAGCTCGGCAGCGAGCAGACCTCCCCCGAGCTGCGCGAGGAGGAAAATCTGCTCGTCTACCGCACGGGCGAGCTCGAGGCGAGGATAGTCCGCCACGGCGGCTACATGGGCTGGAACATGGAATTTCTCGGCGGCGGGAAGCATCTCACCGCCTCGGCGGCGCGGAGCGCAGCCTACTTCTACGACAACAAGAGCAGCACCGGCTACACCTCCCAGCAGCTTGAGCTCGGCGTCGGCGAGTGCATATACGGCCTCGGCGAGCGCTTCGGCCCGCTCGTGAAGAACGGACAGTCGGTCGACATGTGGCAGGCGGACGGTGGCACCGGCTCGGAGCAGGCGTACAAGAACGTCCCGTTCTACCTCTCGAACAGGGGATACGGCGTGTTCGTCGACTCCCCCGCCGACATCAACTTTGAGGTCGGCACGGTGAAGGTCGAGCGCGTCATGTTCACGGCGGAGAGTGAGACGCTCCGCTACTTCGTGATATACGGCGGGAAGCCCGCCGACGTGCTCGAGCGCTACACCCTTCTCACGGGACGTCCCGCGCTCCCGCCGGCGTGGAGCTTCGGGCTCTGGCTCTCGACGTCCTTTACCACCGACTACGACGAGGCGACCGCCACCTCCTTCATCGACGGCATGGCCGAGCGGGACATCCCGCTCTCGGTCTTCCACTTCGACTGCTTCTGGATGCGCGGCAACCACTGGACCGACTTCGTGTGGGACCCGGAGATGTTCCCCGACCCGGAAGGCATGCTCCGCCGCTACCACGAGAAGGGTCTGAAGATATGCGTCTGGATAAATCCCTACATAGCCCAGCAGTCCCGCCTGTTTGACGAGGGTATGGAGGGCGGCTACCTCCTGAAGAAGGAGGACGGCTCGGTCTGGCAGACCGACCTCTGGCAGAGCGGCATGGGCATAGTGGACTTCACTAATCCCGCGGCCTGCGAGTGGTACGCGGGCTATCTCCGCGAGATGATGCGGATGGGCGTCGACTGCTTCAAGACCGACTTCGGCGAGCGCATACCGGTGAAGGGTGTGAAGTGGTACGACGGGAGCGACCCCGTCCGGATGCACAACTACTACACCGAGTTGTATAACCGAACCGTCTTCCGTGCAATAGAGAGCGAGCGCGGCATCGGCGAGGCGGTCGTGTTCGCCCGCTCCGGGACCGCCGGGACGCAGAAGTACCCCGTCCACTGGGGCGGCGACAACGCCGGCAACTATCCCTCGATGGCGGAGACCCTGCGCGCGGGACTGTCGCTCGCGGTGTCCGGCTACGGCTTCTGGAGCCACGACATCGGCGGCTTCGAGGCGACGGCGCCCGCCGACCTCTACAAGCGCTGGTGCGCGTTCGGACTGCTCTCGAGCCACTCCCGCCTGCACGGCTCGTCTAGCTACCGCGTGCCGTGGAGCTTTGACGAGGAGGCGAGCCGCGTGCTCCGCCGCTTCGTCCGCCTCAAGAACAGCCTCATGCCCTACATCTACGAGCACGCGATAGAGGCGCACGAGACCGGTGTGCCGGTCATCCGCCCGATGGTCTTCGAGTTCCCGGACGACCCCGCCTGCGCCTATCTCGACCGGCAGTACATGCTCGGGCACGACCTCCTCGTCGCGCCGGTGTTCAGCCCGGACGGCACGGTCGAGTTCTACGTCCCGGAGGGCGAGTGGCGGAGCCTGCTTGACGGAAAGAAGTACGAGGGCGGAAAGTGGTACCGCGAGACCTTCGACTACTTCTCGCTGCCTCTGCTCGTCCGTCCCGGCGCGGTGATACCCGTCGGAAACACCGAGACCCGCCCGGACTACGACTACACCGACTCGCTCACGCTCGTTGTAAACCTCCCCGGAGACGGAACGGCCTCCCGCGAGATACCGAACGTCACCGGCGTCCGCGACGCGCTCGTCACCGTCACGCGCGAGGGGGATAAAGTCACCGTCTCCGCGACGAAGCCGCTTTCCGGCCTCACGGCGGAGATAGACGGCGTGAAGCATCAGTGCGAAGGACTTACAACGACGATAGAGCTGTAAAACACAACCACGAAAAGAAACGGGGACGGCTTACGCCGTCCCCATCCTTTTGTCTTTTTGGATTCCCGCGCTCATTCCTCCGCGGCCTCGACCGCGTCGCGCATGGCAGCGGCACCGCTCTCCGCCGAGTGGATTATCGACATCACCGAGTTTGCCGCCTGCGGCCAGTTCTTTATGAGCAGGTCGTGCGACAGCGGGTCGAGCTGCGCCTCGCGGCGGTCGAGCTCCGCCTCAAGCGAGCCCATCGCCATCTGTATCCTCGCCGCTATCACCCGGCGAGACTCTCTCCGCTCGAGCGCGAAGAACCTGTCCGGCTCGCTGCCGGCGTGCTCGTATATCTCGCGGAAGATGCTGTACGTCGTAGCGGCAAGGACGTTGTAGCAGTCGTTGAGCATGGCCTGGCTGCCGGTCCTGCCCACTATGTCGAAAAGAACGCTCATGGCGTTCGAGATGACCTTTTTCGAGAACATCGCCGCCGCCGAACCGCGCAGGCGGTTGTCGCTCGCGGCGCTCACGTCGAAGTATTCGGTCGGGTCGACGTCCGAGCCGTCGCGCGACTGTGTCCTGCCGAGCAGGAAGTCGGCGCTCACGCCGTAGTAGTCGGCGGCGAGCGAGACAAATCTGAGGCCCGGCTCGCGGAGTCCTCTCTCATAGTGACTGAGCAGCGCCTGGGAAACACCCAGCTCCGCCGCCGCGTCCTTCTGGCTCACGCCCTTCTCCTTGCGCAGCAGCGAAAGCGTGCGCGGAAAATCAGAATTCTGTACCGACAAATCCCCCAACTCCCTATCCCTCATTTATGCGCATACGCGCCACGGCGCGCGGAGAGGCCGCGGCCTCCGCCGCCTCTCCCGTCCGACAAAACAGTACGTTTATTATAAATCCGTTTCAACGATTTGTAAAGGACAAATTGCGCCACGTTCAGACGGAATTTTAGTCCTTGTGTTGTTCTGTCGCGTGTGATACAATATAAGTAAAATGTGCGGGCTCTACCCGCACAAATTCCGACAAAGACGAAAGGATGCTATAAATATGGAACAGATGAAGGTTTTGGTTGAGGGCTCCGCCCGTCACGTACATGTCACCACCGAGGATCTCGCCACCCTGTTCGGCGAGGGCTATGAGCTCCACTTCAAGCGCGCGCTGAGCCAGCCCGGCCAGTTCCTCTCCGAGGAGAAGGTCACTCTCGAGGGTCCGCGCGGCCAGATCGAGCGCGTCTCGATACTCGGGCCGGTCCGCAAGGCTTCGCAGGTCGAGGTCAGCTTTACCGACGCGCGCGCGCTCGGCGTCACCCCGCCCGTCCGCGAGAGCGGCGACCTCGCCGGCTCCGCGCCGATAAAGGTCATCGGCCCGAACGGCTCGATAGACCTCCCGGAGGGCTGCATCGTCGCCAAGCGCCACATCCACATGACCCCCGAGGACGCCGAGAAGTACGGCTTTGCGGATAAGGAGACCGTCTGCGTCCGCGTCGAGGGCGAGCGTGCGCTTACGTTTGACGAGGTCGTCATCCGCGTGAGCCCGAGCTTCAGCCTCGCTATGCACATCGACTTTGACGAGGGCAACGCCTGCTGCCTCGGCGGCGAGACCTACGGCACCGTCATAAAGAAGTAACTTACGGCGCAGGTACTCAGCGGAACTATAAAGATTTTTTGGAGGTGTCGGTATGGCGGAAAACACATCCCGACGTAAGAAGGACGCGGCCGTGCCCGAAAAGGCGGCCGCGAAGAAAACAGCAAAAAAGCCTGCGGAAAAGACAGCAAAGAAGCCTGCCGCTAAGAGCCGCGCGGCACTCCGCCGCGAGCTCGGCGACCACATCTACCTCTTCCACGAGGGGAGCGAGTGCGCCGCCTACGAGTGGCTCGGTGCGCATCCCCACACCGAGCGCGGCGCGGAGGGGTACATATTCCGCGTCTGGGCGCCGAATGCCGTGAGCGTCTCTGTGATAGGCAGCTTCAACGAGTGGGACCGCACGGCGCATCCCATGAAGCGCACGAAGGAGGATCCCGAGGTCTGGGAGGTCTTTGTGCCCGGCGCGCGGATCTACGACGCGTACAAGTTCTCGATAGAGACGAAGCGCGGGGACGTCATCGACAAGTGCGACCCCTACGCCTTCCACGCCGAGACCCGCCCCGCGAACGCTTCCAAGCTCTACCCGATAGCCGGCTGTCACAAGTGGGGCGACGGCGCGTGGATGAAGAAGCGCGCCTCCTCCAACCTTCTCGACCGGCCGATGAGCATATACGAGATGCACCTCGGCTCCTGGAAGAAGGTCTCCCCCGGCGCAGACGGACAGTTCTACAGCTACAGCATGATAGCGGACGACCTCATCCCCTACCTCAAGGAGACTGGCTTCACGCACGTCGAGTTCATGCCCGTGATGGAGCACCCGCTTGACGCGAGCTGGGGCTATCAGGTCACCGGTTACTTTGCCGCGACGAGCCGCTTCGGCACCCCCGCAGACCTCATGGACCTCATCGACAGGCTCCACAGGGCGGGCATCGGCGTCATACTCGACTGGGTCCCGGCACACTTCCCGCGCGACGGGCACGGCCTCGTCGACTTCGACGGCACCGGCCTGTACGAGGGCGAGGACGTTCAGATGCGCGAGCACCCCGACTGGGGCACCCGCATCTTCGACTACGGCCGCAGCGAGGTCCGCTCCTTCCTGCTCTCGAGCGCTGACTTCTGGCTCGACTGCTTCCACGCCGACGGGCTCCGTCTTGACGCAGTGGCGTCGATGCTTTACCTCGACTACGGCCGCCGGGACGGACAGTGGAAGGCCAACAAGTACGGCGGCAACGAGAACCTCGAGGCGGTCTCGATGCTCCGAAAGCTCTCGGAGGTCATGTTCGCGCGCCATCCCGACGTAGCGCTGATAGCCGAGGAGTCGACCGCGTGGCCGATGGTCACCAAGCCCCCGCACGACGGCGGTCTCGGCTTCAACCTCAAGTGGAACATGGGCTGGATGAACGACATGATGCACTACGCCGCTCTCGACCCATACTTCCGCCAGTTCAACCACAAGGATATCACCTTCTCGTTCATGTACGCCTTCAGCGAGAACTTCCTGCTGCCGGTGTCGCACGACGAGGTCGTTCACGGCAAGAGGTCGCTGCTCGACAAGATGCCCGGCGAGTACGAGCAGAAGTTCGCGGGCGTCCGCGCGTTCCTGCTCTACATGTTCGCACACCCCGGCAAGAAGCTGCTCTTCATGGGCCAGGAGTTCGGTCAGTTCATCGAGTGGAACTTCGAGAACGGGCTCGACTGGCTGCTGCTCGACTTCGACCGCCACGCAAAGCTGAAGGACTTCGTGTCCGCGCTGAACGCTTTCTACAAGGCGCACCCCGCGATGTGGGAGATAGACTTCTCGTGGGACGGCTTCGAGTGGATCTGCCACGACGACTTCCAGGCCAACACCGTCTCCTTCATCCGCCGCGACAGAGACGGCCGCGAGCTTATCTTCGTGATAAACTTCTCGCCGATGGAGCGGGACGGCTACCGCGTCGGCGTTCAGGACAGCGGCGTCTACTCCGAGGTCTTCAACACCGACCGCGAGGAGTTCGGCGGCGAGGGGGCGCACATCAACTCCGAGCCGATATACTCCTCCTCCGCGCCGTGCCACGAGCGCGAGCACTCGCTCGAGCTAAAGCTCCCGCCGCTCGGCGGCGTCGTGCTGAAGCTCGACCGCAAGCTCAAGAAGGACAA
>CANRIN010000052.1 GCA_947630675.1 uncultured Clostridia bacterium | reverse complement strand
CCCGCCGTCCATCCACGCGCCCTGGGTCGTTCCGTGGCCCACCACCGGCTCAAGGGTGGGAGCGTGAACAAGACACGGTGGAATTCGTCAACGATAAGGGCCCCGAGCCGAAGACCGGCAACCTGCTTGTCACCAAGACCGTCACCGGCACGGGTGGGGATAAGACGAAGACGTTCAACTTCACCGTGAGGCTGACCGGTACAGCTGAAAATGGGACGGCGGCAGCCGATATCGACGGCGACTACGGCGGAATGACCTTCACGGGCGGTGTTGCAAAGTTCACGCTGACTGACGGCCATAGTATGAAAGCCGAGGGACTTCCCGCCGGCCTTGGCTACACCGTGACCGAGGAAGAGGCCAATAAGGACGACTACGTCACCGAAGTCTACGGCGACGCGGAGGGCGTCATCCCGGCGGATGCAACGGCTGAGGTCCGCTACATCAACCGCAAAGACAAACCGGAGGAGCACTTCGGCAGTCTCGTCGTGAGCAAGACCGTCACCGGCGAAGAGGGCGACACGACGAAGGCGTTCAACTTCACCGTGAGGCTGACCGGTACAGCTGAAAATGGGACGTTGGCAGCCGATATTACCGGCACTTACGGCGACATGAACTTCACGAACGGAGTTGCAACGTTTACGCTGACTGACGGCCAGAGCAAGAAAGCCGAGGGACTGCCCGCCGGCCTCACCTACGCCGTGACCGAGGAATCGGCCGGTACAGACTACACCACCGTTCCCAGCGGTGAGAAAGGCACCATCCCGTCGGAAGACACCGCCTACGCGCGGTTCATCAACGACAAGCTTCCCAAGCCGGAGACCGGCAATCTGATAGTCACGAAGACCGTCACCGGCACAGATGGGGACAAGACTAAGGCGTTCAACTTTACCGTGACGTTTGACACGGCAGGAACCGATCTCAGCGAAGCAGAGGTCACTACAAATTCCGACGTTACTCCGACCCCGGCAATCGTCGAGGGTGTGCTGGCGTTCACCCTGAAGGACGGCGAGTATCTGAAGGTCGAAAACCTCCCCGCCGGTATCAACTATACCGTGACCGAGGACAAGACCGAAGCGGAGGACTATGAAACTACTGTCACCGGCAACGGCACGGCCGCGGCCGGGGAAAGCAGTTCCGGAACTATCCCGAGCGGCGGCACCGCCAGCGCAGCATTTACGAACCACCGTGACGAGCCGGAGACGAACGAGCTCATCGTGAGCAAGACCGTCACCGGCGAGGACGGAGACAGGGATAAGCTGTTCACATTCACCGTGACCTTCGACGGGGATATTGCCGGCGCAAGCGCGGTCAAATCCAAAGCTGACGGCACGACAGAGACGTTTTCAGTTATATCCCCGCTTGAGTTCACGCTCAAACATGGCGAGTCCGTGACGGTCAGAGGTCTTCCCGCCGGCACGAAGTACACCGTGACCGAGGAGGAGGCCAACAAGGAAGGCTACGATACCACCTTCACCGGCGACAGCGGGACTATCCTCACGGAAGGTACGGCGAGAGCGGACTTCGTCAACCACAAGGACAAACCGGAGCCCGGCAAGGGCGGCCTCATCGTGAGCAAGACCGTCGAAGACGGCGACACGGATGCAGTGTTTGATTTCACCGTGCAGCTGAGCGGTATCGCTGAAGATGGGACGGAGGCCTCCGACATCAACGGCACCTACGGCGGCATGACGTTCAAAAACGGCGTGGCCACCTTCACGTTGATGCACGGCCAGAGCAAACGCGCTTCGGACCTGCCTGCCGGCCTCGGTTACACAGTGACCGAGACAGATGCAAAGGGCTATGTTGCCTCCTATACCGGGCAGACCGGAATGATTACGGCGGGCAGCACCTCAAGAGCGAACGTTGAAAACCACAGGGGCGAGCCGGCGGAGGGCAGCCTCATCGTTACAAAGACCGTCACGGGAGACGGCGACACGACGAAGGATTTCCACTTCACCGTGACGTTGGACGACGCGAATGTAGACGGGACCTATGGCGGCATGACCTTTAACGCCGGTGTTGCGGAGTTCACGCTGAGACACGGCGAGAGCGCCACCGCGACCGGCCTGCCCGCGGGTATCACGTATACCGTGACCGAGACGGAAGCGAACGCGGACGGCTACACCACAAGCTCGACCGGTGCATCCGGGACCATCCCGAGCGGCGGCACGGCGAGAGCTGAGTTTGAGAACGGCAGGACGCCTCCTCCTCCGCCACCACCGCCGGAGTACCACTTCGGCAGCCTCGTCGTCACCAAGACCGTCACGGGTGACGCGGGCGACACCGCAAAGGAGTGGCACTTCCGCGTGGAGCTCGGCAGTCCTCTCAACGGCCGCTACGGAGACATGACCTTCAGGAGCGGCGTAGCCGAGTTCACGCTGAAGCACGGCGAGAGTAAGACGGCGCAGAACCTCCCGGCCGGCATCACCTACACCGTGACCGAGGAGGAAGCGGACGAGGAAGGCTACACGACATCCTCCACCGGCGACGCCGGCACCATACCGAGCGGCGGCACGGCGAGAGCCGAGTTCGTGAACGGCAAGACGCCGCCTCCGCCTCCGGAGGAGCATTACGGCAGCCTCGTTGTCACCAAGGCGGTCACCGGCAGCGCCGGAGACACCGCGAAGGAGTGGCACTTTACCGTTACGCTGGACGCCGACATCAACGGGACCTACGGCGACATGACCTTCAGCGGCGGCACGGCGGAGTTCACGCTGAAGCACGGCGAGAGCAGGACCGCGACCGGCCTGCCCGCCGGCGTCACCTACACCGTGACCGAAGCGGAGGCCAACGCGGACGGCTACACGACGACCGCGAGCGGAATCGGCGGAACGATAACCGACGGCGGCACGGGCTACGCGAGCTTCGTCAATGACAGGAACGAGGAGACCCCGCCGCCACCTACGGAGCCTCCCACGGAACCCCCGACGGAACCGCCCACCGAGCCCCCGGATGAGCATCCTCCGGTCGAACCGCCTAAGACCGGCGACAACAGCCGGCTGGGGCTGTGGATTTCCTTGATGATCCCCTCGCTCATCGGCGTGGTCCTGACCTCTGTTTCTCTTCTGAAAGGAGAACGGTTTGCCGACGACAAGGGCAGGCATGTGAAGAAATAGCGCGGCAAAAGGCGGCGGATGGGGCACCCTGTCCGCCGCCTTGCATAAAGGGTAGATAAATATGATAAAAACAAGCTTGATAAATCAGCGCTTCGGTATGCTGACGGTAATTGAAGATTCGGGACAAAGGAAGGGCAACAGCGTACTTTGGCGGTGCCGCTGTGACTGCGGCGGCGAGATACTGGCGATTCGGAGCGAGCTTGTCAGCGGAACGGTCCAAAACTGCGGGTGTGTGCCGAGACCCGCGCGTTCAAAGACAAGCGACCTTATAGGGCAGCGGTTCGGAAGGCTGACCGTCGTGGGCGACTCCGGGCTCAGGACCGGCGAGGGGGTCATCCGCTGGCGCTGTAAGTGCGACTGCGGCGGGGAGACGCTCGCCACCCGCCGGCAGCTCGTGAGCGGCAACGCAGTGAGCTGCGGCTGCGTTCCGAAGCAGCGCGCCTCCGGGAACGAGGCCGAGGACCTGACCGGGCGCCGGTTCGGCGAGCTTACAGTCCTACACCGCGTCGAGAACGACGCGGCCGGCAGAGTCTGCTGGCTTTGCAGGTGCTCCTGCGGCAGGGAAACGGTCGTGCGGGCCATGCATCTGAAGAGCGGCAGGACCCGGAGCTGCGGATGCAGAAAGTATGACACGGCATACAACAAATACGACCTTACGGGGCAGCGGTTCGGCCGCCTGACCGCGCTGTACCACGTAAACAAGGGCGACCGCGCGAAAAGCAGCTACTGGCACTGCCGGTGCGACTGCGGAAAGGAGCTCGACGTCCACACCGAGAGTCTGCTGCGCGGACTCACGCAGAGCTGCGGTTGCTGGAACCGCGAGCAGAGCGGAAAGATGCACGACCACATGCACTATCAGGACGATACCTGTCTTGAGATACTGAAGCGGTCCTGCGTCGACACCGGCAGGAACAAGGCCGGCTTCCGCGGGCTTTTCCTGATGAAGAACGGCAGATACCGGGCGTCCATCACCTTCCGGGGCAGGCACTACAACCTAGGCAGCTACTCCTCCTTCGAGCGCGCGGTGCAGGCGCGGCTCGAGGCGGAGGAGGCTCTGCACATGGGATATGTCCGGGCATTCGAGGACTACGGGAGGAGAGCGAAGTCCGACCCGGTCTGGGCGGAGGCAAATCCGTTTTTCTATAGGGTGACGAAAGTCAACGGGGAGTTTCGGGTCATAACGAACGGACAGTTCGTAGAGGAGACGGAGCTGTCGGCCTTCTAGAGACGGCGCGGCTGCCGCCGTATGCGTTTTCCGTCCCTTGCGGACGCGGCGCCGGGGAGACTTTGACACCTCGCCCGGCCGGGTGTATAATTGCTGCAAAGGAGGGACGGATATGTTTGATTTCAAAGGAAGAACTGCCGTCGTCACCGGCGGAGCACACGGCATAGGAAAGTGCATCCGCGAGGCGTTCGAGCGCGCGGGGGCGAAGGTGTACATAATAGACCTGAGGGAAAACGACTGCTTTGTCGGCGACATTTCGGACAAAGCGACGCTCGAGCGCTTCGCGGAAAAGGTGATAAGCGAGAGCGGCAGGGTGGACTTCCTTATCAACAACGCAGTGCCTCTGTCGCGCGGGATACTCGACTGCTCCTACGAGGAGTTTTCAAACGCGCTCGGCGTGGGCGTCACGGCGGCCTTCTACCTCACGAAGCTCTTTCTGCCGCATTTCGCGGAGGGCGCGAGCGTCGTCAATATCTCTTCGAGCCGCGACCGCATGAGCCAGCCGCAGACCGAGAGCTACACCGCCGCCAAGGGCGGCATCAGCGCGCTGACGCACGCGCTCGCGGTGAGCCTTGCGGGGCGTGTCCGCGTCAACTCGGTCTCGCCGGGATGGATAGACACCGACTTCCGCGTATACAGCGGGCCGGACGCCGTGCAGCAGCCGGTCGGGCGCGTCGGGAACCCGCTCGACATATCGAATATGGTGCTCTACCTCTGCTCCGACATGGCGGGGTTCATCACCGGAGAGAACATCTGCGTCGACGGCGGTATGACCCGCCAGATGATTTACCACGGCGACTGCGGCTGGACGCTTGAGGGATGAATTGGAGCGCACTAAGAGGACCGGCGGACGGTTCGGGCAGCTCTGCCCGGCGTCCGCCGTTGCTTTTGTACGGAAATCGCCGGAAGCTACCGAATCTCGGAGTGCCTTGCCCCGCGGTATCTGCGCTTGAGATCATACGGATTTTTCAGGAGGCTCCCGGATACTGACCGCAAGTGTCCCGACGCAGGGCGGATGAGTGCCGAAAAGCTGTTGCAATATCGCCGGGTTCGGAGTAAAATTAAAGTGTTCGGGTTCGGAACGGCGCGAAAACGGGCGAATGTCCGGCGCCGGGAGAGAATAACGCCGGACTTCCGGTGCGAAAGGAGACGCCTGCATGAAGTTTATATGTCCCAGATGCGGAAAGAAGGTGAAGGCGGGAAAGCCGTACTGCCCGCGGTGCGGCCTGCCGATGCCGCCTCCGCCGCCGAATATGAAGAAGAAGCACACGGGGCTGAAGGTCCTGCTTGTATTTGCGATAATTCTTGCGGTGCTCGCGCTGGCATGGTTTGCCGTCGGCAATACGGTGACGCTGTACTTCCACAGCGAGGACGTCGTGGAGCAGCTGAACAGAGGAGACCTTGACCTGCCCGGCGTCCGCGAAACGGATTTCTCGGTCCTGCCGCACTATATGCAGCAGACGCTGGGCGAGACCGTCGAGGCTCAGTCTGACGGCCCGATAATGGAGGCGGTACTGCCGTACCTGCAGGTCGAGCGGGAGTCGATACACGGGCTCTTCACGCAGTCGAGCGTGGACTACAGCATATCCGCGCCGGATTTGGAGACGTGGCTGCTTTCCACCGACCTGCTGCAGTTCTCCACGCAGGACGAACTGCTCGGGGCGATGCTTGACTACATACCGAATGCGCCGCTCCGCACCGTGACGGTGACGGTCGAGTACGACCGCGACGGGCTCTTCGGATGGCGCGGGGAGTATCAGACGGTCGAATTTGCGGACGCCGTCAGCGGCGGACTGAATACCGCATACAACGTGCTCTATGAACAGATGCTCAAGGAATTGGAGGAGGCGCTGGGATGAAACGTCGTTTGACAGTTATTTTGCTTCTTGCGGCACTGACTGCCGGACTGCTCACGCCGGCTCTGGCCTCGCCGGCGCCTGCGGAGCCGTCCTATTACCGCCTGAACGTGAAGCACGCCGAGACCGGCGCCACCGAGCCGCTTGATTTCATGATCCCGGGCGACGGATCGGGAGTATATGTGAATGCCGGACAGTTTGCTGACTTTGTCGGGTACTACTTCGACTATATCGATGGGAACCACTGCGCCATATACGCGGGGTATCAGCAGATACTCTTCCCGTTTGACTCAAGCGACGTGGTGATGGAGTTGATGGGTTCCGCGATAGAGTACGAAACTCCGCTCCCCGCGCTCTGTACGAACGGGGTGCCGTGGGTGCCGTTTGACTTTACGGCGGTGCTTCTCAACAGCCCCTATATGATAGTCGACAACGCGCTTGCCGTCTATCAGCCGAAGATGACCGTCCTCACCGCGCTCGCGGCGGTCGAAGCGGAACGAGTATACCTGGGCTTCGACTGGGCGGGCGAGATGGGCTACAGCGACTCCGACATAAGAAGTCTGTCGGTCACGAGCGGAATAGTCGGCTGGCTCAACGGCCTTTGCTCCGGCGAGAGTTCGTCCTGGGCATACCTCTTCACCAGCTTCACCGGCACATGGTCCCTCGATACGAAGTACTCGCAGGATATAGCGGCGCTTTTCGTCTCGCCGTCGTCCGCAGAGCTCGACGAGGTTGCCGAGGCGAGCGGGGGAATGTCCGATATTTACGGACTTCTCTCCGACATCGAGCGGAGCCAGCTTGACGGACAGATAAACCGCGCGGCGTCTGCCTTAAACGAGGCTATAGCCGTAAGGGACCGCATGAAGCTCGACCCGATGACCTACAGCAGCCTGCGGATGCAGGAGGACGCAATAAAGAAATTCAGCAGCGATCTTGACGGGCTCGAGAACCTTGACAAAGAGATGACGCGTACGAGCATGGGTCTCGATGCAATTACGATCTTTGCGGACGTTGTCAATTACGGCTATCAGTACAGCAACAAGGACGAGACCGCGCTCCGTGCTCTCAAAAGGTACTGCGACGGCTCCGGCATAAAGGATAAGGGCTGGACCGACGCCATGAAGGAGTATGTCAATGAGATAGGTGCGGGCAACAGCTTTAAATTCGTGGCGGGCAGGATCATAAGTGAGGATGTGCTGCCGCAGATAACGCAGGGCATTACGGGGGCGCTGCCGCTCGGCCCGCTCACCTATGTTCTGGAGGGCTGGAACATCGCGGCGGATGTGTTCCCGCCGCTGAAGAACTCGCTCGACAGCGCGGAGGACTTCCAGCTTGCGAACCGGTCGCTTTCCTATCAGTCGGACAGTGAGCCTATCCTGTCCAAGGCGCTCTCGGGCTGTTTCGGCTCGAACGGCATCAACGAGAAGAAGCTGCTCGCCGCGTCGGACAGCGCCCTCGCGTACCTGAAATTCAGCTACATAGCGCGCGACTCCGCGCTTGCGTCCTACGTTGCAAACCCGGTAGCGAGCCAGGCGTCGAAGGACGGATTTTCGGAGGCCATGGGCAAAAAGAATGCCCGGATATGCGAGATCATGGCTCCGCTTTCACAGGCGCTCGGCTCCGGGAGCAGTCTGAATAACGAGAACGGCGCCTTCGGCTTCCTGCCCTCCGAGAACAGGAAGTACCTCTCCGATTGGGACGACGCCGTCCTCTTAGAGTACCTTGCCAGCGGGGCAGGAGAATCTATACCCGCGTCTTCGGCGACCAAGGACCCGCAGAACGAGATATATTCGCTGCCGAACGAGAAAAACAGCGGCGTGATATCCGAGAATGAGGCCATTGAGCTCGCCCGCGACACCATGGAGAGGTATATGTTCGGCCTTGATGCACTGGTGGGCGATATGTACAACTACGCCTGCGTGGATTACACGGCGGTCGACGGAGAGCAGGCGTATGTCATAAGGGTGATGGTGGACGACATAGCGTCGAGCAGCAGCTACTTCGTCGTTCCGGCGAGCGGCAAGCACGTCTGGCTCGGAGTTCCGCTCGACAGCGGTTACTACACCTACACCGGGATAGACCTCGCAAACGCCAGCATGGGAGATCTCATAAACGGCCTCAGCGGGATCTACAACGAAGCCCTGGAGGAAGCGTTTCAATGACATGACTCCGGCGGCGGTGACGGCGCCGTGACCGGAACGGAAACGGACGCCGCAGCCCGTACCGGCCTGCGTATATGAATGCCGGCACGGGCGGGCACCGTATGCGAGGATGAAGTGCAAACAGTCATACTCGGGGACGGACCCGGGTATGACTGTTTTAACCTGTCGCGCTCCTGCGGCAAAAGGCCGAAGAGAGCGGACGGGACGGCCGGAGCGTACGGAGGCCCGGCGTGGCGGAGCAATTTGCTATTGACATTTCCACCGCGGCGGATATACTAATTTAGGGATTTACCAGCGAAAAGAAGGATGACTTTATGACCATCAGGGATCTGGAGATAGGCGAGAGCGGGAGGATAACGACGGTTGGCGGCGAGGGCGCGCTGAGACAGCACTTCCTCGACATGGGCGTCATACCCGGCGCGGAGGTCACGGTTGTGAAGTTCGCACCGATGGGCGACCCGGTCGAGCTGCGCATCCACGGCTACGAACTCACGCTCCGCATAGACGACGCGGCGAAGATAGAGGTCGAGAAGCTCGCAAAAGCGACGGCGGAGCCGGAGCGCGCCGGCAAGAAACGCCCGTCGGAGCACCCGTACTACGGCGAGCCGGGAATACACCATGAGAAGGAGGGCGAAAACCCTCTGCCGGAGGGACACGTCCTCACCTTCGCGCTCGTCGGCAACCAGAACAGCGGAAAGACGACGCTCTTCAACCGTCTCACCGGCTCGAACCAGCACGTCGGAAACTTCCCCGGCGTCACGGTCGACCGCAAGGACGGCTCGATACTCGGCCACCCGAATACCTCCATCACCGACCTGCCGGGGATATACTCGATGTCCCCCTACTCGAACGAGGAGCTTGTCTCGCGCGACTTTGTGCTCGGCGAGGCGCCGGACGCGATAATAAATATCGTAGACGCGACGAACATCGAACGGAACCTCTACCTCACGATGCAGCTGCTCGAGATGGACAGGCCGGTCGTCGTCGCGCTCAACATGATGGACGAGCTTATCGGAAACGGCGGAGCGATAGACGTCAACGCCATGGAGTCGCGGCTGGGTGTGCCGGTGGTGCCGATATCCGCGGCGAAGAACCAGGGCATCGAGGAGCTTGTGGAGCACGCGCTCCACGTCGCAAAGTACCGCGAGAAGCCCAAGAGGGTGGACTTCTGCGCGAAGGACGCATCCGGCGGCGCGGTCCATCGGTGCATCCACGCGGTCGTGCACCTCATAGAGGACCACGCGGAGAGCAGCGGCGTTCCCGCGCGCTTTGCCGCAAACAAGGCGATAGAGGGCGACGGGCTGATAATCGAACGCCTCGGCCTCGACGAAAACGAGAAGGAACTGCTCGAGCACATCACGCTCCAGATGGAGGCGGAGCGCGGCCTTGACCGCAGCGCCGCCATCGCGGACATGCGCTTCGGATTCATCGAGGATGTCTGCCGCGAGTGCGTCAAGAAGCCGCGCGAGAGCCGCGAGCACATAAGGAGCGAGCGGCTCGACCGCATCCTCACCGGCAAGTACACCGCCATCCCGGTGTTTATCGGCATAATGGCGCTCGTGTTTTTCCTCACCTTCAACGTGATAGGCGCGGCGCTCCAGGAGTTCATGGACCTCGGCATAGAGGCGCTGACGAATGTGGTGGATACGGCGATGACCTCGGCGGGCGTGAACTACGTCCTGCACGACCTCGTCATAAACGGGATATTCGAGGGCGTGGGGAGCGTTCTCAGCTTCCTGCCGATAGTGGTGACGATGTTCTTCTTCCTGTCGCTGCTCGAGGACAGCGGATACATAGCGCGCGTGGCGTTCTTCATGGATAAGCTCCTGCGCAAGATTGGGCTTTCCGGGCGGAGCATCGTTCCTATGCTGATAGGCTTCGGCTGCACCGTCCCCGCCGTCATGGCGACGAGGACGCTGCCGAGCGAGCGGGACAGGAAGATGACCATTCTCCTCACGCCGTTCATGAGCTGCACGGCAAAGCTGCCGATATACGGCTTTTTCATCAGCGCGTTCTTCCCCGGCCGGGGCGGGTTCATAATGACCGGGCTGTACCTGCTCGGCATAGCGGTCGGGATACTCATAGCTTTCCTCTACAAGAAGGTGCTCTTCCGGGGCGAGGCGGTGCCGTTCGTGATGGAACTGCCGAACTACCGCATGCCGTCCGCGCGGAGCACTCTCCAGCTCATGTGGGAGAAGGCCAAGGACTTCCTTCAGAAGGCGTTCTCGGTGATACTTATCGCGACGGTCGTGGTGTGGTTTTTGCAGAGCTTCGACCTGCACTTCAACCTCGTCGAAGACTCGTCGAAGAGCATCATGGCGACGATAGCGGGCTTCCTCGCGCCGCTCTTCCGTCCGCTCGGCCTCGGCGACTGGCGGATATGCACGTCGCTTATCAGCGGATTCATGGCAAAGGAGAGCGTCGTGTCGGTGCTCGAGGTGCTGTTCGGGGCCGAGGGCGGCGTCGCGGCGGTGCTAGACATGGTGTCCGCTGGAGCGCTGCTCGTCTTCAGCCTGCTCTACACCCCCTGCGTCGCGGCGATAGCTTCGGTGAAGCGCGAGCTCGGCGGAACGTGGGCGGCGGGCGTCGTTGTCTGGCAGTGCGTGGTGGCGTGGCTCGCGGCGCTCGCGGTCCGCGCGGTGCTGATACTTATACTGTGAGGAGGCGCGCATGAAGCCTGTGGATATTCTGGTGGCGCTGCTCGTTGCGGGCGCGCTCGCGGTTGCGTTCCACTTCGCCCGCTCGCGGAAGTCGAAAAGCACATGCTGCGGCTGCCCGGGAAAGGTCGAGCGGGCGCCGGTGGCGGACAGAACGAGGTCGCACTACCCCTATGAGCTCTCGGCGGAGATAACCGGCCTCACCTGCGAGAACTGCGCCCGCGAGGTCGAGAACGCGCTGAACACTCTCCCCGGCGTGTGGGCGAGCGTGAAGACCTCGGGCAGGGCAAGGATACTCTGCAAGACCGAGCCCTCCGAGGCCGAGATAAAGAGCCGCGTGCTGCGGGCGGGCTTCGGCGTGAAGCGCTGCGCCGCCATTCGGCGGCGCGGAACGGCGCAGAGCAAATGACAAAACGGGAAGTCCCACATAGAAAAACCGCCTGCCGGTATGACGGCGGGTGCGGCAAGTCGGGGCTTGCGGAGGAACAGCTATGGAAATAAGAAAGTTACGGGAAAAAGACGCGGCAGAAGTTTCCGCATTGATAGCAGAAACGCTTCGGACAACGAATATCAAGGACTATTCTGCGGAATACATCGAAAATGATGTCAAAGCGTTGCAGCCCCAAAACATTTTAGAGAGAGCGAGCTGGATGCATTTCTACGTTTTCTGCGAGGACGGAAAAATAGTGGGGTGTGGTGCGATCGGTCCTTTCTGGGGAAAGACGGACGAGAGCAGTCTGTTTACTATTTTTGTCCTGCCGGAATATCAGGGACGTGGGATCGGCCGGAAAATCATTCAGACGCTCGAAGAGGATGAATACTTTTTAAGGGCAAAACGGATAGAGATCCCCGCTTCGATCACAGCGACGCCGTTCTACCGTAAAATGGGTTATGATTATAAAAACGGGATCACTGAGCCCGATGCCGAAGGGCTGCTGCGGTTGGAAAAATTCCGGTAAATTTACGCAAATATACGCACTTTACATATAAAAAAGCAGATGGGAAACCACCCGCCGGTATGACGGCAGGCGCAGCAAGGCGGGATTCGGAGGATAAAAATGCAAATTCGTGAAATGACAACAGCAGATATTCACGCTGTTTTGCCTCTCTATATTTCATACTATAATGAGCATGAAGGCGGGAATTGGACAAAAGAAACTGCGGGAAAGCGAATCCACCAAGTAATTTGCATAGAGGATTCATTTTCTCTTATTCTGGAAGAAAATAATTCCGCAATAGGGTTCGCCATGGGTTATTTTAAACAATATGACGATATTATCGGATACACATTAGAGGAAATAATTATAGCATACGAGCACCAAAGCAAGGGCATTGGCAGCGCCTTTTTATCCGAGCTTGAGCGAATTGTACGAGAGAAAGGTGCGTCCTGCGTAGAACTTCAGGCGGTAAGCGATGAACATCATGAAAGATTCTACGAAAAAGCAGGCTACCGCAACGCGAAGAACTTTGTAATGAAAGTCAAATGGTTTGAATAAATTCCCGCTTATATATCAGATGAATTTTAGAATACGCACTATTATACACAAAAAAGCAGACGGTTTCCGTCTGCTTTTTGCGTATGCCGGCGCGCTTTGAAGCCGGTGCACCGGCAATTCGCGCTTAGTGTGCTTGCCGATCGGGAAGTCCTCAGTGATGCCGTCACCCACGCAGATACTCAAGTATCTCCGCCGTGTTGGTATCGGGTTTGACCTTGGGCATGGCTTTCTCTATCACTCCGTTTTCGTCGATGACGTAGGTCGTGCGGACGACGCCGAAGCTCACCTTTCCGTAGTTCTTCTTCTCCTGCCACACGTCGTAGGCCTTGATGGCCTCGAGCTCGGGGTCGCTGAGCAGGACGAAGGGAAGCTCGTACTTCTCCGCGAATTTGCGGTGGGACGCCTTCGAGTCGCGGCTGACGCCTACAACGACGGCGTCGATGCTTTTGAACTCCTCGAACGCCGCCGCGAACGCGCACGCCTGACGGGTGCAGCCGGGGGTGTTGTCCTTGGGGTAGAAGTAGAGAACGACCTTGCGCCCCGCAAAGTCGGAGAGCGAGACGGAATTTCCGTCCTTGTCGTGAAGTGTGAAATCGGGCGCTTTTGTGCCGGCTGTCAGCATAATCTTTTCCTTCCTTTGCACGCAAAATATGGAATATGCGGCGCTGCCGCCGCGTCTTCATTCATTATACCCCCGGGAACCGGCAAATTCAACCCGCACATCGGAAAAGCTGCCGCCGCATAGATAAACGACGACCGTGCAAACAGACGCGGAGCCGTTCCTCAAACAGGCCAACTACCCTTGACAGAAAGGAAATTTGTGTTACAATTATAGTAATGTTGTCCGACGATAACTCAGGCCGTCAAAACCGCGGAGTTTCGACGTTTATGCGGCGAAACGGCTCCCGATTTCTCAGGACGGAGCGCGCGGCGGAGGGCCCTCCCGAACAACCCTCACATCCGGCCGGGTCATTGCCGATAACTGTTATTTTGTCTATTTTACTGCGGAGGTATCATTATGGTAATGGAAGCTGTTGCAAAGGTCATAGCCGAGCGCACCGACTGCGCCCCGGAGGACGTCAAGCCCGAGAGCACGTTCAAGGAACTGTCGATAGATTCTCTCGACACCGTCGAGCTGCTCATGAACCTCGAGGACGAGCTCGGCATCGATATAGAGCTCAACCAGAAGGTCGAGACCGTCGGTGAGCTCGTGAGCTTCATCGAAGAGAACTGCATGAAGTAAGATGATACAGTCTGTTCTCTGCGAAATGCTCGGGATACGCTATCCCGTATTCCAGGGCGGAATGGCGTGGGTAGCGGACGGAAAGCTCGCCGCCGCGGTGAGCGAGGGAGGCGGGCTCGGCATAATCGGCGCGGGGAACGCCCCCGCGAGCTTCGTGCGCGAGCAGATAGCCGTCGTGAGGAGCATTACCGACAAGCCCTTCGGCGT
>CANRIN010000051.1 GCA_947630675.1 uncultured Clostridia bacterium | reverse complement strand
CCCGTCCCGCGCGCAAACGCGTCTCTGCTCGTGGGATTGTTCACCCTCGCGCTCGCGGCGGTGCTGCTCGGGACGGCACTCGCCGTCGCCGCGACGAGCGGCTTCGCGGCAGATCTCTCCGCGCAGATAGGCGAGGTCACGGGCGGCGAAGTCGCGGCGACGCTGCCGGGCTGGACGTTCGGAGCGTTCGGCGCGGGCACGCTCGCGCTCCTGCTCGTATTCGCGTGGGTCGGGCTCGTGAGGATAGGACGCATTCCGCCGCTTAGGCTGTTGCAGGGGAAATAACACCCGAAAGGAGAAACAATATGGCCGCTCTCACTCTGGAAAACGTGACCTACACATACAGGAACTCGCCGCGCCCCGCCGTCGCGGACGTGAGCTGCGAGTTCGAGGCGGGGACGCTCTACGCCGTCATCGGCCCGAGCGGGTCGGGCAAGAGCACGCTCCTGTCGATGCTCGCGGGGCTCGACCTGCCGACGTCCGGCGACGTCCTCCTCGGGACGGAGCCGATACGCTCGCTCGACCTCGACCGCTACCGCCGCGAGTCGGTGTCGATGATATTTCAGGCGTTCCAGCTCTTCCCGCTGCTGACGGTCACGGAGAACGTCTGCTACCCGATGGAGCTCGTCGGAAAGAAGCCGGGCGAGGCCGTTCCGCGCGCAAAGGAACTGCTCTCGGAGGTCGGCATCACCGAGGAGGAGATGCGCCGCTTCCCCGCAAATCTCTCCGGCGGACAGCAGCAGCGCGTGGCGATAGCCCGCGCGCTCGCCTCCGGCGCAAAGATAATGCTCGCGGACGAGCCCACCGGCAACCTCGACGTCGAGAACACCGTCCTCGTCATGGAGATATTGAAGCGGCTCGCGTCGGAACAGGGCTACTGCGTCATCGTCGTCACGCACGACAGCGAGGTCGCGGACGCGGCGGACGTGGTGTTCCGCATGACCGACGGACGCCTCACACGGGTGAGATGAGCGCCGCCGGCGCAAACGCAGAGGCGAGGTGAAACGATGATCTTTCGATATGTAAGACGGCACATCCCGCGCGCGCCGGTGCGGAGCCTGCTCTCGCTGCTGCTCGCGGCGGCGCTCATAGCGTCGCTCGGGCAGTTCGTGTCGGTCGTGCGCTCGAACCGCGCGCTTGTGGATGAGATGTACGACACGGTGGACGTCTACGCGAGCGTGATAAACCGCAGCGGCGCGGTGAGCGCGGCGGTGCCGTATGCCGCGATAGAGACGCTGCTCGACGCCGACTTCGCAAGCTCGTACTACGCCGAGTCGCGCGGCCCGCTCTACTGGGTGACGCCCTCCCACGAGAAAGTCAGCACGATATACAACGTCACCGACGCGGAGGAGTTCGGACGCATGACCGGCATCGTCTACGCGGACGGGTACGACGGCAGTATGTTCCTCGAGTCGAACGAAAAGGTGTGCATCGTGAGCGAACGCGCGCTTGAGGAGATGGGTCTTGCTCTCGGCGACACGATACATATAAGCGGCGCGAACCTCGGCATCCGCATGGACTCTAGGACGAGCCAGGCCGCGCGCGAGGGTGTCGAGTTCACGATAGTCGGGACATTCGGCGGCGGTCTCGGCACCTACGATATCGCGACGCCGTTCTGGACGATGAAGGTCGCGCGCTACACGTTCTACGTCGGCTCCTACGAGGGCTCGGGGAAGGCACGGACGGTCGAGTTCCGCATAAAGAACGAGCTCCTGCGCGACCCCGCCGCGTATCGCGACGCCCCGAACGAGGCTCTTGACTCCTCGACCGACTCGGGCGTGAGCGGTCTCGCGCTCCGCGTGCTCGACAGCGAGGTGACAAACGTCATAGTCCCGCTCGACCGCAACACGAATCTTCTCGAGATGCTTCTGCCGATGATCTGTGCCGTCGTGACGGTGATAGGCGCGGCGATACCGGGGCTCGTGATAATCCAGTCCGCAAAGGAGGCGGCGATAATGCGGGTGCTCGGCACGCCGCGCGGGAGGGTCCGAGCGGCGCTCACGCTCGAGCAGACGCTGCTCTGTGCTGTGGGACTTGCGGCGGGCGTCGCCGCACTCGCCGCGGCGCACGGCTTCGGCGGGGAGATCATGCCGTACCTCGCGGAGATACTGCTCTGCGCCGCCGTATACCTCGCGGCGGCGGTCGCCGCCTGCTTCGCGTGCTCGGTCTCTGTGAGCGCGCGAAAGCCGCTCGAGCTGCTGCAAACGAGGGAATAAGCGACACGGCAATAGGGGCGCGTCCCGCTCGGGATGCGCCTTCTGCGTAACAAAAAAGACTCTCCGCAAGCGCTGCGGAGAGTCTTTCGGGAAAATGAGCTTGGCCTATTGACAACCGGGTTTAATAGTGGTAAACTCAAAGCGTAATGGGTTTATACTTATTAGACTAAAGACACCGAAAGGAGCCTGCAAAATGAAAAGGAAGGTTACGATATTGCTCGCGCTCGCAATTCTGCTTGCGGGCGGGTGCGATACTGCGCCGGAGAGCGGAGGCACGGACGGACAAGTGCTTCCGAAGGACTTAAACGTGCATATAGATGCAGCCGCAGCGGCAGTGCCGGAAACCGCAAGCATTCTCAGAACGAACAGGGTAATATTTGATATGGAAGCAGCCAGCTCCGCGCTGCTCAAATCGCCAGATGTCACCGACGGCGAGGAGGGCAACGGATGGATCTGGCGCGGAGATCCCGGAGAGGACGACTGGTACGAATTTCTCGAGATAGATTTTGACGGGAAGTACCTTGAGCCGGATAGAAAACAGGTAGGAGTGCTCGGGTACAGGTATGAGCGAGAGTCCCAGATATACACTCTGCCCGGCAATGTCCAAGAACTGCTCAGACCGTATAACAATAACTTGTACGGCGAGGTATATGCCGAAAACTTCAAGGGGGATGCAGACTTTGACGACCTGACGCTCTCGGAGGCGTGCGGGCGCGTGGAATCCGCGCTTCAAGGCGTCGGCATACCCGCCGAGCGGCTTGAGCGCATCTGCACCTACCGCTTCGAGGGGGAGGGACTGGGCTGTTCTGACACATTCGTCTTTGAGTACCGTCAGATCGTCGACGGTATCCCAGTATGCTCGACGAACTGGCACAGGGGCGTGGACAACACCTCCGGCGCTGTCTACGGCACGGTACCCGAGATGCAGTGCATACTGGCGGAGGTCGGCACGGACGGTTCCTTCGAGCTCGATATATGGGACGCGTGCGGCGCGGATACGGAGACAGTGAAGGCAGACGTTCCAATCATTTCATACGAGGACGCGCTCGGTAAGCTCGGCGGGGTATTTTCCGAAGCCATATTGTTCGAGCCCGTTCACTGCGTCTCGGCGGAGCTGTTCTATGCGATATACGAGACGGACGCACAGGATGAACTGATACTCTACCCGCTCTGGTGCTTTACCGTCCTCTCCGACGAGGAATATGCAGAGTACACGGCGCTGACGGATTTGCAGGACGAACAGTATACCTTTGCTTCAGGCAATGTCGGCGAGCTGTATATTTTTGACGCAATTACCGGCGCAAGGGTCAACAGTGTGACAATTCCGGACGGAGTGTAATATCCCAACGGACCGGCAGGCCGTTTTCACTCCTGCGGGATATGCAATACGGGTGCGAATATGTTCAAAGGTGGTGCGGTATGGTACGCTTCAGGGTGCTTTGTATACAGCTCCGTTGCGCTATATTTAGCCCGACGTTTGCTGCGGCGTCCATAATATTTGCGGCGGCACTGTATGTCAGCGTGTGGAGCCTTCAGCGGAACAACTCCGTCGTGTACGGAGTTGAGATGTCCATGTTCTCGATGGACGTGCTGGTGATAGCGATACTTCCTTCGCTGCCGTTTGCGTTGAGCTATCAGAGCGAACACAGACAGCGCGCGCTCGGTTCATACTACATACGCGCGGACGTATCAACGTACATAGCGGCCAAGTTCACGGCGGCGGCGGTCTCCGGCGCGTGCGTCGTGCTTGCCGGTTACATGGTGTATATAGCCGCGCTGCTGCCGTTCCATCCGTTCGACGACGGGATGATGCACAACTTCAACTCATTCCAGCCGCTTTACGAATCCGGGCATCCGTTTCTCTACGTCATGTGCTATATAGCGAGCTACAGTATGTCCGGCGCGCTCTTTGCCGGGATGACGATGCTGCTCTCGATGTATTTCCCCGAGCGGTACACAGCCGTGATAATGCCGTATATCATCTATATGCTGCTCACGTTTGCGCTGGAGATGCTCGGGGTGCCGCCGGCGCTCCGTCCGTCGAAGTGGATGCTCGGCTATATGGACCTCGGCACTCCGCTTGCGTCGCTAGCGGTCAAGTTCGGGATAACGTCGGGCATGCTTGCAGCGGGAGGGTTTGCCTGTATGCACCGCGCGGAGAGGAGGCTTCTCAGTGAATAGTCTGAGAACCGGCTTCTTCTGCGCCGCGGCAAACGTCCGGCGTCTCTTAACGGACTGGCGAGTGTACCTCGCGCTGCTTGTAACAGCGATGTTTGCGGCTTTTGAGTACGGGAGCCTCACGGAGTTTGCCGCAAGGTATGACGCAAAGGTGCCGGTCTGGGCCGCCGCAATGTTCTTCTCGCCCGGATACACGGTGACGCTTTTCAGCCTCATCACGGCG
This sequence comes from uncultured Clostridia bacterium, assembly GCA_947630675.1. Taxonomy (GTDB): domain Bacteria; phylum Bacillota; class Clostridia; order Oscillospirales; family JAAYOS01; genus CANRIN01. The sequence goes on along the minus strand of CANRIN010000051.1, from coordinate 9,877 downwards.
CTGGTCTTCTCGAACACTCCTGTGGGTGGCGACGAGACGCTGTTTATCGTTGTCCGCTCCGGACGGCTCGGCTGGGTGATAGGACAGCTTCTGTTTGTGCTGTTCGCATCACTGATGCTGACGCTCGCAATATGGCTCGTCATAGCGGCGGTGCTCCTGCCGAATATCAGCTTCTCGAACGACTGGGGCTCCGTGATAAAGACCGTCGCGCTGGGAAACGCCCTGCCGACGGATCTGCATATAAGGGTGTCCATCCCGACCGGAATCGCAACGTTCAGCCCGATGGCGACCGCGGGTCTGAGTTTTCTGCTGACGTGGCTCGTCGCCGTGTTTATCGGTACGATGTTCCTCTGCCTCAACAGCGTAGCAGGTAAGAACGTATCGTTTGCCGCGTTCGGCTTCCTGCTGTTTATGAGTCTTGCTTCGCGGGATATCGGCGCACTCACGCTCGGCTCATGGGTAAGCTACATGGTGCCGCTAAACTTCTGCAATATGATGTCTACTTCGTATTTCAACGGCAATCCGAATATGCCGTCCGTCGCATACTGTATCGGTTTTGCGGCGGTAATGTCAACGGTGTTCGCGCTCTTGACCGCGCGGTATTTCTGCAAAGGAGATTTCAGCAGCGGAAAGGATGACAAATTATGAACGATATCGCTGTTTCGATGAAAGACAAGGAGAGACGCACAATGAAAAGAACGGTTTCGATACTGCTCACGCTCGCGCTTCTGCTGTCGTTTGCCGCGGGCTGCGCGGGCGGGACGGAGGACGGCGCTTCCGGCGAACCGATGACCCTCCCGGAGCATTTCCATGTATCGTTTGACGGCACGCAGCTGTCTGTCCCGAAAACCGCGCCGGTAATAACCGCGCGGCGGGTCATACCGGACGAGGAAAAGGTGCATGCCGCGCTCATGCAGTGCGACAACACGCGCGCTGTCGAAGCCGTTGGACCTATTTATCGCAGCACAGACCCCGATACGATGGAGATACTTGATTTCAACTCTTACGATTATATGACGATCGGAAAGCTGTCGGGGGGCGTGAACTATCGCCGTTATCCTGCCAAGGTGCTGTCCGAGGGTATTAACCGGTTCCCGGAAAGCATATTGGATTGGCTGTCGCATACTGTGGAGCCCGGCCGAAGGCTCAAATTTGATAGGTTTACGGGGCGTGACGAATTCGAGACCTTCCCCGTCACTGAGGCGCGAGAGTATGCGGAAACGGCGTTTGAAAACATCGGCGTCGACATGACCGACATAGTGAACACAAGGACAGCTCAGATGAGCAAGGATGAGCAGATAGAGACGGCTGCACATATGACGGAAGGAGACATGCTGTATATGTCCCCGTACACGGAGGAGGAAAAGACGTTTCTGTCAAGCGCATACGTCTTTGAGTTCAGACAGTTTTTCCACGACATTCCCGTGAATATATCTGATTGGCATACCTCCGTAGAGCCTGACGTACAGGTTTTCTTCAATTTGCCCGCTCAGTCTCAGGAGCTCGCCGCGGCCGTGTACGAGGACGGCAGCTTTTCCCTTAGGGCAGAAAACCTGTTTGAGGTCATGTACGAGTCGGAGGATAGGGAGATAATGCCGTACGAGGAAGTCCTGTCAAAACTGGCAGACCTCTTTGCGGGCAGCATCGCAATTTCGGACACGTATCTTCTGAAGGCCGAGCTGTGCTACGCCATATTCGATTCCGGGGAAGAAAATGTATGCACCCTGTACCCGTTCTGGGTGTTTTATGTGAGGGACGATCTGTATGCGGATCAGCTCCCCAAAAATGAAGCGGTTGCGACCTTCATATCGTCCGAAGATCTGACGACCGTTTACGCCTTTGACGCGTTCAGCGGAGAGCGGATAATAAGCATCGAAAATCCCGCAGAATAAAGGCAAAATCAAAACAAAGCGAGGTGAAGGTTTCTATGCCGGGAATAAGACTGTTTTTCATGCAGATGAGGCGGGTGTTCGTCAATCCGAGCTTCTGGGTGGCGACGGCGATTTTCGTGGCCGCGCTGTTTGTCAACAGCATGGTTGAGCTCAACGAATACGCTACGGTAACGATCGTTGTGGAGAAAGCCGAACTCACGGCGCAAGTGCTTGTCATTGGAGTGCTTCCGTGCGCGGCGTTTGCCCTCAGCTTCAGCCGGGAGAGGGAGGAGGGCGCGCTGCAGTTCTACTATATGCGTGTCGGCGTACCGGGGTATGTTTTTATAAAGTACGTCGCCGTCATACTCTCCGGATTTTTCGTCGTGTTTACGGGATATGCGGTTTTTACCTGTCTGCTTGCGCTTGTCTACCCGTTTTCCGGCGGACTCGCGACGCTCACCTCCTGCTACTCCTCTCTGCTGGACGGCGGACACTATATCGGGTATGTTCTTTGCTTTGCGGTAAATTTCAGCCTCTCGGGCTCGATTTTTGCGGGGCTTGCCATGTGGATGTCCATGTATCTGAAAGAAAAGTACGCGCCGGTCGTCCTGCCGTATGTTATCTATATGATGCTCCAGTTTGTGTCTCAGATAGCGGGTGTCCCGCCCGTATTTTTGCCTTCGTCGTGGATGTTGACCTATTTTGACCTCGGTACGCCGATGTTTTCAATTGCAATGAAGCTCGCCATGACCTGCGCCGTACACATGGCGGGAGTGCTTGCATCCATATCTCAGGCGGAAAGGAGCGTCCGAAATGCGTAATATCCGAAGCGCCTGCCTGTATGCGGCGCACAACATCGCCCGATGGAGGCATGACTGGCGGATCATTGTGTTTGCGGCGGTCATAGCGATTTTTTCCTACTATGACATGCACGACCTCGGAAGACTCGCCGGCAGATACGACGCCACCGTATCAATGTGGGCGGTCACGACCTGCTTCACGCCGGGATACATGATAGAGATGTACGCCCTTATGCTCGGACTTATCTTTTCAAATGCGCCGTTCTACCGCAGCTCGTCGCAGTTCGAGATAGTCCGCTCCGGGAGGCTTGCGTGGATACTCGGTCAGATAATTTACATAATGGCGGCGTCTCTTATCGCCGTACTGTTTGTCTGGGTCACATCGTGGGCAGCGATGCTGCCGAATCTGAGCTTTTCCGCCGACTGGGGACAGGTGGAAAGAACACTGGCTGTCGGCGCGTCGCTCCCGACGGACTTCATTTTGCATGTATACTTCCCGAGCGCCGTGATAGAGTTCAGCCCCATAGCGGTCGCCGGATACAGCCTGCTGCTCGCGTGGCTCGTCGGCGTCTTTATCGGAACGATGTTTATGTTTTTCAACAAGCTTATCGGAAAGACGGCGTCGCTCAGCGTATTCGGGTTCCTGCTGTTTATGAGGTTTACGTCGATGTCCTCCGGTATCCTGACCTTCGGAATGTATGTGAGTTATTTCAGCCCGCTGAACTTTTGCAACATATTTACTTCTTCGTTCTTCTCGGGCAATCCCCTGCTTCCGTCAATGGGATACTGTATCGCAGTTCCGGCGGTTTTTACGGCGATCTTCTGTGTTCTTTCGATAGTTCTGTTTTGCAGACAAGACTTAGGTAATGGGGAGGATGAAGGTTTATGAACGATATCGCTGTTTCGGTGAAGGACGCGGTAAAGCGGTTCCGCGAGGTCGCGGCGCTCGACCATGTCTCGGTCGACTTCGAGCGCGGGAAGATACACGGCATCGTCGGCAGAAACGGCTCGGGAAAGTCGGTGCTTTTCAAGTGCATCGTCGGGTTCATGGCGCTCGACTCGGGTGAGATCACCGTATTCGGCGAGCGCGTCCGTCCCGCAAAGCCGCAGGACATCGGGATAATCATCGAGCAGCCCGGCTTTGTCGGCTCGGAGTCCGGGTTCCGAAATCTCAAGATGCTTGCGGGAATAAACAGGAGGATAGACGACGAGCGGATACGCGAGACGATGCGGCTCGTGGGTCTCGACCCGGACGAGCGCAAGCACGTCCGCAAGTACTCGATGGGCATGCGTCAGCGCCTCGGGATAGCGCAGGCAATAATGGAGTCGCCGCCGCTGCTCGTCATAGACGAGCCGATGAACGGGCTGGACTCCGGAGGCGTCGCCGAGATACGCGAGGTGCTGAAGCGGCTCCGCGAGGGCGGCACGACGGTGCTGATAACCTCCCACCACGCGGAGGACATCGACGAGCTCTGCGACACCGTCTGCGAGATGGAGCAGGGACGGCTCAGCGTCCTGCGATAGTAAACGGACGCCGAACGCGGGAGAGAGGCCGTCCGCGCAAACGTACAGACGGCGCGGAACAAAAATGCCCGGTATGTAAAGCGGCACATTCCGCACGCCAGAGGTATTCTCCGTTCCCGTTCCGCCGAAGGTGCTCCTTCCCATACGTTTTCATCAAGCTGGCGGGGCGGCCTCGCGCTTCCTTCGCACGCTATTGACAGCGGGCGCGCCGTAATGTATGATATACAAAACCAAGGACGCGCGAGCTGAAAACCGGCGGGAGAACGTGTTTTGCGGCAAGGAGGAGAGCAGTATGACGAGGATCTATTTGCACGGTCTCGGACAGACCCCGGGCAGTTGGGAGAAGACATTGGAATATTCGGGCGGGGATGAGGACTGCGTATGCCCCGACCTGACGAAAACGGAACGCGGGGAGAGGGTCACATACAGCAGTCTCTACGCGCGCTTTTCCGACGCGTGCGGCGGGTACGAAGGCTCCGTTGCTCTGTGCGGACTGTCGCTCGGCGCGGTGCTCGCCCTGAACTATGCGATAGACCACCCGGAGAAGGTCAGCGCGCTTGTCCTTATCGCTGCGCAGTACAAGATGCCGAAATTCCTGCTGGGGCTGCAGAACATCCTTTTCAAGCTCATGCCGAAAAGCGCGTTTGCGGGGATGGGGCTTCCAAAAAAGGACGTCATCGGCCTTTGCAGGACGATGGCGAAGCTGGATTTCGCAGATTCGCTTTATCGGGTGTCCTGTCCGACGCTTGTCGTCTGCGGCGAAAAGGACTCCGCAAACCTGAAAGCGTCGAAGAAGCTCGCGGCCTCCGTAAGGGACAGCCGCCTTGCCGTCGTCCGTGGAACGGGGCACGAGGTAAACGCCGAGGCTCCGGAAAAGCTCGCGGAGCTTCTCTGGGACTTCTACGCGTCGCTTGACGCACCGCTTTGACCGCCAAAGCCGGGCGGCGTTCCGACATTTTTGCGCAGGCGTGGCTTACCGCGAAAGCGGAGAAGGTCCGTCGGATACTCCTCAAATGGAAATGGCTCGTTTCCGCGGAAACGAGCCATTTTTTGTTTTACGCGAACGCGTCGGGAGAGACGAGCCGCCCGCCACGTCCCCGGACAGGTCCCGTCCGGACGATTCCGCAAACGGCAGACCCCGGCGAAGTCCGTGTGTCCTTCACCCGCTGCCCGCCTGCGGCGGGATGGAGCGTCTTTGCGCTCGGGCATTTTCTCATTTTTTCGCGCTTTGAATAGACAAGCGCGAAATAAAGTGTTATACTTATTTTAAATCAGGGCGCGTCATCTGCGCGCGGAGGAGGGAGCGGTACGCGATGAAAAACCGGGTGAACATCACTATATGCGATATGAACTTCACACTTCTCAGCGACGAGAACGAAGAGTATATGCAGCATGTCGCGGGGCTTGTGGACGAAAGGATACGCTCCGTCAAGGAAGGCAGCAGTCTCTCCACGCTCGCGGCGGCGGTCCTTGCCGCGATGAACCTCGCGGACGAGGGCATAAAGCTTGAAAAGACCATTGACGAGCAGCGTGAGCAGATGCGCGAGTACTTCGACGAGATAAGCGCCCTCAAGGACGAGTGTGCCGACCTCCGCCACGAGCTTGCACGCCTCGCGCCGGAGCGCGACGTTCCCCCCGCGTGGGAGGAGCGCCAGTCCAAGCTGGATCTCGGAGAGGACAACTAGCCGTTTCGGAGGACACAGATGGAACTTCTCGCACCGGCGGGTTCGCCGGAGGGGCTCCGCGCCGCCGTGATGAACGGAGCGGACGCCGTATATTTTGCGCTTAAAGATTTCGGGGCGCGCCGCAGCGCCAAAAACTTCACCGCAGCGGAGGCACGCGAGGCGGTGGAGTTTTGCCATCTGCGCGGAGTGAAAGCGTATGTGACGATGAATACCCTCGTCTTTGACCGGGAGCTCGACGACTTCTACGCCCAGGCGCGGGAGCTGAACTCCGCCGGCGTGGATGCGGTGCTTGTGCAGGACCTCGGCGCGCTGAAGCTGCTCCACGAGTGCTTTCCGGATATGGAGCTCCATGCCTCCACCCAGATGAGCGTGACGAATGCGGAGGGCGCGAAGCTCGCCGCGTCGCTCGGCTGCACGCGCGCCGTCGCGGCGCGCGAGCTCGGGCGGGACGAGCTGCGCCGCCTCACGGCGGAGAGCCCCATCGAGACGGAGGTGTTCATACACGGCGCATACTGCTTCTGCTACTCGGGGCAGTGCTACTTCTCCGCCGTTATCGGCGGCAGGAGCGGCAACCGGGGCTGTTGCGCGCAGCCCTGCCGCCTCGCCTACGGATTCGGCGACCGTGCGGACGCCTATCCGCTGTCTTTGAAGGATATGAGCCTCGCGGGGCACCTCGCGGAGCTCCGGGACATGGGCGTGAAGTCGTTCAAGATAGAGGGGCGGCTAAAGCGTCCCGAATACGCCGCGATAACCACGCGCATATACGCAAACGCTTTGAAGGAGGGCAGGGAGCCCACCCGGGAGGAGCTGGAGACGCTTGCCGCAGTGTTCTCGCGGGACGGCTTCACCGACGGGTACTTCATAGGCAAGAAAAACTCTCCCACGATGCTCGGCAGACGCTCGGAGGAGAAGAAGACGAACGACCGGATATTCGCGGAGGCGCGGCGGAGCTACGCCGAGGGCGCGCGGGAGCCGCAGAGGGTCGGCGTGAAGTTTGCGATGCTCGTGCGGGAGAATTCGCCGTCGCTGCTCGCGGTCGAGGACGAGGACGGGCACGGCCTCTACGTCGAGGGGCCCCGCGCGGAGCGCGCGCGGAACCGTGCGCTCTCTCCCGCCGAAGTGACGACTCAGCTCTACAAGACCGGCGGCACGCCCTACCGCTGCGACTTCGCGCGCGCGAAGATCGCTCCGGGGCTCACAATGCCGCTTTCCGAGATAAACGCCATGCGCCGCACGGTGCTCGAAAAGCTCTCCGAAAAGCGGCTCGAGATACCGGCAAGGCGCGTTTTTGAACAGCCGCGCGTTCCGGCAAGGAGGCGGGAGACGGCTTTTCCCGCCGTCACGGTGGACGCGCACAGCATCCTTCAGGTGAGCGACAGGATGCTTGCAGACCCGCCCGAATGGATATACATACCGCTCGAAATGCTTGTCCGCGAGCCGGAGCGCACGGGGGAACTGCTCTCCGCCGCGAAGGTCGCGGCAAAGCTCCCGAGGGTGGCGCACCCAAGCGAGATGGGCGAGATATCCGATATGCTCGAGTTCGTATACGGGCTCGGGGTGCGGACCGTCCTTGCGGGAAACATCGGGTATATCGACTTTGCGCGGAGCCGGGGCTTCGAGGTGCGCGGAGACTACGGACTGAACATAGCAAACTCGCTCTCGCTTGAGACGCTTGCGTCGCTCGGACTCTCGTCGGCTGCGGTGAGCTTTGAACTGACCACGGCGCAGATACGCGGACTTTCGAGCCCGATCCCGCTCGAGATGATAGCCTACGGACGCCTGCCGCTGATGATAACCGAACGGCGGCTCGGCGACCACGGTTCCTCCGCAAAGACGCTGGTGGACAGGACCGGCGCACGGTTCCCGTTCGAGCGCGTCGAGGGCGGGAGAAGCGAGATATTCAACTCGCAGAAGCTGTGGCTTGCGGACAGGCTCGGGGAGCTTGCGCCGCTCGGCCTCGAGACGATACGGCTCATGTTCACTACCGAGAACCCGCGCGAGGCGGAAAATGTGCTCTCGGCGTACCGCGGGAGCGGGACCGCGCCCGCGCAGTTCACACGCGGACTATATTTCAGGGGAGTGGAGTAAAATGACGTTGAAGCTCCGTTACAAGGTTATACCTACCGAGGGAGGATATACGGCGCCCGCGCCGGAGCGCGGCTCGAAGGGCGCGGCGGGGCTCGACCTCCACGCCTCGCTCGACGCGGCGGTGACGCTCCTGCCGGGCGAGCGGGCGCTCGTGCCCTGCGGCCTCGCGGTAGAGGTGCCGCGCGGATATGTCGGACTGATATTCGGCAGGAGCGGACTCGGTATGAAGTACGGAGTGACGCTCGCAAACTCCGTCGGCGTCATAGACGAGGACTATCGTGGAGAGCTGAAGGCCGCAGTCATCAACCACGGCGCGGAGGCGTATACGATAGAGCCGGGGGACAGGATATGCCAGCTCGTGCTCGTGCCCTACTCGGCGGCGGAGCTTACGGAGGTCGCGGAGTTGGAGGAGACGGAGCGCGGTACGGGAGGCTACGGCTCCACCGGGAAGTGACCCGGCACCGGGGCTTTGCCGCCGGTGCGGCAAAGCCGATGATGTAAACAGCTTAAAATGAGGGTAAAATGGAGAACGAGAGGATAATACTCGCGTCCTCGTCGCCGAGGAGGCGGGAACTGCTCAAGGCAGTGGGATGCGATTTCGAGGTGAAGGTCTCCGATGCGGACGAGACCGTCCCGGCGGGTACTCCGCCGGAGGAGGCGGTCGTCCTGCTCGCGCGGCGCAAGTGCGCGGCGGTGGCGGCGCTCGCGCCGGAGCGTGTGGTGCTCGCGGCGGACACACTCGTCGCGATAGACGGGGATGCGCTCGGAAAGCCGTCCTCCCCGGAGGACGCCGCCGCGATGCTGCGGCGGCTCAGCGGCAGGGAGCACTCGGTCTATACCGGCGTCGCGGTGCGGCGCGGGGAGCGCGAGACGTATTCGTGCGAGGAGACGCGGGTGAGGTTCCGCAAACTCACCGCGGGCGAGATAGAGCGCTACGTCGCAAGCGGCGAGCCGATGGACAAGGCAGGAGCGTACGGGATACAGCTCCGCGGCGCGCTGCTCGTCGAGGGGATATGCGGAGACTACCCGAATGTCGTGGGGCTGCCGCTCGTGCTCTCGGCGCGGCTGCTCGCGGAGTTCGGTGTGATATTACTGTAAAGATAGCGAGACGGCGGGGCACGGCTCCGTCGGGAATATTCCGAAGGGAGGGACGGACGGCGTGAAGCGTTTTATGCGGAGCAAGGCCGTGATAGCGTGTTCGGCGGTGCTTGCCGTGATACTTGTCATGGCGATAATATCGTTTGCGGCACAGGGCGCGGCGTCGCCCGTGAGCGACTTCTTCGGGATAGTGACTAAGCCGTTCCGCGCGGCCGCAAGCTCGATAAGCGGCGCGATAGGGCGGTTCTATTCGCGCATGTATGAGTATGACGAGCTGCTCGAGGAAAACGAGCGGCTGAAAAAGACGATAGCAGACATGGAGGAGGACATCCGCATCGGCGAACAGCTTATCGCCGAGAACGAGCGGCTGAGGGAGCTCTCCGGGCTCACCGAGTCCCGCCGCGACCTCACGCTCTGCATGGCAAACGTCGTCAGCCGCAGCAGCTCCAACTGGGAGTCTGCGTTCACCATTTCGAAGGGACGCTCCGGCGGCATAGAGAAGTTCGACTGCGTGATAAACGAGGAGGGCTTCCTCGTGGGACAGGTGAGCGAGGTGGGCGAGAACTGGGCCGTCGTCTCGACGCTTATCGACACGACGACCGAGCTCGGCGCGGTGATACAGCGCACCGGCGACACCGCCGCAGCGGAGGGCGACTTCGAGCTGATGCGCGAAGGCCTGCTGCGCCTCGCGTACTTCCCCGAGGACGCGGTCCTGCTGAACGGTGACACGGTGCTCACGAGCGGCGTCGGCGGGGTATACCCCTCCGGCATAGTGATAGGCAAGATAGTTGACGTGTACGCCTCCGAGGGC
>CANRIN010000050.1 GCA_947630675.1 uncultured Clostridia bacterium | reverse complement strand
CGTCCGCCCGCGGCGACTGAGTCGCAATGACGAGGTGCATCCCCGCCGCGCGCGCCATCTGCGCTATGCGGCAGATCGACTCCTCGACCTCCTTTGCCGCGACGAGCATCAGGTCGGCAAGCTCGTCTATGAGGATAACTATCCTCGGCATCTTTTTCGTATGGTTCCGCTCGGCGTAGGCGTTGTACTCGGTGATGTTCCTCACCGCAGCCTCACGGAAGGCTCCGTAGCGGTTCATCATCTCTCCGACCGCCCACTGGAGCGCGCCCGCCGCCTTCTTCGGGTCGGTGACGACGGGAATAAGCAGGTGCGGGACCTTGTTGTAGACGTTGAGCTCTATCATCTTCGGGTCGACCATTATCAGCTTGACCTCATCGGGCGAGCTCTTGTAGAGCAGGCTGATGATGAGAGAGTTCATGCAGACCGACTTGCCCGAGCCGGTGGTGCCGGCTATCAGCAGGTGCGGCAGCTTCTCTATATCGCCGACCATCGCCGCGCCGCTGATGTCGCGGCCGAGCGCAAAGGACACCGGCGACTTGCTCGCGCCGAACTCGCGCGACTCGATTATCTCGCGGAGCGACACCGTCGCGACCGTCTTGTTCGGCACCTCTATTCCGACGATGGACACCTTGTCCGGTATCGGCGCTATGCGGACGCCCGCCGCGCCGAGGGACAGCGCTATGTCATCCGAGAGACCCGAGAGCTTCGAGAGCTTCACGCCCCGGTCGAGCTCCAATTCGTATCGGGTGATGGACGGCCCGCGCGTGACATTGTTGATCTTCGCCTCTATGCCGAAGCTCCGAAGCGTGTCCGCCAGACGCTGCGCGTTGAGGCGCATCTCGCCGGAGGCGTCGGATGCGGCGACAGGCGGAGCCTCGTTCAGCAGCTCCGCGGAGGGGTAGGCGTATGTGCCGGCTTCCGCCGTGACGTGTGACGCGGCGACCTCCGCCGCGACCGCGCTCACCGCGGCCTCCCGCTCGCGCCGCTCGGTGTCCGCCTTGCTCCCTCCGAGCGTGTCGACTATCTTCGGCTCGGAGGTCTTGCCCGCAGGGCGGAGCGTCGGCGCACGGTGCGCCGGTTCCTCCTGCGGCTCGTCAAACTTTACCTCTTCGCTCGGCTCCTCCTCAAGGAAGGGCGGCATGTCGTCCGGAACGGCATCGTCCTCGGGGACAGGCGGCATTTCCGTAACGGCGGCCGTTCCGCCGGACGGTGCTTCATCGGACGGCGGGTCATCCGCAAGTCCGGGACGCATCTCGAGCGGCGGCACCGGGTCCCGCGGCGACGGCATGTCTATCGGCAGCCTGCCGTAGTCCGGCGCGGAGGAACGTTCATTCTCCTTTATACCGTTCATCACCTCGTCCGGAGTGGCGACAGCGCGCTCCCTCAGCAGCTTCTTCGCTTCCTTCTTCTCGCGGCGGAGCTCCCTGCGGCTCGGTACGCCCGGGCCGGGGATGTCTATCGCCGCAGTCTTCGCCTTCTCCTCCGCCGGAGCCGCGACAGTCTCGGGCGCGGGTTCCTCGGTCTTTCCGCGCCGCTTTGCCGGCGGCGTCTCCGGTTCGGGTTCGGGCTCGTACTCCGGACGCTCGCGCTCGCGGAGATACTTCACGAGCCTCTTCAGCTGCGGATTGTAGGCCACCGCCGAGTCTCCGAGTATCAGCAGTATCAGCAGTATCGCCGAGAGAACGGTCCCGAGCCCGCTCCGCAGAAGTATGGCTATTGTCCCGCCAAGCACGCCGCCGGACGCGCTCGCCGTTCCGGAGGTGTAGAGCGCACCGAACATCTGAAGCCCGAATGCATACTCTGTCTTGTCCCATATCAGATGGACGAGCGCGCCCGCGAGCGGCGCAAGCAGCAGCGTGCAGGTCACGCGCAGCCGCACCGGACGTCCCCTGTGGAAGAACAGCTTGAGCGCCGCCGACAGAAGCAGCAGCGGGAGCAGCCACGTTCCCCATCCCACGAGGCCCCGGCAGAGGTACCAGAGCCACTTCAGGATGACCGCGTCGTGACCGAAGAGCGTAAAGAGCACGCACAGCGAGAGAAAGGCGCATACCGCCGCGCCCACCTGCCGCCGTATCGGCTTCTTCTTTTCGACCGCAGGCTCCGCTGCCGCCGTTTTCTTTCCCCGTCCGGACGCCGGAGCGGCGGCCGTCTTCTTTTTCTTTGCCGTAGATTGAGCCATTTTACAAATTACACTTCCCTGTCTTTATATGAGCGCTTATATGAAGGATATGACTATCGCCGCTATGCCTGCGGCGGCGCAGTATATCGCAAACCATCCGAATTTGCCCTTGTTCGCTATGTACCGAACGAGCTTTATCGCGAAGAACCCGCTGACTCCGGCCGTCACCATTCCTGCGAGGTATGTGGGCATGAGTGACCAGTCGATGCCGGTCTTCACCGCGTCCGCCGTTTCGAGCAGCGTCGCGCCGAGTACGGCGGGAAGCGACAGCAGAAAGCTGAACTTCACGGCAAAGTTCCTATCGAATCCGCGGAACACTCCCATCGAGATAGTCGACCCGGAGCGGCTTATGCCCGGCGTCACAGCGACAGCCTGCATAAGTCCTATGAGCAGCGCGTCAAGCATCGTCGCATTCTTTTCGGTCTTTCTGCCCTTTCTCACGCGGTCCGCGAGGAACAGCAGCCCCGCCGTGACGAAGAGCGCTATGCCGACTATCCACGGATACGCCCGCGCGCCCTCAATGACGTCCTTTACCGGCATTATCGCGAGCAGCGGGAGGGTGCCTACGAGAAGCATAAGTATCAGCCGGCGCGAAAAGAGGTCGCGCTGCCGGTTCGGATCGCCCCGCCAGAACATCCCGAAGAACGCGCGCAGCAGCTCCGCTATGTCCTGCCGGAAGGCTATCACGACCGCGACAAGCGTTCCGAAGTGCAGCAGAACGTCGAAGAACAGGTTCGAGCTCTCCGCGCTCTCGAGCTTGAACAGGTTCTCGAATATAACGAGGTGCCCCGAGCTGGACACCGGAAGAAATTCCGTAAGCCCCTGTATTAGCCCCAATATAAGCGACTGGATAAGATTCACGTTTTCGCCCCCGTATTTTCACGGATTTTGCCGGTTCCCTTCCGACTTTGCGCCCCGAAGCACGGAGCTCCGCGCGGTTTCCCGAGTCCGGCGCATAATATCGGATTATGTAAACATACATGGTTATCATACCACAAAACACCGGGTCTTGTCTAGCCCCATACCTCAAAGTATATGGCGTTTCCGGCAGCAACAGAACCGGCGGGAGCATCCCGCCGGTTCTGTTGCTTCAGGCCTCGCAGAGTTTCGCGCCGTTAGGCGCGAAATAGAGGCAAATTTGTTTTTTCCGACGGCGTGTACGTCGGAAAAAACTCTTCTCGCGGAGCGTGCGTCGAAGACGGCAAAGCCGTCGAGGCGCGTAGCGGAGCGCTGGCCGCCGGCAGAGCTTCGCTCTGTCCGGCGGCTTCACTTGAAATTGCGCCTGCGCAATTTCAAGTGAAAGTCTCGGCGCGAAAGGGTGCGCAGGGACAATATATCAAAGCTCACGAGGGTCGAATATATTCCGATGCGGAATATGTCGGCGCCTCGTGTTTGCCACGAGCACATTTCGCGCCGACGCGTCAGCGAATATCATACTTCAGATAATCCCGCGGGTCGCTCGATATGACCCGCATGAGCGTCCTCGTGCCGCCGCTTACCTGCCACACGAGCCGCACGCCGCCACGCAGCTCCTCCTCGGTCTCCGGCGGCTTTTCCGCATACACGAGCTCGAGCGGCATCACTGTGTAGAGCATTGCTTCTCACCCCTCCGTTCATCTATCATCGCGTGAAGCGCTCCGAGCGCATCGGCAAGGCCGCCGAGCTCGTCAATGAGACCGATAGACACCGCCTCCTCGCCGTATATCACCGAGCCGACATCCGCCGCGAGCTCACCCGTCCGAAGCATCAGCTCCTTGAACTTCTCCTCCGAGACGTTCGAGTTCTGCGTGACAAACCTTATTATCCGCTCCTGTATCTTCTCAAAGTAGTTGAAGGTCTGCGGGACGCCGATTATCACGCCGTTTATCCGCACCGGGTGTATCGTCATGGCCGCGGACGGCGCTATGAAGCTCCGCTTTGCCGCGACCGCGAGCGGTACGCCTATCGAATGTCCCCCGCCGAGCACGAGCGAGACCGTCGGTTTGCTCATCCCGGCTATCAGCTCGGCTATTGCAAGCCCCGCCTCAATGTCCCCTCCGACTGTATTGAGCAGAACGAGAAGCCCGTCTATCTCCGGACTCTCCTCGATAGCGGTGAGCTGCGGAAGGACGTGCTCGTACTTCGTCGTCTTGTTCTGCGGCGGCAGCACCTGGTGTCCTTCTATCTGTCCTACTATGACTATGCAGTGTATGTTCCGCCCATCCGTGCCGGTGCTTATCGAACCAAAGTCCTCGATCTGCTTCATCTCGGCCTTTGCTTCCTCCGGCGCGTTCTGCCTGTCCAAAGCGATCCCCCCTGAACCGTGTTTTCCGATAGTCTGTGCGGTTCAAGGACGTTTTATTATCAAAAAAGGCGCGCATACGCGCGCCAAGCCTCGCAGAGTTTCGCGCCGCAGGCGCGAAATGAAGTAAAATCCGTAAATTTCGGCGGCGTGTACGGCGAAATTTACACCTCTCGCCGGTCGTGCTTCGAAGCGAAGCGAGGAGCGTAGACCGGCGCCTGCTGTCGGCAGAGCTTCGCTCTGTCCGACGGCCTCGCAGATAAACGGATAAAGGAGCGCGCATAGCGCGCTCCTTTATCCGTTTATCTGCGAAGTTTCCTTAGTATTGCCTGCGGCTTCACGTCCGGCAGGAGCAGGCGGTGCGTGAGTTGGTTCTTTGTCGCGCGCATGACGCGCGTCTCCGTACCGTCCACGCCTATCTCGAATATCTCGGGGACGCGCACCTTCTCGGGGCGCCGTCCCGGCGAGAGCAGCTCGAGCTCCTCGTCCTCCCCGAACGGGTTTTTCAGCGACGCAAACGCATAGTCGCCCTCGACGCGCTCCACCACCGCCGCGACCTCCCAGTCGCGGATATACCGCGAGTCGCCGGTGTACTGAAGTCCGTGCTTCGGCCGCTCGCGGAAGAACCCGTCGCAGTACGGCCGGTGGCTGACCTTTCCGAGCTCCTCCTCCCACCGCTCGTCAAACTGGCGGCCGGCGTACAGGTCGTCGAGCGCGCCGCGATACGCGTAGGTGACGGCGGCGGCGTAGTACTCGCTCTTCGAGCGTCCCTCTATCTTGAGGCTCGACGCGCCCGCCTCGATTATCCGGTCAAGCAGGCGTATAGCGTTGAGGTCCTTCGAGTTGAGGATGTATGTCCCCTCGGGATGCTCCTGCATCTCGTAATACTCGCCGGGGCGGCTCTCCTCGACGAGGTGGTAGCGCCAGCGGCAGGGCTGCGCGCACTCGCCGCGGTTCCCGTCCCTGCCCGCCATATACTCCGAGAGTAGGCAGCGCCCCGAAAAGCTGACGCACATCGCGCCGTGGACAAACACCTCAAGGTCCAGTTCGCGCGGTGTGTTCGCGCGTATTGACGCTATCTCGTCCAGGGTGAGCTCTCGCGCAAGTATGACGCGCTTCGCGCCGAGGTCGTGCCACATCCGCGCGGACGCGCTGTTCGTGATGCCCGCCTGTGTCGACATGTGCACCTCAAGAGACGGCGCGGCGCGCTTCACGAGGCCGAGCACGCCCGCGTCCGCGACTATTGCCGCGTCAAGTCCGCTCTCCTCCGCTATGCGCGCAAGGCGTGCCGCTCCCTCGAGCTCGTCCTCGTGCGCGACGGTGTTTATCGTGATGTACGCCCGCGCGCCGGACGCGTGGGCGAGGCGCGCCGCCTCCGCAAGGGTCTCCTCGCGGAAGTTCCCCGCGGCGGCGCGCATACCGTATCTGTCCGCTGCGAGGTACACCGCGTCCGCGCCGTAGGCAAGGGCCATCTTCAGCTTGGA
Source organism: uncultured Clostridia bacterium (assembly GCA_947630675.1). Classification (GTDB taxonomy): domain Bacteria; phylum Bacillota; class Clostridia; order Oscillospirales; family JAAYOS01; genus CANRIN01. The sequence goes on along the minus strand of CANRIN010000050.1, from coordinate 8,558 downwards.
CATGTCCCCCGCCGGACTCAAAAGCTCTACCCTACGCATCATTCCGCACCGTAAGCGCCGGGGTTGGCATTGATTATCGCCTGCTGCTCATCCGCCGTGCGGACAAACTCGTGCGTGCCCTCCTCGGTGAGCGCATAGTAGTAGTAATCGGTCTCCTCCGGGCGGAGCGCCGCGCGTATCGACGCAATGCCGGGGTTGCAGATAGGTCCGGGCGGAAGACCCGTATAGAGGTAGGTGTTGTACGGGCTGTCTATCGCGAGGTCCTCGAGCGACAGGTACTGCTTGCGCTCATCGAGGACGTACTGTATCGTCGCGTCTATCTGGAGATACGGCGCTTCCCAGTTATTGAGGCGGTTGTGTATGACCGACGAGATGAGCGGCATTTCGCTCGTGCTTGCCGCCTCCTTCTCTATCATCGAGGCGACGGTGAGCACGTCGTGGACGCTCATGCCCTTCTCCTCCGCCTCGGCGCGCAGATCCTCGTCAAACTTGTTCGAGAAGTCGTTGAGGAAGCGGTTTATCGCGTTTACCGGGTTCTCGTCGACGTAGAAGGTGTGGCTGTTCGGGAACAGGTAGCCCTCGAGCCGGTTCATGTCGCCAAGCGGCACGCCCTCGAGGAAGGAATACTCAAAGTCGTAGTTCGCGCAGACGTCCGCCAGATCCTCGTAGCTCGCGACGCCGTTATCCTCGAGCCGCCGCAGTATCTGTTCAAGCGTGAAGCCCTCCGGTATCGTCACGTCCACCGTCGCGCGGTAGGACGAGTTCTCGCGCATGGCGTTTATCAGCGCGCGGTAGTCCATGACGGCATTCACGTTGTACACGCCGGGGGATATCTTCTCGTCGGCGTCAAATATCTTTCCGAATATCTCGAAGAGCCAGGGGCGCTTTATCATCCCGGCCTCCGCGAGCTTGTCCGCCACGGCGCTCACGTCGTCGCTCTCGAGCACGGTAATGGTAGCCTCGCTGTCCTCCGCGGTGAGGCCGAGCAGGTCGTCCGCGCACATCCATCCGAAGCCCGCGAGCGCCGCGCTTATACCTATCACGCAGAGGAACCATATAAGCGCACCGAAGCAGCCGAGTCTGCGCTTCTTCGGACGGGGCTCGGGTTCTTCGTCCTCCTCCGCAGTCTCCGGTTCCGCCGGAAGCTCCTCCGCAGCGGCGTTTTCCGCCTCCTCCTCGGCACGGGCAACGCTCCTTGCGATATTCTGCTCTATTGCCGCCTCGATGGTGTTCGGGGCGGTGCTGACGCGGCAGATGCGCCTGTCGCTCACGACGACGTTCATCTGCTCGTCCGTGCCCTCTGCGGGCACGGTCTCGAGCAGCTCGTCCTCACGGGCGACGCCGCACCTTGTTCCGTGATAGCGCGCAAGCCACCTGTCGTAGTAGCCCATCCCGCGTCCGAGACGGCTGCCGTCCGCGCCGAACGCCGCTCCGGGTATGAGCGCGATATCTATTTCGTCCGGGTCCGCCGCAGGGAAGGACGCCGGCGGCTCCGGTATCCCGAACGCGTTCGTCTCGCTCAGGTCATCCTGAGAGGTTATTTCGACAGCGCTCATGTCCGCGCCGTCTATGCGCGGAACGAACACCCGCCGCCCCCCGTGCAGCAGCACGGGAATGAGCTTTCGGGTGTCCACCTCGCTGCCGACGGAGACGTAGCAAAACACCGTCGCCGCCGAGCGCATCTCGGGAAGCGACGCGAGCTCGCGCAGCGCAGCGAGATCCTTTTCGGCCTTCTCCTCCGGGCTGAGCGACGCGGCGCGCCTGCTCATCTCCCGCCGAAGCTGTTCCTTCGCTTCAAAAATGCTGTTTTCTTCCATAGCAGACCTCAAACAATCGGATTCATGAACGGAGCGGGACCGCCGCCGAGCGTCAGCGCCGCGAGGTCACCGGTGGTGATCCCCGCCGCGCCCGTTCTCCCGCCGACGGCCACGATGCCGTCCCGCACGGAGACGCGTCCCGACAGCTCGGGCAGCTCCGCGTCCTCCACCTCTATCTCAAAGTCTCCCGGGCGGCGCTTCAGCCCCGCCTCGACCACCGCCTTTGGGTCGAGGGCGCGGATCATTCCGAACCGCCGCGCCCCGTGCGGGCACGCCGGTGCGCACAGCGTCGCCGTATCCGTACCGAACCTGTCCATCACCGCGAGGCGCAGGGCGTTGAACTCCGGCTCGTCCTCGCAGAAGAGCTCGTCTATCACCGCCGCGCCGCCGTCCTCCCGGCAGAGCGCGTAGCCGATGATCTCTCCCTCTCGCAGGACGGCGAGCAGCGCGCCTCCGCGCGCGTATTCAGCCTCCGCCGCCGCGCGCCACATGGCGCGGCTCCGCGCCTGGTGGCTCCTCCACCGCGCGACCTGCGTGAATATTTCCTCACACTCCGGCGCGTGCTCCGGCGGCAGCTCCGCGACTTTCTCGTCCGACGGCGCTATCGCCGCGCGGCGCTCGGTTGAATACTCTATCGAAAACATCTCGGCAAATCCAAGGGAGCGGTAGAATGCGAACTCCGCATTCCCGTGGGGCCGCACCGTTGCGGCGGCGGCCCCGGCGTCCCGCGCCGCCGAAAGCGACGCCTTGACGAGCTCGCGAAGTCCGCCCTCATCCCGCGCCGCCGCGCCATAGATGTAGGCCGTCGTGAGCTCTCCCGCGCCGGGTATGCGCAGCGGCTCGAGCGAATACTGTATGGCGCCCTCGGCGCGTCCGTCCCGCTCGAGGACGAGCGCCCTCTCCGGCGCCGCAAGCGAGGCATAGACTTCTGCAAGCGCTCCGCCCTCGGGCAGAAGCTCGCTCCACAGTCTGCGCAGAGCCGCGAGGTCATCTTTAACGGCTTTTCTTATCATTTCGCACTCCCGTCGTTATCGTCCGACTTTTTCTCGGGCGCGAGGTACTTTGCCCGCATCTCCTCCGCCCTGCCGCAGCTCATCTTTCCCTCGGGGCACGGGCCGCGCAGACAGGCGGGTCCGCTGTCCCGGAAGAGCTCGGGCGAGACCTCCATGACGAGCTCGCGCATCCTTGCGGCGAGCTCGCGTATCTCCCACTGTGCGCGGTTGCACATCCTCTGCGAGAAGAAGTTCTTGAGTGACCGCGCGTTCATCGTCATCACTATCTGCGTCGTGCAGGCGTTCGGCAGGACGTAGCGCGCATCCTCGCCCGCGCGCTTCCGCGCGGCGTACTTCGACGCCTTGTCAAGCTTACCCTCCGCCTCGAGCTCTGCGCAGTACTTCTTGTAGAGGATGTTCGAGAGTTTTTTGTAGCTCGCGCGGTCGTCCGCCATGGCGCGCTCGAACTCCTCCGCCGCTTCCGGTATGGCGGCTATCTCCGGAGGTGTGACGTACTCGAAGTCCTTCTCGCTCACATACCTCTGGCTCTTGACGCTGTACGACGCGAGGCGGTGCCGCGTTATCTGCGCGAGCAGCGAGCGGCTGACGCCCTCTATCGCAAAGGTGTAACTTGCGTGCTCTATCGGGCTCTCGTGGCCGAGGGACGCGAGCATCTCCACAAACTCCCTGGCCTTCTCCGGCGTCATTCCGTCCCGAAGCTCGCCCGCCGTGGAGTTCGAGTAGCAGTTCTTCGCCGCGAGCGCGACAAGCTCCACCGGGCTCGGGGTGTGTGCAAGCAGTATCACATTCATCTATTTTGCCTCCTTTTTGCGGCGGCGAGCCTCCTTTTTGGCGGCGCGCAGGAATTTCGGCAGGCGCATCATGCGCCCTATGCGGCTCGGCTGTCGAAGGAGCCTCCAGAACCACTCCAGGCCGAGCTTTATGAATATCTTCGGCGCGCGCTTGGCCTCGCCCGCGAACACGTCGAGCGAGCCCCCGAGGCCAATAGCGAGCTTGCAGCCCATCGCGCCGAGGTTTTCCGATATGAACTTCTCCTGACGGGGCGAACCGAGGCAGACATACACCGCGTCCGCACCGGACGCGCGGACCTCCGCCGCCGCGGCGGCGTCGTCCTTGAAGTACCCGTCGTGCGTGCCGGCTATCGTGAGGCCGGGGGCGATCTGCTTCATCTTTTCCGCCGCGCGTTCGGCTATGCCGGGCTTCGCGCCGAGGAGATAGAGCGAGTCGCCGCGCCGCGCGAACACAGAAAGCAGCTTCTCCGCGACCTCTACTCCCGCGACCTTCTCCTTTAGCGGCGTGCCGAGGATCCGGCTCGCCTTCACGACTCCCACGCCGTCCGGCAGGACGAGGTCGGCGCGGTTAAGTATCCCGCGCAGCGTGTCGTCCGCCTGCGCGTCGTAGACTATCTCCGAGTTCGGCGTAACGATATAGTGGGAGCCGCCGTCGAGCAGCGCTTCCGCGCGCTCAAGCGCCTCCGCCATGTTCACGTTGTCAAATCCGACGCCGAGTATGTCTGTTCTTGCCAAGGAAACTCCTCCGTTCCCCTCGGGGTCTGTCCCCGAAAATGTCTTTTACGGCAGTTTAAGCTATTGGACGGATATTTCAGCCTCTCGCCGAAACTCCATCAGAGCGCCGGGCGCGGCACACCCGGAACAAGACGTTCGACCGCGAGCGCCGCCGCGAGCAGGCACCGCTCGTCCGCGCCGTAGAGTATGACGCCGCGCGGCGTACCGTCCTCGCCCATGCAGAGCGGGACACTGAGCGACGGGAATCCGGCGACGTGCATGACGTTCGTGGGGCCGGTCATGACGCACGCGTCGACATTTTTCAGCTCCTCTGCCATCTCCGCGCGGAGACTTTCCCGCTCCGCCATCGCTTCCAAATAGGGCGCGTCGTCTAGCCGGCCGGACGCCTCGAGGGCGCGTTCGATGTGCGTTATGCCGTAGGGCATCTTTTCCGGGTTTTCCCGGTAGAAGTCCGCTATACTGCGGAGCGTCTTCCGCTTCGCGTTTGAACCGGCAAGGTATTCTTCGAGGTCGTGCATGAACTCACCGCGCATTATCTCCCCCATCCGCGGGGTAAATGGCCGGTTTACTTCGACAAGCTCCGCGCCCTCCGCGCGGAGCGACGCAAACAGCGCTTCAAGTCCTTCCTTCGAACATGGCGGGGAGATATTGTCGCTGTTTGCGAGGTTTACAGCTATCCTGAGCCTCCGTGGGTCGGCGGGCGTCACACCGGACGCGGCGGGGTCGCCAATCGCGGCGGCGAGCAGTATCGCTCCGTCGAGGTCGCGCGCCATCGCTCCGGCGCTGTCGAGCGTGTGCGAGATTGGCACTATCCCCCGCCCGGAGAGCGTTCCGGCGGCGGGCTTGAGACCCGCGCAGCCGTTCGCGACGGCGCAGACGACGACCGAGAAGCTCGTGTCCGTGCCGACCGCCGCCGCGCAGAAGCCGGCGGACAGCGCCACGGCCGAACCGGTGCTCGACCCGCTCGGGTCGGCGTCCGCACGGTACGCGCTCCGCACCTGCCCCCCGCGCGAGCTGAAGCCGTTCGGCATACCCTGCGAGGTATAGTTTGCAAACTCGGTCATGTTCGTCTTGCCGAGTATGACCGCACCCGCGCGGCGAAGGTTTGCAATAACCGGCGCGTCGCTTTCCGCTATATTGTCTTCGAGCGCGGCGCTCCCCGCCGTGGTGTGCAGCCCCGCAACGTCGATGTTATCCTTGATAAGCACCGGCAGCCCGTAGAGCGGCATATCCTCTCCGGCGGGGTGCATATCGAGCTCGCGGGCGCGGCGGAGCGCGTCCGAACTGAGCTCCGCCGTGGCGTTCAGGTCTCCGTCGAAGCGCTCTATCCGCTCAATATAGAACCGCGTGAGCTCCTCCGCACCGAGCTTTCGTTCCCTTACCGCGCGGAGAAGCTCGCGCACCGTCCGGTTAAGTATATCATTCACGCCTATCCCTCCCCGCTTGCAGGCGCCGTTTTTCTCCTGACAAAGCGCGTCCGGGGCGGCGGGGACGCCTCCCCGGACGGCGAGTCTGTCTTATTTTGCCTGAGTCTTTGCCCAAGTGTCCCTGAGGCCCACGATGCAGTTGTAGGTGTCCGGCAGCGGGTCGCGGACGAAGTAGCCGTCCCGCACGAACTGGAACCTCTCGCCCTCCGGCGTGTCCGCAAGGCACGCCTCGAGCTTGGCCTCGGGATAGACCGTGACGCTGTTCTTATCCACGACGTCGAGGAAGCTCATCCCCTCCGGCAGGTCGAAGACGTTGGGCTGCGTAAAGAGGTAGCCGTACTCTCTGAGCGTCGCCGGAACGGCGGTGCGCGCGTCGACCCAGTATATCGTGCCCTTTATCTTGCGGCCGTCCGCCGGATTGCCGCAGCCGCTCTCGAGGTCGGCGGTGCAGCGGAGCTCCACGACCTCGCCCGCGCCGTTCTTTATCACCTCGTCGCAGCGGACGATGTACGCGCCCATCAGGCGCACCTCCCCGCCGGGCTTGAGGCGGAAAAACTTGGGCGGCGGAGTCTCCGCGAAGTCCTCGCGCTCCACCCACAGCTCGCGGGAAAACGCGACCTTGCGCTTCGTCGGCTCGTCGTTCTGCGGGTCGTTTGCTATCTCGAAATACTCCGTTTTGTCCTCGGGGTAGTTCGTAATGACGAGCTTTATCGGGTCCTTTACTGCCATGCGGCGCGGAGCCGTGCGGTTCAGCTCGTCGCGGATGCAGTGCTCGAGAAGGCCGATGTCGACTATGCTGTACGCCTTCGAGACGCCGCAGCGCGAGAGGAAGTCCTTTATCGCGGAGGGCGTGTAGCCCCGGCGGCGGAGTCCGCGAAGAGTAGGCATGCGCGGGTCGTCCCACCCGTCGACGAGGCCGTTTTCGACGAGCTGACGCAGGTAGCGCTTGCTCATCGAGGTGTAGGTCATGTTGAGGCGCGCGAACTCGTACTGATGCGGCGCGGGGTCAAAGCCGATGTTCTCCACCACCCAGTCGTAGAGCGGACGGTGGTTCTCGAACTCTATCGAGCAGCAGGAGTGCGTTATCCCCTCGAGCGCGTCCTGAATGGGATGCGCGAAGTCGTAGAGCGGATAGATGCACCACTTGTCGCCCTGACGGTGGTGCGTCGCGTGCAGGATGCGGTATATCGCCGGATCGCGCATGTTCATGTTCGGCGAGGACATGTCGATCTTTGCGCGGAGGGTGTGGGTGCCGTCCGCGAACTCACCGTTCTTCATCCGCTCGAAGAGGTCAAGGTTCTCCTCGACCGAACGGTCGCGCCACGGGCTGTTCTTTCCGGGCTCGGTGAGCGTGCCGCGGTACTCGCGCATCTGCTCGGGCGTGAGGTCGCAGACGTAGGCCTTGCCGTCCTTTATGAGCTTCACGGCGTACTCGTAGCACTTGTCGAAGTAGTCCGAGCCGTAAAAGACGCCGCCCGTAGGCTCAAAGCCGAGCCAGCGGATGTCCTCGAGTATCGCGCGGACGTACTCCTCGTCCTCCTTGGTGGGGTTCGTGTCGTCATAGCGGAGGTTGAACTTACCGCCGTACTTCTCGGCCGTCGAGGCGTTTATCCATATAGCCTTCGCCGAGCCGATGTGGATATATGCGTTCGGCTCCGGCGGGAAGCGGGTGTGTATCTCACGCGTGAAGCCGTTCGCCTTCTGTTCGTCGATTATATCGTGTATAAAGTTGGAGACATTGCTGTTGTCCATTCGAGGTCTCTCCTTCTATCTTGGATTCCATTCGGAGGTGTTCGCCCCGAGCGCCAAGCCGGCTCTCATGAGCCGTCCCATAAAGAAATCGCCGCTCACGTCCGGGTCGTCTCCGTCCATTATCTTCAGGACCGAATACATATCGGGCGACTGCCGCCTGCCGCATATCGCTATGCGGAGCGCCATCGACACGTCGCCGGCGCTTCCCTTCCACTTCTCCGGCTCCTGACGGTAGAGCTTGGTGTCCGGGCAGTAGCCGAGGCTTTCGGCAAGCGCCTTCACGTTCTCAAACCACTCGTTCCCGTCCGGCTCGAGCATCGTGTGCTTCTCGTGCCACATCTGCATACGCTGTCGGTAATACGCCCGGAGGATGTTTGCCATATCCTCGGGCGTCATGCCCTCGGGCGGGGTGTAGTCCGGCTCGAAGAGCTCCTCATAGAAGAAGCTCATGTAGGGCTTCACCTCACTCCAGACGGCGAAGTCCTTGCGCGGCTTCTTGCCGCCCCTGCCTATCGCGAGTATCGCGCGGGCGTAGTCCGGGCTGCGCTCGAGGAGCGCGGCGAAGTCCGGGTCATACTCCTTTGCCCAGTCGAGGACGCCGTCGTAGACTTCTTCCGCCGTCATGCGGCTTATTACCTCTTTGGAGACGTCACGCAGCTTGTCCTCGTCGAAGAGCGAGCCCGCCGGGTTCATCTTCTTCGGGGAGAACTTGAAGTCGCCCACCGGCGCCGCGGGATTCGCGCGCCGCCAGTCCTCGAAGTTGGAGTTCAGTATCGTCATTATATACTCGTACACCGACGGCACGGGGTAGCCCTGCTCGCGGTAGAACGAGAGCGCGAGCTCGGGGTCCTTGCGCTTGGAGAGCTTGCGCTTGGAAGCGCCGTCCATCTTCTGGAGAGTCCCGACGTGCAGATACTTCGGCAGCTTGAAGCCGAGCGCCGAGAAGAGCTGGATGTGCAGCGGCAGGCTCGGCAGCCACTCGTCCCCGCGCACGACGTGCGTGGTGCGCATGAGGTGGTCGTC
>CANRIN010000049.1 GCA_947630675.1 uncultured Clostridia bacterium | reverse complement strand
GGCGGGCCCCGCAACCAAGCGGGCAAAGCCCACACCCATCTAGCGGGGAAGCCCCCGCAGGAATCTGCGGGGCGGGCCCCGCGTCTCGAAGTGAGGCTGAGCCTCACCACTACCTTTGCGGGGTGTGCCGCCCCGCCCTCATCTAGCGGGGAAGCCCCGCGGGCATCCGCGGGGCGAGACCCCGCGTCCCATCAGCGGGCGGAGCCCGCGACCTCTTTACTTGTACGAAGTAAAACTTCGAGGTTTTATTCGGAACCTAGAGGTTCCGACATCTTCGCGGGGCTGTGCCGCCCCGCACCCCTGCGACACTTTTTGCTCGCGCAAAAAGTGTCCAAAAACGCGCCTAAGGGAGAGGGCTCCGCCCTCTCCCTTAATAATTCCTCTCCCAATACAGACACAACACCATTACCCCCTGCACAGGTCGATACTCGGTATCCGACAAAGCTATCGTCCTACCGAGTGAGTTTCTGTCCGACAAATCCATCATCTGACCGGGTGAGTTTCTGGGGAGACAATAGAGGTCAATACAATGAAAACCATTCTTGTCATAGACGACGACGTACATATCGGCAATCTCCTCGAGGAGGCACTTTCGCGCGAGGGGCACAGAGTCATGCGCGCCTACTCCGGCACCGAGGCGTTGCTGCTTCTCTCGCGCTCCACGCCCGACCTCGTGCTTCTCGACTTGATGCTCCCCGGCCTCTCCGGCGAGGAGGTACTGCCGAAGCTTCGCGGTATACCCACGATAGTCGTGAGCGCCAAGGCGGACGTCGAGGACAAGGTGGCGCTCCTCCTCGGCGGCGCCGCCGACTACGTCACAAAGCCCTTCCAGCTCCGCGAGCTGCTCGCGAGGGTAGCCGTGCGCCTGCGGGACAGCGCCGCCGAGCCCTCCGTCCTGCGGTGCGGAGATCTTACGCTCTACCCGGACACCCGCACGGTCGAGGCGGCGGGAAGTCCCGTCCGCCTGACGCGGACGGAGTTTGCCATCCTGAAGCTGCTGATGGCAACCAGGACGCAGGTCGTCACCAAGTCGCAGTTCCTCGAGCGGATAAGCTCCGACACGCCCGACTGCACCGAAAGCTCGCTCAAGACACACATGAGCCACCTCCGCTCAAAGCTCCGCGCCGCCGGCGGCAAGGAGTACATCGAGGCAGTCTGGGGGATAGGCTTCCGGCTTTCGGAAAATCTCAACTAGATCTCCACCGTTTTCTTTACCGCTTTCTCAACCTTTCTCCGGTATGATAGACCCACCGGACAAAGGAGGTAATACGATATGGAATATATTCTTCAAACGAGCGCCCTCCAAAAGAGCTACCGGGGCTTTAGGGCGCTCGACGGGCTCGACATGAACGTCCCAAAGGGGTCGATCTACGGCTTCGTCGGCAAGAACGGCGCGGGCAAGACGACGCTTATCCGCGTTATCTGCGGCCTTCAGGAGCCGACCGGCGGCGGGTACACCCTCTACGGACGGCGGAACACCGAGCGTGGCATCGCAAAGAGCCGCCGCAGGATGGGCGCGGTGGTGGAGGCGCCGTCGATATATCTCGATATGTCGGCGGAAGACAACCTTCGCCAGCAGTACCGGATACTCGGTCTCCCGTCGTTTGAGGGGATAGACGGAATTCTCCGCCTCGTCGGGCTTGACAAAACGGGGCGCAAAAAGGCGCGCCACTTCTCGCTCGGTATGCGCCAGCGGCTCGGTATAGCCGTCGCGCTCGCAGGCGACCCGGACTTTCTCGTCCTCGACGAGCCGACGAACGGACTCGACCCGCAGGGCATCGTCGAGATACGCGAGCTGATACTGAAGCTCAACCGCGAGCGGCAGATGACCGTTCTCGTCTCTAGCCACATACTCGGCGAGCTCTCAAAGCTCGCGACCTGCTACGGCTTTATCGACCGGGGACGCATCGTCCGCGAGATAAGCTCGGAGGAGCTGGAAGCTTCCGCCGAGAAGCGCATGCGCGTCGAAGTGAGCGACGTCCGCGCCCTCGCACGCGTGCTCGGGCGCATGTCCCTGGAGTACCGCATAATCTCCCCTACGTCGGCGGACATATACGCAAAGCCCTCCGTCTCCGCCCTCGTCCGCGAGCTCGGCGAGGAGGGGTGCGAGCTCCTCTCGGTGGAGGAGCACGACGAGAGCCTCGAGAGCTACTACATCCGGCTCGTGGGAGGTGACGCGGAATGAACCGACTTCTGTGCGCCGGCTTCTGCCGGCTGCGGAGAGACAAATTCTTCTGGATATGCGCCTTCGCGGTGCTCGCCGTCTCCCTGCTTTACGCATTTACCGGCGGCGTCGAAAACTACCTCATTATGCTTGAAGAAGGGCGTGAGAAGCCGCTTGAACACTTCATATTCGAGCTTGCGCCGTTCCTCTCGATGTTCTTTGCCGCTCTGATAAGTCTGTTCCTCGGCTCGGAGTACACCGACGGAGGAATACGTGGCAAGCTCATCGTCGGCCACACCCGCGGCGGCGTCTACTTCTCCAACTTTCTCGTGTGCTTCGCGGCGGATCTTGTCCTCACGGCGGTCTTCCTTCTGGGGCAGATCCCATGCTTTGTCGTTATCGGCGCACCCGACTTCGGATGGGGAATGTTTGCCGCGTACATCCTCGCCCTTGTCTGCTACACGGCGGCGTTCACGGCGATATTCTGTGCCGTCTCAATGCACGTCACGAACCGCGCGCTCTCGGTGATAGTCTGCATTGCCGTCTGGACGGTGCTCATTCTCGCGGCAAGCGGCATGAACGACCGTCTGCTCGAGCCGGAGCTGACCGGCGGAATGGCATATATAAACGGCGAGTTTGTGATGGCGGACCCGGAGCCGAACCCGCTCTACGTCTCGGGGACGGCTCGCGCGGTGCTCGAGCGCCTGCTCGAGCTGCTTCCGAGCGGGCCCGCCATCCTCATGACAAACGCGACGCTTGAGCATCCCGCCCGCGCGGCGGCGCTCATGCTCGTCCTCTCCGCCGCCGTGAACGCCGTGGGGATGCTCGCCTTCCGAAGGAAAAACCTGAAATAGGAGGTTCTGATGACTGTGTTGGCATGGACGGCGGCGGGAGCGGCTTCGTTTCTCTCCATTCTGCTCTTTATAAAGATACTCATCATGCGGACAAGCGCACGGGAGATAGAGGAGGCGTTTCACGACCGCCTCATGTCCGACACGAACACGCTTATCGACATATCCTCGCGCGACCGGCGAATGCGGTCGCTTGCGGAGGCGGTAAACCGCGAGCTGCGGGTGCTCCGCGCAGAGCGGCTTCGCTTCCTGCGCGGAGACGAGGAGCTGAAAAGCGCCGTCACGAATATCTCGCACGACCTCCGCACGCCGCTCACCGCGATATGCGGATACCTCGACCTGCTTGACCGCGTGGAAAAGAGCGACGCCGCCGCGCGTTACCTCGACGTGATACGCGGCCGCGCGGAGTTCATGACCGGCCTCACAGAGGAGCTTTTCCGCTACTCTGTGATACTTTCCGGCAGCTCCGGGGATGAGCCCGAGGAGGTGTCGGTAAACGCCGTTCTCGAGGAGTGCATCGCGGCAGGCTATGCCGCGCTCACCTCGCGCGGCATAGAGCCGGCGGTCTCCCTGCCGGAGCGGAGGGTCGTGCGGATACTCGACCGCGCCGCCCTTGTCCGCGTCTTCTCAAACCTGCTCAGTAACGCGGCAAAGTACAGCGCGGGCGACCTCAACATAGTCCTCACCGAGGGCGGCGAAGTCACGTTCTCAAACTCCGCGCCGGGGCTTGACGAGATACAGGTCGGTCGGCTCTTCGACCGCTTCTACACCGTAGATACGGCGCGGAGCTCCACCGGCCTCGGCCTCTCGATAGCGCGGACTCTCATGCGCCGCATGGGCGGCGGCATCTCCGCCGAGTACGCCGGTGGACGGCTCACCGTCCGCGTCACACTGCCGGGAGAATAGGGCACGTCCATCATCCAGCGGGGGAAGCCCCGCAGGAATCTGCGTGGCGGAGCCCGCGTCCTTGGTAGAGCAGAGCTCTACCGACACCTTCGCGGGGCTGTGCCGCCCCGCACCCCTGCGTTACTTTTTGCTCGCGCAAAAAGTAACCAAAAACGCGCTTAAGGGAGAGGGCTCCGCCCTCTCCCTTAATAAACCCTCACCTCTGACTTAAGACCTACAACCGGAACTGCCAGCACAGGCCAAACCCTTACCACCGACAACATCGAACGATTCCTGCGTCGTAGAGTCAAAAAGTCCGGTTCAACGCTCCGACTATAGGCGTAATGCAGAAAGTATCTCTAGAAAGCAAAACTTTCGGTTCTATGCAGAAAGAATAAGCGGGGAAGCTGATACCAACTTCCCCGCTATTTGCAGCGTGGTAGAGACTTAATATGTATAAAGAGGGGTACATAGGGGAGAAAACCTGGTTTTCTCCCCTATGTGTGTTTTTGGCTACTTTTTGCACAAGCAAAAAGTAGCGCAGGGTGCGGGGGCGCAGCCCCCGTAAAGTACCCGTGAGGCTCAGCCTCACTCAGGGACGCGGGGCCCGCCCCGCAAATACTTGCGGGGCTTCCCCGCTGGATGAGAGCGGGGCTGCGAAGCCTCACTGCTTTTGAAGTACCTTCGTCATGTGTATATGCGGGCAGTGCTCGTCTAGGTAAACCTCCCCCTCCGCCGCGTAGCCGCAGCTCTCGTAGAAGCCGCGCGCCTGCACCTGTGCCGAGACGGCGGCGCTCTTCGCGCCGTGCGCGAGGCACTCACGCTCGGCGGCAGCCATGACCGCCCTTCCGCGTCCTCCGCCGCGGAGCTTCTTCCGCACGGCGACGCGGCCGATGTTCCACTCGCCCTCCTTGTCGGAGGGATATATCCTGCACACGGCGGCAGCCTCTCCGCCCTCGCGGAAAAGGAGGTGCAGCGACTTTCCGGGCTCGTCGAGCTCGTCAAACTCTACCTTGAAGCCCTGCTCCTCCACGAATATCTCCAAGCGTATGGCGCGCTCCTCCCCGGAGGGTGCACCGCTCACTTCGTAGTCTGCCATCGGTTCACCTCACACGCTCGCCCACGAGATACACGCTCTCCACCGCGCCCGCTTCGTCCACCGTGACGAAGTCGGCGCGCATACCGACGGAGAGGCTCCCGACCTTCTCCGCGCCGAGTGCGCGGGCGGGGTTTGTGGAGCATATCCGCACCGCGTCCGCCGGAGCGACGCCGAGCGAGATGAGGTTCATAAGCGCCGCGTCGAGCGTGCGGCAGCTTCCGCATATCGTGCCATTTTCGAGGCGCGCTACGCCGTCTGCAATGCGGTACTTCACGCCGCCGAGCTCGTGCTCGCCGTCCCCGAGACCCGCGCCGCTCACCGCGTCGCTTATCGCTGTGACGCGCGCCGCGCCCTTCGCGAGCAGCACGAGCTTCACCGCCGGCGCGGAGAGGTGGACGAGGTCGCATATCATCTCGCACTCGATGCGAGGGTCGGTGAGCGCCGCTCCGAGAAGACCCGGCTCGCGGTGCGCGAACGGCACCATGCCGTTGAAGACGTGCGTCGCGCGGTGGAATCCGGCGTTCACCGCCGCCTCCGCCTGCTCGTACGCCGCCGTCGAATGGCCCATCGAGAGCTTCACGCCGAGGCGCGCGGCCTCCGCCGCGAGCTCCGGCGCGCCCTCGAGCTCCGGCGCGACGGTCATCAGCTTCACAAGGCCCTCGCCCGCCCCGACGAGCTCGCGGAAGAGCCGGACGTCCGGCAGTCGCAGGTTCTCGGGGTTGAGCGCCCCCGCGCGCTTCGGCGAGACGAACGGCCCTTCAAGGTGTATGCCGAGTATCCGTGCCTCGTCCGCGCCCTGCGCTCGGCTAGCCGCGACGATGTTCCGTATCGCCGCGAGCGCATCCCGCTCGCCGAGCGCCGACAGAGTCGGCGCAAACGCGGTGACGCCCGCGCGGGCGAGCATCTTCGCCGCGCGGTGCAGGTCGGCGTCCGCATGGTCGAACGCCTCCCCGAAGGCTCCGTGTATGTGCGTGTCTATAAGCCCCGGCAGCACCTTCGCGCCGCCGAGGCTTATCTTCTCACCCTCGCCGGAGTCCGAAAACATGCCGTCTTCGACCCTCAGCTCTCCCTTTTCCCAGCCGTCTCCGGCGGGAAGATACAGGTCGGTAAAAATCATGTCAGTCGAGCACGACCTCGTGCCCGGTCTCCGCCGACTTGTAGACGGCGCAGAGTATTTTCATTATGTCGACGCCGTCCTTCGCGGGGCTGCGGCAGGGCTCGCCCTTCGTCACGCAGTCGATGAAGTGGTTTATCTCGTTTGCAAAGAGCCCGTTGAAATCGAGCGCGGTGTTGTGGGCGAAATTCACGTCCGCAAGGTAGTCGTTCATCTCGGTGTACAGCTCTACCTCCGGCTCTATCTTCGCGCCGCCCTTGGTCCCGAAGAGCTCGATCTTCCCCTCGTCGTGCTTTATGTTGAGGCTGAACGCCGCCTCTATCGACAGGACCGCGCCGTTGTCGTAGCGTATCATCGCGCTCGCGAGGTCCTCAACGTCGCATATATCCTCCGCGCCCGCAGAGACGGAGGTGTAGCCCTTGCCGCTCTTTATGTTCGGACGGTTGTAGAGCTTGCGGAAGGTCGCGCCGTAGACCGACACCGGCTTCGGATTGCCCATGATGTAGCGGGTGAGGTCTATGACGTGTACGCCGAGGTCGATGAGCGGTCCGCCGCCCGAACGGCTCTTGTCTCCGAACCAGCCTCCGGGGTTGCCGTTGCGGCGGAGATAGGTGGCCTTCGCGTAGTACATCTCACCGAAGAAGTCGCTCGAAACGAAGTCCTTTAAGAGCGAGCAGTCGTTGCCGTACCGGCGGACGAAGCCTATCATAAGGAGCTTGCCGTTCTTCTCGGCGGCGGCCTTCATGGCCTCCGCGTCCTCGACCGAGGTGGCCATCGGCTTCTCGCAGAGGACGTTCAGTCCCGCATTGAGCGCCGCTATAGTGACCGGCGCGTGCTGGCTGTTCCAGACGCAGACACTCACCGCATCAAGCTGCTCCGACCCGAACATCTCGTTGTAGTCCGAGTAGAGCTTCGTTACGCCGTACTTCTCGCCCATAAGATGAAGCTGCTTCTCGTTGATGTCACAGAAGCTCACGAGCTCGACCTCCGGGTTTTTCAGGTACGCCTGAATATGCTCGTTTGAAATATTTCCGACGCCTACGACGCCGACTCTGAGTTTTGCCATAACACTTTCCTCCTGACGTTATTTATTCCGCCGCGGGACGCGGCGCTGTCCGTTACATCAATTTTCTCAGGAAGTCCGCCGCGAGACGGATGTCCGCCGTCGGGTCGGCTCCGACCTCGCGCTCTATCGTGAGGAATCCTCTGTACCCGACGTCCTCGAGAGCCGCAAGCCAGCCGGGGAAGTCGACGCTGCCCTCGCCGAGCGGCACCTCCTCGAAGGCGCTGCCCTCCTGAATGGCGTCCTCTATCACTCCGTAGATTATCTCCGGGTCGACGTCGAGGAGCTTCACGCCGTCCTTTGCGTGGGTGTGTACTATGTAGTCGCGGAGGGTGTAGACGCCCTTCACCGGGTCGTCTCCCGTGACCATGACGAAGTTTGCCGGGTCGAAGTTGACGGCGACGCCCTTCGAGCCGAGCCCGTCTAGAAAGCCCTTCAGCGTCTCCGCGGTCTCGGGGCCGGTCTCTATGGCGAAGTGGCCGCCGAGCGAATCCGCGTACTCCGCAAGCTCGCGGCACGCCTCCTGCATCACCTTGTAGCGCTCGTGCGACGGGTCGGACGGTACGACACCGATGTGCGTCGTCACAATGTCGGTGCCGAGGTCCTTCGCGAGGTCCATGACGCGCTTCGACTTCTCGATGAGCTCCGCGTTGAGCTCCTTCTTTCCGAAGCCGTGCCCGAAGTCGCCGCATATCGCCGAGAATTCCAGCCCATGCGAGCGGACCATATCGAGAAGCTCGTGCCGTGCGGACGCCGTCAGCTTCTCCGGCGTATACTCCCCGCGCGAGGCGTACATCTGGATGCCGGCAGCTCCGAGACTCTCCGCGAGTCCGAGCGCCGCGGGAAAGTCGGTACGGAAGCTCTCGACCATAACTCCTATCGGAAATTTCATTGCTGATCCCTCCGTTTTCTGTATTGAGCGCCGGTGCTCGGCGCCTCTCTCAGCCGTATCATAGCACACCCTCGGGTGCGCCGCAAGGTGTTTTCGGATAAAATGGGAAAAGAATATTTATAAGTTGCGAAACGTGTATTTTCGGCGGTCAAGTTTTCCTTTCACGCGGCATACACATTCCGTGAGGAGGGATACCAATGAAGAAAGCACTGAAATCGCTCTCCGCACGCTTCGGCGGGGGCAAGGCACGGATATTCCTGATACGGCGGTGGTACGTCGCGGCGCTTGCGCTTGCGCTCTGCGTCGCCGGGATATACGCCGTGTTCGGCAACGAGACCATAGTAGGCGCGGCGGCGGCGAAGCGCGAGCTGCCGATATACTGCGTGCAGCGCGGGGACAAGGCGGTCTCGCTCACCTTTGACGCGGCGTGGGGCAACGAGGACACGCAGCAGCTCATCGACATACTCGGCCGCTACAACGTGAAGGCGACCTTCTTTGTCGTTGGCGACTGGGCGACGAAGTACCCCGAGTCGGTCAAAGCTCTCTCGGACGCGGGTCACGAGGTCATGAGCCACTCCGACAAGCACAAGCACATGACTCAGCTCTCCGCGGACGAGATAGTAAAGGACGTCACCGCCTGCTGCGACAAGATATCCGCCGTCACCGGCGTCACGCCGACGCTCTTCCGCGCTCCCTACGGCGAGTACGACGACAAGGTCGTCGCCACCCTCCGCCGCATGGGGATGTACACCATCCAGTGGGACGTGGAAGCGTAGGCAGCAGGTGAAAACAGTCGCGGGAAATCGCGGGCGCGGATCTCCGACTTTGTACAGTGTCGGGACGTCGGCGCGAAGCGCCGAGGTCTGATGCGCCCTGTAGAAGGTCGGATGCGGTATGGGTTCGAGGGCGCCCGTTGATTAGCAGAAAGTCGGGACGTCGGCGCGGAGCTCCGACGTCTGATGCGCCCGGTAGAGGGTCGGATGCGGTATGGGTTCGAGGGCGCATTCACACCGCTGGAATTTACGGATTTAACTCTATTTTGCCGTCTGTCTGCGACAGACGGCGAAACTCTGCGAGGCTTTTTGGCGAAAGCGGCGCGGCTGCGCCGGCCTTCTTGATTTTTCGGAAAATGTTATTGCCAACATCACCCTCACGATATATAATATCGGTAAGCGTATAACGCCGAAATTCTGCACAGGGAGGGACTTTTTTGATGGAAAAATATAGGAATTTCAGACTTTGCGGTTACGTTTTTGCCTACTATCTCGAGAACACCGCGCTTGAGCAGATAGAACGCGACATCGAATACTGCAGGCGCTATACCGCCATGGACAAGGTGTATCTCGAGACGCACCGGGGACTCACCGATATCCCGAAGGAAAAGATGCTCGCCGTAAAGGAGCTCTTTCAGAAGAACGGGTTCGAGGTCTCCGGCGGCATCACCGCGACGGTGAGCATCGGCGACCGTCCGAAGCCCGCCCTCTTCGACACCTTCTGCTTCTCCGACCCGAGGCACCGCGAGCGCTTTCTTGAGATCGTCCGCTATACGGCGGGCCTGTTTGACGAGATAATACTCGACGACTTCTTCTTCACCTCCTGCCGCTGCAAGCTCTGCATAGAGGCCAAGGGCGAGCGGACATGGGAGGAGTTTAAGCTCGCGCAGATGGAGGAGTTCTCGCGGGAAGCGGTCGCTGCTGCAAAGGAAGTCAACCCTAAGTGCAACTTCATCATCAAGTACCCGAACTGGTACGAGAGCTATCAGACCTGCGGCTACAATCCGGGTAAGCAGAAGGACATCTTCGACATGATATACACCGGCACCGAGTCGCGCGCGCCCGGCTTCAACGACCAGCACCTCCAGCGCTACCTCAGCTACAGCCTTGTGCGCTACCTCTCAAACGTCGCTCCCGGCAGGAACGGCGGCGGCTGGATAGACCTCGGCGGAGCCTCCGGCGCGAAGAACATGTGGCTCGAGCAGGCAAACCTCACCCTCTTCGCGAAGGCTCCGGAGCTCATGCTTTTCAACTTTGCCTCCGTGACGCGCGGCGACAGCCTTCCTCCGCTCGGCACCGACCTCCGGCGCGTGGACGCTCTGCTCGGCCGGGTCGGAAGCCCCGTCGGCGTCTCCGCCTACGAGCCCTACGACTCGGACGGAGAGGATCAGCTGATGAACTACATAGGGATGTGCGGCATACCCTTCGAGCCGAAGCCGGAGTTTGACGGGAGCGCGCGGGTCATCTTCCTCGCGGAAAACGCGGCGTACGACCCGGACGTCATGACGAAGCTCAAAAAGTACGTTGCGGACGGCGGCCGCGCCGTCGTCACCACCGGCTTTGTCCGGGCGACGTGGGAGAAGGGCATCCGCGACATGACGTCGGTACGTCCCACCGGGCGGCACATCTCCGGCACGAAGTATCTCATGAACTACTTCAATATCCACAACGGGAACGTGTACAGCTCGGACAAGCCCGCGACCTTTGAGGTGCTGACCTTCAAGACAAACGCGACGTGGGCGGACGTGCTCCTCTGCGTGGACGACTACGCCACGCCGGTCCTCACCCAGGACTACTACGGCGACGGGATACTGAACATCCTGAACGTCCCGGACAGCTTTGGCGACCTCTACCGCCTGCCCGGCGAGGTGTGGGACTTCCTTGCGAAGGTGTTCGCGCGCGGAGGAAAGGTATACCTCGGAACGGACCCGAAGGCGAGCATCTTCGAGTACGACAACGACGTCTTCGCCGTCTACAACTACCACACCTACTCCACGCCGATAGAGCTCACCCTGATAGACGAGGACTGCATCGGCTTTGAGGACATGGAAACCGGAGCGCGCTTCACCGAACCGCATCACAAAAACCCGCAGCCGATACGCGTCGGCGACTCCGCGACCTTCCGCCCCGAGCCGCTCGAGCGGGTCTTCCGTCTCGGCATCGCCCCCGGCGAGTTCAAGTTCTACAAGCTCTTGAGAAAGTAACGTATACCGCCGGCGCGCAGACAGCGCGCCGGCGGAGCTAAGGAGACAGATATGCCGAAAAAGTTCAGTACGATAGGATTCATCGGGACGGGGAACATGGGCTCCGCCCTCGCTCACGCGGCGGCGAAGTCCGACATGGCGGCGGGCGCGCGTTTCCTTCTTTCAAACCGCACCGAAAGCAAGGCGGAGGCACTCGCGCAGGAGCTGCAAAACTCCGGCGCCGACGCGCGCTGCACGTCGAATGTATTGACAGCGGAAAACTCCGAGCTCATCTTTCTCGGCGTGAAGCCGCAGATGCTCGACGGGTTGTTCAGCGAGATCGCTCCGATTTTACGCAAAAGGTTTACTGATTTCACCCTCGTCACGATGGCGGCGGGCACCTCCTGCGCGCGTATCCGCGAGCTCGCGGGCGCAGACTGCCCGGTCATAAGAATAATGCCGAATACCCCGGCCGCGATCGGCGCGGGGGTGGTGCAGATATGCTCGCTTGGCACGGACGAGGAGACGATTGCGGGTTTTGAAGCGCTGCTGCGTCCCGCGGGACTGCTCGAGCGGATACCCGAGAACCTTATCGACGCCGCCGCGGCTGTCTCCGGCTGCGGTCCGGCATTTGTGTACATGTTCATCGAAGCCCTGGCGGACGGCGGCGTCGCGTGCGGACTTCCGCGCGACAAGGCCATGGCGTTCGCAGCGGGCGCGGTCGAGGGCGCGGCGCGGATGGTGCTCGAAAGCGAGAAGCATCCGGGAGTTCTCAAGGACGCCGTCACCTCGCCCGCCGGCACGACGATACAGGGCGTCCGCGCGCTCGAGGCGGGCGGATTCCGCTCCGCCGCCATGGAGGCTGTCATCGCCGCCTACGAAAGAACTCTCGAGATAGCGGGCAAGTGAACTCACATCACACAGAGGGGGGCAGACTTCGTCTGCCCCTTGATTTTATGACCGTCTCTCAGCCTTGCAGAGAATGCGCCCCCTCGACTTGTTCCGTGACGGCACTTTATACCGGGCGCATCAGCTTTCGGCGCTGTGCGCCAATGTTTCAACAACAGCCTCGCAGAGTTCGCCGCCGCAGGCGGCGAATAAGTTTGATCCGTTTTTTCCGACGGCGTGTACGTCGGAAAAAACTCCTCTCGCGGAGCGCGCTTCGAAGCGCCGCAGGCGCGAGGAGCGAAGCGGAGCGTAAGGCACCGGCAGAGCTCCGCTCTGTCCGGTGCCCTCGCGGCGAATTGGTAAGCGAGCGAAGCGAGCGCGATTCGCCGCGAGATATTACTTGTCCCCGAGCGTCACACAGATGAAATCCTTCACCTCATCCGGTCGCATACCAAGCGCAAAAGAGAGTTCGTCGTACAGCATCTCCTCCGCGCGCCTCATGCTCCTCTCGTCCACCTGACCCAGGCGGCGTCCCTTCTCGGCGGCGCGCCTGCCCTTGGCATAGACCGTGCGGACGACCCGCACGAGGTCGACGCAGTCCCCGCTCTTGAGATACGTCCGATAGTGCTCGTCCAGTTGGCGCGGATTGCTGCTCTCGTAGGTATCCCTCTCTATCGCGGGCATGCTGCGTATCAGCTCCATCGCCTGTTCTCTCGTCATGGCGTGGCGCATAGAGACCGACGTGTCGACCGGGGCAAATATCTTTCCGTCCCGGTGGACCGGCGCGAGCGTGTAATAGACCCTGTCGCCGTCCGCGCCCTGCATGTCGATAGCGCCGACCGCTTCAACGACGCACACCCCCATAAGTCCGTAGACCACCGTTTCCCCTACCCGATACATCAAAACTCACCCTTCCGAGACCGCAAAGCCTCTTCAATACATCTATATATTGATTATACCATAATCAAAAGTTTAAATGTAAGAAAAACTTTTGCGGGGCTCATGCCTTTTTTCTCCGCATCTGCTCGCGGAAGGCCGGCAGCGCGGCGCGGCCGATGTCGGTGACAGGCTTTATCCACTTGCCGGAGTAGAGGTGTACCTGCATGAGCAGGTAGCGTATCGGCTCGTCTATGTAGCAAAACATGAAGATGAGCCAGTAGGGCAGCTTAAATACGAACCCGGAGAGGAGCACGCACGGGAGCACCATCACATACATGAAGACTATCTCGAGCGTAGTGCCGTAGACCGAGTCGCCGGAGGCGCGGTAGGTGTCGTTCTGTATCCAGTTGCCCATTCTTATGAGTGACACCACAACGTATATGAGAAGGAAATGTAAGCCCGCTGTGTACGACTCTCCGGAGAGTCCCATCCCGGTGAGTATTGGCTTGTGGACGGCGAGCACGACGAGCCCCGCGCAGAAGATGAACCCGCTGCACAGATACACGAGTCGCTTTGCCCGTTCATACGCCGTCTTCAGCTCGCCCGCGCCGACGCAGGTGCCGACGAGTATCGAGGCGGCGCTCGAAAATCCCGCAAAGAAGCCGATTATCAATCCTTCGAGCGTCCGGAACACCGCTATCGCGGCTATCACCGGCTCCGGCTGGCGTCCGAGCGTGATATTTATCAGCATATTTCCGACGCCGATAAGCAGCTCGTTGCAGATTATCGGGAAGCACTTGATAAGGTAGTTTTTCAGGTGAGCGCGGGTCCAGCGGAAGTGTCCGCGAATGTGGAAGAGATACGGGTACTTCACGCCGCGCGCCATCAGATATATCGCAAGCACGTTCACGGCGGCGGCGCACACCGTCGCGAGTGCCGCGCCGCGTATCCCCATCGCGGGGAGTCCGAGCTTTCCGTAGATGAACACCCAGTTGAGGAAGATGTTCACCGACACCGACGCGATAGATGCCACCAGCGGTATCCGCACCCGCTCGGTGGAGCGGAGCAGACTGCTCATCGCCATCGAGAACACCTGCATTATGTACGCCGCACCGACTATCTGCAAATATTTCACACCTATCTCCTGTATGGCCGTCTTGTCGGTATAGAGGCGCATGACCATGCCCGGCGCGAACATCGCGAGGCACCCGAATATGACCGCCACCGTCATCATACACGCCCAGGTCATACCGTAGGAGCGCTCGATGCCGTCGTCCTCCTTCGAGCCCCAGTACTGCGAGAAGAAGAGGCTGCCTCCGCCGACAAATCCCCAGTAGCAGGAGAACATCAGCGAGGAGAACTGCGCGCACAGTCCGAGCGCGCCGACCGTCGTCTCGCCGAGCGGGGCGACCATCATCGTGTCCACCATGCTCGCGGTCGTCGTCAGCAGGTTCTGAAGCGCCACCGGTATGGCTATCACGGCGAGCCTTTTGAGAAAGTCCCTCCACGGGAACGCCGATTTTTCCGTTTTACCCATTGTCCATGTCCCTTTTCGCGCCGATATTTCGTCCGTCCCGCCGCACGGGAAAGCGTTTACGCCTCACTATTGTAGAACACCCCGGCGCGCTTGTCAATGCCCGCAAATGTATGATAAGATGTACTCCCGGCAGATCTGTTTTTGTCTGTTTTTCCCATCTGTTTGTATGTTCGGCCGACTGTTGACAACCATTTCCCGCAAATGTATAATTATTTCAGCAGATCATTCGGCCGGTGTCGTCCGACACTGCCGGAACGGAGGTACTGAGTATGTTTTGTGTCTTTTGCGGCGCCAAGATACCGGACGGCGCCAGATTCTGCCCCAAATGCGGCCAGCCGATCCCCGTGCAGACGTCTCCGGCACCCGCGCCGGTCGCACCAGAACCGACACCTATTCCCGTGACACCTCAGCCGGTCATACCCGAGCCGACGCCCGCTCCCGTACCGCCGCAGACGGTCGCACCCGAGCCGACGCCCGCTCCTGTACCGCTTCAGCCGGTCATAACCGAGCCGGCGCCCGCTCCCGTACCGCCGCAGACGGTCACACCAGAGCCGGCGCCCGCTCCCATGGCACCTCAGCCGGTCACACCCGAGCCGGTGC
>CANRIN010000048.1 GCA_947630675.1 uncultured Clostridia bacterium | reverse complement strand
CCCGTCCCGCGCGCAAACGCGTCTCTGCTCGTGGGATTGTTCACCCTCGCGCTCGCGGCGGTGCTGCTCGGGACGGCGCTCGCGGTCATTGCGACCTCCGGCTTCGCGGCGGACCTCTCCGCGCAGATAGGCGAGGTCACGGGCGGCGAAGTCGCGGCGACGCTGCCGGGCTGGACGTTCGGTGTGTTCGGCGCGGGCACGCTCGTGCTCCTGCTCGCGTTCGCGTGGGTCGGGCTCGTGCGGATAGGAAGAATACCGCCGCTTAGGCTGTTGCAAAACAAGACATAGGTGCGCGGCGAGTAGAGCGCGTGTCCGACTCCACTTTTTTGATTTTGCTGCAAAAGGGGACCGGACAGCGGGAGAATAAAAATCGGGCAAAACGCTCAGCAAGGCAGAAATGCTTTTCCGGGCGTTTTCTTTTGTGCACATTCATCTTTTGAAACAGTGACTACTGCTGTGCTTGCAGACAAAATCGGAGCCTCATTCAGTCTGTGTAAACCGAATGAGGCTCTTTCCGGTTATGCTCGCTCCGTCGAATACGGCGGATATTGCGGCACAGCCGGTATGTCGATCATGCACTCGCGCAGGCCGAACGCCCGTCATGCCCGCACTGCTGCATGGCAAGCTCCCGCATGAGGTCCTTCACCGCGATCTTTTGCGGGCAGCAGGCGGTGCAGGCGCCGCACTCGATGCAGTCCTCCGGTCCGACGGGTTCGGGCCGTTTTTCTTTGTATCCGTAAGCCCCGATGACTGCGGGGATGTCGATGCCCGCGGGACACGCAGCTTTGCATCTGCCGCAGCCGGTACAAGTCTGCTTCGCCACCGCATCGGTATTTATCGTATGTAAAACTCTACTCATCTTTTGAGATTCCCCGTTTCGGGCGTTTCAACCCTTTGGAAATGAAGGCGCAGACACGCGCAAGGAGACACATCACAGCGGCGCAGTCCATGAGAAACCGCAGATTGACACGGCGATGGCGGCTGCCCATAACAGGGTGGAAGATATCTTTCTTGCTTTCAGCGGTTTTCCGAACCTATTTCAACCCGATTTTCTTCACCCATTTTTCAAGCTCTTTATCGCAGGACGCGGCGTCGTCGCCGTTCACGGCAAGCCCCTCCGTGATTTTCGCGCCCGGGCAGAGCCGCGCGATGTCCCGCAGAGAACCCGAAAATCTGCTGCCGCCGTGAGTGATTAGCGGACAGACAGTCTTCCCCGAAAAGTCGTAGCTCTCCAGGAACGTGAACACCGCCATGGGCATTGTGGCCCACCAGTTGGGGAAGGCAAGGATGACAGTATCGTATTCGTCCATGTTCTCTACCTGCGCCGTTAGCTCGGGGCGGGCGTTCTGCTCATATTCCCGTTTGGCGATCTCAATCTTCTTCATGTGGTCGTCCGGGTATTTCTGTACCGTGTCAATGTAGAACAGGTCGCCTCCCAGCATCGCATGGAGCTTCCTTGCGACGACCTCGGTGTTGCCTACCGGCAGGTTCCGTATCCCGCCGCGGGAGTAGTTCTGTCCCGCGTGGGAAAAGTACGCGATCAAAAGCTTCATAGACTGTTCCCCCTTTTAACTTCTGCCGAGAGCATATCTGCCCGTCTTCATGGCGGCAATGACTCCGCCGTCGATAAGCAGGTCGGTTCCCGTGATGAATCCGGCGTCCGGGCCGAGCAGGAACGCGCCCGCCGCCGCGATCTCGTCCGAGGTTCCCGCGCGGCGCACGGCGGAGCGGTCGATCATGTTCTGATAGCCGTTGCCCGGCGAGTTGAATTCATCATAAGCCAGCGGCGTCACGATGATCCCGGGGCTGATGGAGTTGATGCGCGCTCCGCGCTCGGCCCACGCTCCGGCCGCAGCCGCCTGCACACGAAGGTGGTTCGCGCGCTTCGAGACGATATACGCCGCGCCGGAGGTCGGCGTCTTGCTCCCGTCGAGACAGGGCAGCGCGGCAAGCTGTGCGGTGGGAGTCATCGCAAGTGCGGCCTCGTCCTCGGATGTGAGCGTATGGTGCATATAACCTGTCTGACTGGAGACGATGAGTCCCGCGCCTCCGCGCGCCATCACCTCGCCGAAGGCGTCGATGGCGTAGGCCGTGCCGATGAGGTCGAGCTTTATGATGTGCTCGGGGCTCGCCTGACTGGGGGACGCGCCCGCTGTGTGGATGTAGGTCATGACCGAGCCGAGGGACGCGGCCTTTGCTGCAAACGCCCGTATGGACTGCTCGTCGCAGGCGTCCACTATCTGTGTCTCCACGTCGTACCCGCTGTAGGTAAACTCCCGCGAGACGCGCTCCAGCGCTTTCTCGCTGATGTCGCCAAGCAATATCTTTTTCCCCGCGGCCATGCGGCGGACGATGGCCGTGCCCATGCTCCCTGCACCCAAAAGGACGATGACTTCCTTGTTCTCGTTTCTGTCGAATATCATAAAAAATACCTCCCGTGTTTTGCTGCGGGTGTCTGCACCCGCGTCATTTTTTCTCATGAGTCAATTATATTGTTTTCCCTGAATCAAACAACAACAATTTCACGCCGGAAGAGGTTTACGCCACACTCCATGCGGAAATGTGGCGCAACTGCACACGCGTTGATTTTTACACACAGATGGCTTATAATAAGGCAAACATGATCTGAACAAAAGGAGGAATCGTTATGAGCAACACGGGCAAAGAAGATCTGCGTGTGACCCGCACAAAGGCGGCCATTCGGAACACCTTTGAGGCAATGATCTGCGAGATGGATTACGAGCAGATCTCCATAAAGGAGCTGACCGAGCGGGCAAAAATAAACCGCAAGACCTTCTATCTGCATTACAATTCGCTTGACGATCTTTTGCGGGAAATGCAAAATGAAATGGCAAAGAGCTTCATTGAGCGCACCCGGAACATGGAGCGTCCCCGCGATATGGACAAGATCACGCGGGAGTTCTTTCTCGCGAGCGAAGGCGCGGGGAGGCTCCACGAGCGGTTGATGTGCAGCGGCAGCTACCACTATATCAGCCGGCGTATCACAAACGAGATAATGTCTGTGACATGGGGCGCCGACGGAAAGCGTACAAACGCCGACCCTTACGTTCAGAATATCATCATGACCTTCGTTTCGCAGAGCACCATCGAGATATACAAACAGTGGGTGGCCGACGGGAAAAAGGTCCCGCTGGAGGAGATCATTGCACTGACGACAAAACTCATCTGTAACGGCTTGAACGGACTTGCCTCAAAATGAAGCAAGTCCGTTTTTTGCGCTGCGGCTCTTGACACGAAGCCAATATGGCAGTAATATATTCTCAAAGAAAGTATGAGTATATATAATGTATTTTGTCTATTTTGACCGATTCTGCCGTTGCTCTAAATTCAAGCAGAAAGCGTGCGGCTTATGCGGCATCGGAATTAAGATAGCGCGCGGAACATCTCTTTATTCACGGGAGGCGATAACATGAAGACAACTAAATTCAAAACAAGGCTGAAGGGCGCGTTCGCAATCCTGCTCTCGCTGTTATGCTGTTTCTCCTCCCCCGGATGCGCCCAAAAGGTTGACGAAAATCCCTTCTTCGGATATGCAGACAGAGTATACTATGCCACTTTCAGGGACCCGCCGTTCCGTTCCGAAGACGAAAACGGGTATACTGAGTATGAAATTAGTTTCTCGGGAGATACGGATAAAATCAACGCAGACTTTGTTTCTCTTCAGAAGGTTGGCATGGCTCCATTTATTTATTCTGTTCCATTCGGTTCCGTAGATGGACGCCTTTATTGTATGGGCGCTGATGAATACGAGAACGGAGAGGTCGTAAACACGGCAGACTACGGGCTCAATGAAGAGGAAACTCAATTTTACACAAACGATGATTTGATATCGGTCATCGGCGTAGCGGAAAGGCTCAAGGACGGCGAACCCATCGAGAAATACGGAGTTTTCCGCAGCATTTATAACACATACGGATATTCTGGCGTCGAAGTAGTAGACAGTAATCCTCAGGTTTTAGATGTTATGTGTAATTTGTTTGCCTGCACTCCGGGGGATTATCGATTGACATATTACTTCCGTGAGCTGATTGACTATGACATCGACGAAGAGGGACGATATGTCAACATTACGACCGGAGATGAGCTATACTCGGTATCGGCTGAGCAGACGTTTACGATGCCCGAGGCGACCGGAAAGAAATTTGACATAGTCAACGCAACCTTTGCTGCCGGACAAGGTGAATTGAAGTTGGTCTTACGCTCGATGGACGGAACTCTGCCATATTTCGCTGACGATATTACGGAGGAACATCTCGGAGAGTCCGGATGGGAGATTGAAGATGACGGCGAAACCCACTATGGGGCAATGACTTTCTCTTCCGATTCCGTTTATTCTATCCGCGAATTTCCGTACCCCGGTCCCGGAGCACCGGCAACAGCTGTATATTATATTAGGTTCAGTACCCCTTATGTCGTACCGCCTTTCTATGAATACCGTCTGACGCTGACCTTCACCGAGAACGAGGACGGCTCAGGCGAACAATACACCCTCGTGCTCAGACTTAGCAACGACAAACCGTGACAGCGGGGTAACGCGAGCCGGATGCAGGCATCCGGCAAAGCCCAGCTTACGGCAAGAGACAGCGCGCGGGGGACGGAGCCCGGTTTGCCGAAGGCAGAACTGTAACGCTCCTCACAAGCCGCGGGCTTGCGGGCTGAAATTCCGCTTCACGAGGCCGGAACGCTGCCGTGCTTGCTCCTTCCGATAAAAGCCTGTTATGAAAGGGAAGATAGAAATGAAACTGAGTATGTGGTCCTCTTACTGGATCGACTTATCTCCGGAGGATGCGGTCCTGGAGATGGAACGCTGCGGCTATCAATACTCCGAGCTGTCGGATGAGCATGCCGCGGTCCTGCTCGCCCGCGGCGGAGACCCGAAGGAAACGGGCCGCGCCTTCAGGTCCTTTGCGGACGCGCATCATGTGTCGTTTCTTCAGGGACATTTGCTTCTAAAGATAAAGCTGTGTGATGAACGCTTCCCGGTGATGGAAACGCTGAAAACATGGTTTGATTTATTCGAGGCGATAGGTATCAAAAATGCGGTGCTCCACTGTGATGATATGTCGGAGCGTCCGGAGCTGACGATGGATGAGGTCCGGGAACGGAACAAAGCCGTTCTCCTGCGGCTCGCCGCGGTGCTGAAGGGGCGGGAGTTGACGATTTGTCTGGAAAACCTGCGCGGCCGTCCGGGGAGCGCGCGGGCGTATCCGGCCGGAGCGGACGAGCTCCTGTGGCAGATCGACCGCGTGGGGGATGGAAATCTCGGGATATGTCTGGACACCGGGCACCTGAACCTGACACTCAGGGATCAGGCCGCCTTTATCCGCAAGGCGGGAAGGCACCTGAAGGCGCTGCATATTGCAGACAATGACGAGAGCGGCGATCAGCACCTGATGCCGTTCGGGAAGGGAAATGTAGACTGGATGGAAGTGATCGGCGCCCTGAAGGAGATAGGGTATGACGGTCTCTTCAACTTTGAAATTCCGGGCGAGCGCAGCTGCCCTTTGGAGATCCGGCGCTACAAGGCGGAATATCTGAAAAAAGTCTTTGACTACCTGATGGAATGCGGGAAAACCGCTTCGTGACCCTATTCGGACGCCTTTCCCAAGGCCTCCGGGTCGATACGTTTGACCTCGTATGCGGCAACGGTTGAGACGCCCAAATTGTACTTTATCATCAGTTTGACAAGCTGCTCGCCGCCGATGAGGACGATTTTGCTGCTCAGCTGCCTTGAGGCAAATTCGACGGCGGCTTTCGAGAATCTGGAAGTAGTCACAAAAATTCCTTTGGATGCTCCGCGGCCGTTGAGCGCTCCGAGAAACGCCTGCACGCCGGGGCGGCCGACTGCTTTGCCGGGCTTCCAGCGCTTGGCCTGAAAGTATATGACATTGAAGCCCAAGGTGTCATCGCAGACGATTCCGTCAATGCCCTCATCCCACGAATGGGACGTAACGATGGACGTTGAACCGTAGCCCATTTTTGAAATAAGACGGTGCACAAGATGTTCAAACTCCGCAGGAGACATCCGCAGCACTGCGGCCAGGAGCTGCTTCTCCAGGGCGCGGTTGAGCTCCGCAACGGTGGATGTTATCTTGTCCAGCGGACTTTCCGGCTCCTTGGAGGGCGGACCGGCTTTTTTGCTTTTCCGCTTTTTGCGCGACCGCTTGCCGTAAAACTCGTTGAACGAGCCAAAGCGGCGCAGATAAGCGAGCGTTACGCAGTCAGGACCCACCCTGAATGCTTCCTTTCCCTCATCGGTCAAACAGAAATGCGCTTTGGCGGGGCTTTGGAGAAGGCCGGCCTTTTTCAGATAGGTTTTTGCCCAGCCCACGCAGTTGCGGAGCTTGTTTTGCCCGCTCGGAAGTTTTTCGGCCCTGTCCTTAGCGCTCAAATGAAATTCATCGGCGCAGTAGTTCGTCAATTCCCGGAGCGAACGGATCTTGCCATCGCCCAGGCAGCGAATAATGGATGGCATAAATTTGTCGTATTTGGGGACTGCCATTGAGTCACTCCTTTCTTGAATTGCCTATATTATGACACATTCTGGCGATTTTGGAAGAGCATTTACTCAATTACTTGTGCGATTCTCGCGATATTGGTTGACAAGCGTGGTTGACAAGCTGCAGAAACGCGCCCCGATAGGGGCGCTGAGCGACACCAAAAACAAGCGCTTACCGCCGCGACAGGGCGCCGCGAAGCGGACGGCAGCAAATGACGAATAACGCAACCTTAGAGCAGCACAACAATGCGGAGGGAGCCGATGGCTCCCTCCGCATTGTTGTACGCAGGCCGCCGGCGGACTCGGAGAGCTGTCGGCGGCACATGTGTGCAGAACGCAACGCCGTTCATTCAATTTTGATGTTTTTTATCCCGTAGCGAAGGATAATGTTTATAAGCTCGTTCCGTGAATAGTTGCTTTCGGCAGCAAGCCGGTCAAGCTCGGAAAGAATATCTTCGCGGATTCGGACGGTTATCACGCGATTACCGTCTTCGCCTCGCTTTTTGATGATAAGCGGTTCTTCTGACATGTCAATGCACCTCACAGTCTACTGCGATTATAGCTTGACAAAAGAACTCAGGATATATTATAATATGATTGCTATATAGATAGCAAATTGTATTACAAAGGAGTAGAGGATATGAAAAGACTGGTTGGGATATTGCTGGCGGCTTCCCTTGCATTTTCGCTCTTCGCATGTTCACCAAAAGTAGATCACATAAAGCTTAAAGAAAGCTCCTTGGAATTGCGGGTCGGAGATACTTCCCCTGCAATAGGTTATACCATTCTCCCGGAGCAGGCAGCGGATACCGCTGTCGTATGGTCATCCAGTGACGAGACCGTTGCCACTGTAGCCGAGGACGGTACAATAACCGCTGTTGGTGATGGGGAGTGCGAGATAGCAGTTGCGGCGCAAAGCTGCATCGACAGCGTCACTGTCACGGTAAAAAGCGGCCCTGACTTTGCGGCGGTGTATGATGAGTATTGTGACGCCTCATGGGCGACCTTGTCCAAGGACGGCAGTTACCTTTCCGTTGATACTAATCCGTACGACGCGGATGACTACCTGAACTTAGAGGCGGTTGATGCGATCCCGGACATCAACGCCGCGCTTGGGCTTCCGGAATCCCTGTGGGAGAAGATGAATCACTCAAGCGCCTTGGACGGCCGTCAGTCTTATGAATACGGGAACATAGAGGTCAGTTGGAAATATCATCCGGACCACGGCCTGGAGATAATCTATACCGCAAATGATGGTTCCAATGATGGAAT
The DNA here is from genome assembly GCA_947630675.1 of uncultured Clostridia bacterium. Lineage (GTDB taxonomy): Bacteria > Bacillota > Clostridia > Oscillospirales > JAAYOS01 > CANRIN01. Next base: position 7,330 of record CANRIN010000048.1, on the reverse strand, counting down.
AGCCGGTATGTAGGTGAAGATTTTCAATATAATATGCCGCCCTCCCGAAGCTTCGGTTTCGGGAGGGCGGTTCTATATCGCATATAAAAACTACAGCTATTAAAGGTGCAGCACGTTTATCAGCAGCGCCCACGCGAGGCCGTAATAGGTGACGACCGCGACGAGGTCGTTTATCGTCGTGATGAGCGGACCGGAGGCGACCGCCGGGTCGACCTTCAGCGCCTTGAAGAGCAGAGGAATGACCGTTCCGGTGACGCTCGAGAGCAGCATCGCCGCGAGGAGCGCCGCCCCGGTGCAGAAGGACATTGAGAACGCGGCGAGCGGCGGCTGCTCCTTGAAGAGCATCAGATACGCGCCGATAAGCCCGAAGGAGAGCGTCCCGAGAAAGAGCCCGTTCAACAGACCTATCCGCGCTTCCTTGCCCACAAGGTAGAGCTTTTGCCGGCCGCTTATCTGCTCGTCCATGAGAACGCGTATCGTGACCGCGAGCGACTGCGTGCCGACGTTGCCCGCCATGTCGAGCACGAGCGACTGGAACGCCACGATGAGCGACAGGTGCGCCACAACTCCCTCAAACACACCGACGACGCTCGAGACGACGAGCCCCAGCCCGAGAAGTATAAGCAGCCACGGGAGCCGCTTTCCGATGCTCTTTTTCAGCGGCTCCTGAAGGTCTTCCTCCGCGGTGAGGCCGGCGAGCTTTGCGTAGTCGTCGCCGAGAAGGTCATCGACAAGCTCGGTGACGGTCTGCGCCGTGAGAACGCCCCGCAGCTTTCCCGCCGAGTCGAGGACGGGTATCGAGTCCTCGGAGTATCCCTTTATCCGCTCGATGCAGTCCTCTATCTGCTCGTCCGCGTAGACGTATGGATAGCTCGTCATTATTATAGTGTCGAGCTCCGCGCCCTCCCGCGCGATTATCAAATCTTTGAGGTCTATCACGCCGGAGAGAATGTCCGCATCGTCCACGACGTATATGGTGGATATGTTGTCGTTTTCCGCCGCCTGGCTTATCAGCTCGCGCATGGCCTGGCGGACGCTTATTCCCGAGTGTATCGAGATATAGTTCGTAGTCATGCGGCTGCCTATCTCGTCCTCGTCAAAGGAGAGGGCAAGCGTGACCTCCTGCTTTGTCTCATCGTCGAGCAGGTCAATGAGATTGTTGCGGTCGCTCCGCTCGAGACCGCTGAGATAGCTTACCGCGACCGGGACCTCGAGCCGCGAGAGCATCTCGACTCGCCCCCGCAGGCTCAACTCGTCGAGATAGAGATTCAAATCGTCCGAATATTCGAGGATGTTCGCAAGAGTCTCGTGGTCGAGCATGCCGTAGAGCCGGCGCCGCTCCTCCTTCGTGAGGAGCCCGAGCGCCATCGCGATGTCGTTTTCGTGGTAGTCGAGGAGCCGGTCGCGCATCGGCTTCGGCGCGAGACCGCTGCGGATTATCTCCGCTATCTCCTGCCGGTAGTCGGGGTGCTGTATCGACCTGTCCTCGGCCTCGACTTCTCTCCTGTCCATTGCCGGATACCTCCTTCGCTATGCGGACGCACCGCGTCCGTTTCTCCGCCCCGGAAAGCATCGGCAAAAAGGGCACAAAAATGCCGCCTTTCTGCCGGATCGCTCCCTTTTGCGGGCAAGACACAGCTTCACAGGCGGCGCATATCCTTAGGTATCCCCGTTTTAAGCGCGGCACAAATGGGCGGCGCGGCACGGAGGACATAACGGATACGCCCCGTCTGTTCTTCGACTGTGACTACTGCCGTCCATTTTCTCACCACCGATGTTATGATTTTTGCGCGGCTCCGCCGCACACTATGTAATAATACCATATCTGTCCGCCATTTTCAAGCAGAATATGAGTTTTCTGAGAAAAATGGCGACCCCGGCGGCGGCTTCGGACATCGCCGCCAAAAACCGTTTGAAAAGGCAAAGCGCCACTTGTCACCGCGATTTCTTTATGGTATAATCCATAATGAGATATAATGATGGCTCGGGAAAAGATATGGACGGCGAGAGGAATTTTATATGGTTTCGATTATTCTCGGATTGATGGGCGGCCTCGGCCTTTTCCTGTTCGGAATGGACCTCATGGGCGGAGCCCTCGAAGAGGCTGCGGGCGCGAAGATGCGAAGCATCCTCGAGTTCTTCACCAAGACGCCGATACGCGGCATACTTGTCGGCACGCTTTTCACGGCGATAATCCAGTCCTCCAGCGCCACCACGGTCATGGTGGTGAGCTTTGTCAACTCTGGCCTGATGAACCTGTTCCAGGCCACGGGCGTGATAATGGGCGCGAACATCGGCACTACGGCGACGTCGCTCCTGATATCCCTCAACCTCAGCGACTACGCGCCGGTCATAGTCATGGCGGGCGTTGTGATGGCGCTCTTTGTGAAGGACACGCGGGTGCGCCGCGCGGGAAAGATAATCCTCGGCTTCGGGTTCCTCTTCATGGGCATGAGCATGATGTCCGGCTCGATGTCGGTGCTCAAGGAGTCGCCCAAGGTCGCGGAGATAATGAGCTCGATGGAAAATCCTTTCCTTGCGCTGCTGCTCGGCATAGTCGTGACGGCGGTGCTCCAGAGCTCGTCCGCCTCGATAGGCATTATCCAGCTCCTCGCGCTTCAGGGGCTGCTCGACATACCGATATGCCTCTTTATGATACTCGGCTGCAACATCGGCGCGAGCGTTCCGCCGCTGCTTGCCGGCCTCAGCGGCAAGCGGGACGCGAAGCGCGCTTCGCTTATCTACCTCATATTCAACGTGCTCGGCGCGGTGTTCATGTTCATTGTGATAAGCCTCGCGCTCACGCCGATAACCGGCTTCCTGGAGACGATATCCGGCCACCAGATGAGCCGCGCGGTAGCTGCGGCGAACGTGCTTATAAAGGTCATCTCGGTGCTCGTGCTCGCTCCGTTCACAAAGCAGATAGTCGGGATTACCGACCTGCTCGTCCGCAAGGAGCCGCCGGTCGAGGCGAAGAAGGAGTTCGAGCTGCGCTACATCGGCAAGGGCGCGGTCTTCTCCCCGGCGACGGCGGTGCTCGCCGTCAAGCGGGAGATGGAGCGGATGGGCAACCTCGCCATCGGCAACCTCCAGCGCGCCATGGAGGCGCTGCTGTCGCTTGACGAGATGGAGATAGAGGAGGTATACCGCGTCGAGAAGCAGATAGACTTCCTCAGCCACTCGATAACGAGCTACCTCGTCGAGATAAACCAGACCGCCCTCCCGCAGGAGGATAAAAAGAGCATAGCCGCTTTCTTCCATGTCGTCAACGACCTCGAGAGGATAGGCGACCATGCGGAGAACGTCGCCGACGACGCAAGGACGCGCATCGAGCGGAACGTGGAGTTCAGCGCGCAGGCGCGTTGGGAGCTCTCGGACATGCGCGAGGCCGTGATAAAGACCGTAACCTACGCTCTCGACATGTTCGTTAACGACAACTTTGAGCACATGCAGGAGATACTCGACCTCGAGGACACGGTCGACGCGATGGAGCGCGAGCTCCAGCAGTCGCACATCGACCGCCTCACCCGGGGCGAATGCACCGCCGCCGCGGGCATGATGTTCTCCGATCTCATAAGCGGCCTCGAACGTGTGGCCGACCACGCGATAAACATCGCGTTTTCGCTGACGGAGGAGCCGGAGCATTCCGGTTCCACAGCCACACAGGCAGTTTGAACCGTATAACGCAGCATCCGGCAAGCGCCGCAAATACATATTTTTATTTACAGGGAAGGAGAACGATCTGCCATGGAACTCAAGAAATTTGATGTCAAGGCATACGCCGCGAAGGCCCGCGAGACAGTCGCCGAAGGCTCGGTGCTGCTCCGCAACGAGGGTGTGCTTCCGTTCGGGAAGGGCTGCCGTGTCGCGGTCTTCGGCCGCAGCCAGTTCAACTACTACAAGAGCGGCACCGGCTCGGGAGGACTGGTCAACACCGCGCACGTCCCGACCATCACCGAGGCGCTTGAGGCCTCCGGCGTCGTGACGGTGGACGGCGAGCTCAAGGCTGTCTACGAGGAGTGGCTGAAGGACCACCCCTTCGATGTCGGACAGGGCTGGGCGGCGGAGCCATGGTATCAGGCAGAGATGCCGCTTACAACTGAGCTCGTAGAGGCGGCAAAGGGCCGCAATGACGCCGCCATAGTCATAATCGGCCGCACCGCCGGCGAGGACAAGGACAACTCCGCCGCCGAGGGCAGCTTCCTGCTTGCGGCAGAGGAGCGCCGGGTGCTCGAGCTTGTCTGCCGCACCTTCGACCGCGTCGCGGTCGTGCTGAACACCGGCAATATCATCGACATGAGCTGGGTGGAGGAGTACCGCCCCGGCGCTGTCATATACGTCTGGCAGGGCGGTCAGGAGGGCGGCCTCGGCGCGGCCGACGTCCTCACCGGCAAGGTATCGCCGACGGGCAAGCTCTCGGACACCGTAGCCATGAGCATAGACGACTATCCCGCCGCAAAGAACCACGGCAGCGAGAAGCGCAACGTCTATCAGGAGGACATATACGTCGGCTACCGCTACTTCGAGACCTTCGCGCCCGAAAAAGTCATCTATCCGTTCGGCTTCGGCCTTACATACACCACGTTTGAGACCGTGCCCGGCGCGGTCACGCTCGACGGCGACACCGTGAAGTTCTCCGCCGTTGTCACGAACACCGGCAAGACTTCCGCCAAGGAAGTCGTCGAGGTCTACGTCGAAGCGCCGCAGGGTAAGCTCGGCAAGCCCGTCCGTTCGCTCTGCGCGTTTAAGAAGACCCGTCTCCTCGCCCCCGGCGAGAGCGAGACCCTGGAGCTCTCCTGCCCCGTGTCGACGTTTGCAAGCTATGACGACGGCGGCGTCACGGGTCACAAGTCCTGCTGGATACTCGAGGCGGGCGAGTACCGCTTTCACGTCGGAAACGACGTGAAGAGCGCGGAGTACGCCGGAAGCGTCGAACTTCCCGAGACCGTAGTGGAGCAGCTCGAGGAGGCGTGCGCGCCGGTGACGGCTTTCGAGCGTCTGCGCCCCGGAAAGAATAACGGCGGTTCGTTCGAGAAGGCATACGAGCCCGCGCCGCTCGGAACGCTCAGCCCCGTAAAGAAGCGCGCGGAGCGGCTTCCCGCCGACCGTCCGTATACCGGCGACAAGGGCATAAAGCTCGGCGACGTCGCGGACGGAAAGGCGACGCTCGAGGACTTCCTCGACCAGCTCACAAACGAGGATCTGTTCTGCATCGTCCGCGGCGAAGGCATGTGCAGCCCGAAGGTCACCCCCGGCACCGCCGGAGCGTTCGGCGGCGTCACGAAGCGCCTTCAGGGCTTCGGCATCCCCGCCGGCTGCTGCGCGGACGGTCCGAGCGGCATCCGCATGGACTGCGGCACGATGGCCTTCGCCATGCCGAACGGCACCTGCCAGGCGTGCAGCTTCAACACCGAGCTCGTCCACGACCTCTACGAGTACGAGGGGCTTGAGCTCCGCCGCAACAAGGTCGACACTCTGCTCGGGCCGGGTATCAACCTCCACCGTCACCCGCTGAACGGCCGCAACTTCGAGTACTTCTCGGAGGATCCTCTAGTCACCGGCAAGATGGCGGCGGCGCAGCTCACCGCGATGAACAAGTACGGCGTCACCGGTACGATAAAGCACTACGCCTGCAACAGCCAGGAGTTCCACCGTCACGACGTTGAGGCGGTCATAAGCGAGCGCGCCCTGCGCGAGCTCTATCTCAAGTGCTTCGAGATAGCAGTCAAGGAAGGCCACGCCTACTCCATCATGACGAGCTACAACCCGATAAACAGCTGGTGGAGCGCCTCGAACTACGACCTTCTCACCACGATACTGCGCGGCGAGTGGGGCTACGAGGGTCAGGTCATGACCGACTGGTGGGCGCGCGGCAACGACGAGGGACAGCCCGGCGCGAACACCAACATGGCGGCGATGGTCCGCGGCCAGAACGACCTCTTCATGGTCACCACCTCCGCCGAGGAGAACACCACCCACGACAACTCCGCAGAGGCCATGGAGAAGGGGACCGTCACCCGCGCCGAATACCTGCGCGCGGCGGCGAATATATGCCGCTTCCTTATGAAGAGCCCGTGCCTGCCGCGTATGCGCGGCATCGAGAGCGAGCTCGACCGCGAGCTCGCGAGCGCCCCGTCCTTCGACGGCGACATGAGCGGCGAGATATACTACGCCGAGGGCGAGAACGGACACCTCAGCCTCGACGTCTCGAAGATAGGTCTCGAGAAGGGTGACAATACCCGCTTCTCGGTCACCCTCAAGGACCGCGGCATGTACAAGATGAGCGTAACGCTCCGCAGCACCGATTCAAACGACGTCTCGCAGCTCCCGCTCTCGATATTCAGCGACCGCAACCTGCTCGGTACCGTCACCCTGAACGGCAGCGAGCGCGAGTGGAAGACGGTCGACTTCAACGTGTTCGGCATGAACACCTTCTACCTCCGCTTCTTCGCCGCCCAGACCGGCCTCGAGATAAAGTCGGTCGAGTTTGAGATGGTGGCTTCGATGGAGGAAATGATGAAGCACATGCGCGAACAGCGCGAGAAGAAGGACGAAGAGTAATACAGACTGTCGCAGCGAAGCTGCGATCTTGCGGGGCGCCCCGTGTCCAAGTGAGCAGAGCCCACACCCATCCAGCGGGAAGCCCCGCGTCCTTGGTAGAGCGGAGCTCTACCGACACCTTCGCGGGGCTGTGCCGCCCCACTCCCATCTAGCGGGGAAGCCCCGCAAGCATTTGCGGGGCGAGTCCCGCGTCCCATCAGCGGGAGGAGCCCGCAACCTCTTTACTTATACGAAGTAAAACTTCGAGGTTTTATTCGGAACCTAGCGGTTCCGCCACCTTCGCGGGGCTGTGCCGCCCCGCGCGGTTTCGTGAAGAAAGTGTTGGGCATTGTCCGCGAAGCGGACAATGCTGGTGCGAGCTGTAGAAGGTATCGACGCGGAAGATGTTCGAGCTCGCACTCGTTACATTTTTGCTCGCGCAAAAAGTAACCAAAAACGCGCTTAAGGGAGAGGGCTCCGCCCTCTCCCTTAATAAACCCTCACCCCATACAGACACACAACCGCAACCCACATAACAAGACATACTCTGCATCAACCAAATCTATCGTCCGACCGGGTGAGTTTCTGGAGACAACATCAAACTTTCCCTAGGCAGTCGACAACATCGAACGATTCCTGCGTCGTAGAGTCAAAAAGACCGGTTCAACGCTCCGACTATAGGCGTAATGCAGAGGCTTTCCCTAGGAGACGGAACTTTCGGTTCTATGCAGAAAGTATAAGCGGGGAAGCTGATACCAGCTTCCCCGCTATTTGTGGCGTGGTAGAGACT
>CANRIN010000047.1 GCA_947630675.1 uncultured Clostridia bacterium | reverse complement strand
GCAGGTGCCGACCTCGACGGTTGCGGTGACGCCGTTCGCAAAGGTGATGAACATGATGAAGCCGTCGTCGACCTCGTCGTTAGTGACGTGGTTCATCTTGGCGTAGACCTTGGTTATCTTCTCGGGGATCATCAGCACGAGACGGTCGAGGAGGTGTACGCCCCAGTCGAACATCATTCCGCCGCCCTTTTCCTTGATGCCGCGCCAGTCGCCGGGGATGCCGCGCGAGCCGTGCATGCGGGTCTCGATGTGGAACACGTCTCCTATGAGCTTCTCCTCATAAATCTTCTTCATAACGAGGAAGTCCTTGTCCCAGCGGCGGTTCTGACGGGGATAGAAGACCTTGCCGGTCTCCTTCTGAACCTCGAGGACATCCTCAAGGTCCTTGCTCGTCATCATGACCGGCTTCTCGCACAGGACGTTCTTTCCGGCGCGCATGGCGCGGATGGCGAGGTCCTTGTGGCTGTTGTTGGGGGTGGCGATAAGAACGACGTCTACCTTGTCGTCGGCCAGTATCTCCTCAAAGCTGGAATAGGTGTGGAAACCGAGGCTGCGAGCCCACTCCTGACGGGCCTCCGCTATGTCGTAAGTGCCGGCGAGGACCATCTTTTCGGCTATCGGGGTGTCGGTCGGGGCAAGCTCACGCCCGCGTCCGCCGTCGTTTTTCCATACGGCCTGACCGCTTCCGCTAGAGATGGCGACCGCGTGACCGCCGCCCATGCCGCCGCAGCCGACTATTGCTACCGCGATTTTGTTGTCTATCATAATTGCTTCCTCCTATAAATATGCGAAGTAAAAGAAATCGCTTGCTATGCTTATTACATTATTACATTTTTGCAGGGTCTTGTCAAGACAATTTTTCCTTGCAAACGGATACGCAATCAACTATAATAGTTACCGTCGGATATTTGCGGCAAGCATAAGAATCGAAAGGATGCTCCGGGCGGAAACCTCCGGAGAATATACTGAAAATGCCTATTTTGTCGGTGATGGGCGCCGGAAAGGACTTCGGCGAGGTCACCATACTGGAAAACGTAACATTTGAGATGCAGCCGGGCGAGCGCGTCGGTCTGATAGGCGACAACGGCACCGGCAAGACCACGCTCTTCAGGATGATCTCGGGCGAGTACGCCTGCGACAAGGGGAGCGTGCACATCGCGCCGGGTACGCGCGTCGGCGTGCTTGACCAGATACCGTACTACCCGGACGGGACGACGGTCGAGCAGGTCCTGCGCGGAGCGTTCGAGCGCCTTGACGGCATAGCCGCGCGGATGCGCGAGCTCGAGAAGAGGATGAGCGAGGGAGACGCGCAGGCGGTGCGCGAATACGGCGCACTTGAGATAGAGTTCTCGGCGGGCGGAGGCTACGACACAGAGGTGCAGTTCCGACGCGTCGCAAACGGTCTCGGCCTTACGCCGATGCTCGAAACCAGATGGGAAAAGCTCTCCGGCGGCGAGAGAACGCGGATAAACCTTGCGCGGATGATCCTCACCGACGTGGATCTTATGCTCCTCGACGAGCCTACGAACCACCTCGACATACAGTCCACGGAGTGGCTTGAGGACTTTCTCGCCTCCTTCAAGGGCTCGGTGCTCATAATATCGCACGACCGCTACTTCCTCGACCGCACCGTGGAGCGGATAGTCGAGCTCGAGGGCGGCACGGCGAAGGTCTGGAACGGCAATTACAGCGAATTCCTCCGCCAGAAGGAGGAGTATATCCGCTCCGCAGAGGCGCAGATGCGGAACGCCGAAAAGAAGGTGAAGCAGCTCGAGGACGCGGTCAAGCGCGTCCGGCTCTGGGCGTTCCTCGGAAACGACAAGCTCTATCGGACGGCGTTCTCGATGGAAAAGCGGATAGCGCGGATAAAGGCGTCGATGCCAAAGCTCGTAAAGCAGGGCAGAAATCTCCGTGCGACCTTTGGAGAGACCCGCCGCTCCGGCGAGGATGTGCTGTCGGTCACGGGACTCAAAAAGAGCTTTGGAGACAGGACTCTTTTCTCGGACGTGGACCTCGAGATAAAGAAGGACGAGCGCGTCGGTCTGATAGGCGCGAACGGCGCCGGAAAGACGACGCTTCTCAACATCCTTCTCGGAAAGCTGCCGCCGGACGAGGGGCGCGTAAAATGGGGCGTCGGAGTGAAGACGGCGTATCTCCCGCAGATGGTGAGCTTTGAATATAACCACACCACTATAGTTGACAGCGTATGCCGCACCCTCAGCATAAGCGAGGCGGAGGCGCGAAATATCCTCGCGAGGTTCAACTTTACCGGCGAGGACGTGTTCAAGGATATCGACACGCTCTCCGGCGGCGAGAAGAGCCGCCTCCGCCTGTGTATCCTCATGCAGGGCGGCGTGAACATGCTTATCCTCGACGAACCCACGAACCACCTCGATATTCGCTCGCGCGAATGGCTCGAGCAGGCTATAGACGAGTTCGACGGGACGCTGCTGCTCGTCAGCCACGACCGCTACTTCCTCGAGAAGTTCGCAACGAAGATATGGTCGGTGGAGCAGGGGGGGATAATCGACTTCGACGGTACCTACAGCGAGTACCGAGAGGTCGCCGAGACCCTGCGCACGGCTCGCGAGTCTGCCGCTGCGCCGCCGGAGCCGCAGAGAAAAGAGCCCGAGCCGAAGAAGGAGCCGGAGCCGAGCGAGGCTCGCGAGGCGTATAAGCGCAGCCGCGAGACCGACGCGCTCCGCAAGCGTGTGCCGATAATCGAACGCCGCATATCCGTTCTGGAGGACGAGATAAAGCAGATAGACGAGGAACTGACGGAAGCGTCGAGCGACCATATCCGCCTCGGCGAGCTGTTGAGTAAGCGCGAGGAGACCGAGCACCGCATAGATATGCTCATGCTCGAGTGGAGCGAAATCATGGAGAAGCTGGGCGAATAAAAGCGCCCGAGACCGAGCGCCGCAAAATCCACTTCCTTGAGACGTCGTTCGATGCCTGTGCCGCAGGGTGAATATCCGGTCAAACGCTCTTGTAGGCGTAATGCAGAAAACAGGGCAGTCCTATGTAGAAAAATAAGCGGGGAAGCTATTGACAGGCTTCCCCGCTTTTGTATATTGGATCCATCAGAGACGGCCGGACGGCTGCCCCTCGGCGCTGTCACCGCACCCCGGATATCGCCGTCTTGACCTCGCGCACGAACCTTTCGATTTGTCCGGGTGCGTCCGCGCCGTACTTCTCACAGAGCGAGACTATCGCGGAGCCGATGATGACTCCGTCCGCGTACTGAGCCATTTCTGCGGCCTGCTCAGCATTTGAGATGCCGAAGCCTATCGCGCAGGGGATACCGCTGACCTTTTTCACCTGCGCTATCGAGGCGGAGATATCGGTGCTTATGCTGCTCCGCGCGCCGGTCACGCCGAGCGACGATACGCAGTAGAGGAAGCCCTGTGCCTCACGCGCTATCGTCTCGGCGCGCGCGGCAGAGGTCGGAGCTATCATCGAGATGAGGTCGAGGCCGTACTTGCGGCAGAGCGGAAGGAACTCGTCCCGCTCCTCAAACGGCACGTCCGGGATGATGAACCCGTCCATGCCGATCTCCGCGCTCTTCGCGATGAAACGCTCCGAGCCGTAGGAGAAGAGCACGTTTGCGTAGGTCATGAACACCATCGGGATCTTCACGGTCTTCCGGAGCTCCCGCACCATGTCAAACACTCTGTCGGTCGTCGTTCCGGCGGCGAGCGCGCGGAGGTTGGCGTTCATAATAGTCGCGCCCTCCGCCGTCGGGTCGGAGAAGGGGATGCCGAGCTCTATGAGGTCTGCTCCGGCGCGCTCCATGGCGCGCACGGTCTCCGCCGTCACGTCGAGCGACGGGTCGCCGCAGGTTATGAACGGGATGAACGCCTTCCCATGGTCGAATGCGCGTGAAATGTTACTCATAAAGCGACTCACCTCTGTATCTTGCTATCGCGGCGACGTCCTTGTCGCCCCGCCCGGAGATGTTGACGACGATGATGCTGTCCCGCGGCATGGTCGGCGCCAGCTTGCAGGCGTAGGACACGGCATGCGCGCTCTCTATCGCGGGGATTATCCCCTCGGTGCGGGAGAGGTACTCGAACGCCGTGACCGCCTCCTCGTCGGTGACGGGGACGTACTCTGCCCTGCCGCTGTCGTGAAGCGCCGCGTGCTCCGGGCCGATGCCGGGGTAGTCCAGTCCGGCGGATATCGAGTAGACCGGCGCTATCTGGCCGTACTCGTCCTGGCAGAAGTAGCTCTTCATGCCGTGGAATATGCCGAGCCGCCCGGTGCTTATCGTCGCGGCGGTCTCAAAGGTGTCTATGCCGCGCCCCGCCGCCTCGCAGCCGATAAGGCGGACGCTTTTGTCCTCTATGAAATGGTAGAACGCACCTATCGCGTTCGAGCCGCCGCCTACGCAGGCTATCACGGCGTCCGGCAGGCGTCCCTCACGCTCCGCGAGCTGCTGCTTTATCTCGCGGCTTATAACCGCCTGAAAGTCGCGCACCATGGTGGGGAAGGGATGCGGACCCATCACCGAGCCGAGGACGTAGTGCGTATCGTCTATGCGGCGGGTCCACTCGCGGAAGGTCTCGCTCACCGCGTCCTTCAGGGTCTTCGTACCGGTGTCGACGGGGTGAACCTTCGCTCCGAGGAGCTTCATGCGGTAGACGTTCAGCGCCTGCCGCTCGCAGTCCTCGCGTCCCATGAACACCTCGCACTCCATGCCCATCATGGCGGCGACCGTCGCGGTCGCGACTCCGTGCTGACCCGCGCCGGTCTCGGCTATGACGCGCGTCTTGCCCATCCGCTTGGCGAGGAGCATCTGACCGAGGACGTTATTTATCTTGTGCGCGCCGGTGTGGTTCAGGTCCTCGCGCTTGAGGTATATCTTCGCCCCGCCGAGGTCGCGTGTCATCCTCTCCGCGTAGTAGAGGAGGCTCGGACGGCCTGCGTAGTTGCGGTACAGCTCGTCGAGCTCCCGCAGAAACTCCGGGTCGTCCTTGTATTTCATATACGCCGCCTCGACCTCGCTTACGGCGTTCATCAGCGTCTCGGGGATGTACTGTCCTCCGTGTATTCCGAATCTTCCCTTGCTCATTACAAACTCTCCTTACCGAGATTAAAAACGATGAGCGGCGGAACTTCTCCCGCTGTCCGCTGCGCAGCCGGACAGAAGCGCCGCTCTTCACCGGTGGGCGGCGGCGACCGCCGCTCTGATCCTTCCGAAGTCCTTCTTTTTTTCGACCTCTACTCCGCTTGAGAGGTCGAGCCCGTAGGGATGGAGCGCCTCGACGGCGCGGGGAATGTTTTCCGGGGTCAGTCCGCCGGCGAGGATGAAGGGGCGCTTTACACTGCGCGCGACGGACCAGTCAAACGCCTCTCCCGTGCCGTATCCGTTATCGAGCAGTACAAGGTCGGCGGCAGAGGCTTCCACCGCAGTAAGGTCTGCGGGCGAGCGAACCTTGAACGCCTTCCAGATTTGAACATCGCAAGGTGCGGGAGCGCGCTTCACAAGTGAGCGGAGACGCGCGATATACTCGTCATCCTCGTCACCGTGGAGTTGAGCTATCGAGACGGTCCCGTCGTTAAGAAGCGCCGCCGCCTCCTCTGCGGGACGGTCCACAAACACGCCTACGGGAGTAATGCTGTCCGACAGTCCCGCGCGCAGTGTACGAACCTGCTCCGGAGTAACGCTTCGATGGCTCTTGGGAAAGTTAATTATAAAGCCGCACCAGTCGGGGAGGGCGAAGTTGACAAACTCGATGTCCTCCGGGCGGAACAGTCCGCATATCTTGATCTTCGTCATATAACCGCCTCCCGCATTTTGCGGAGGAGACCGCCCCTGTCCTCGGAGCGCATCAGCATCTCGCCTACAAGTACGGCATCCGCACCGATTTTCCGCAATACTTCGGCGTCCTCCGGGCGGGAGACGCCGCTCTCCGCCACGTACACACACTCGGGGGGGATCAGTTCCCGCAGCCGGGCGGCGTTGGAGAAGTCCACCGAGAAGTCCTTCAGGTTGCGGTTGTTTACCCCTATTATTTCCGCCCCGGCACTGACGGCGGAGCGTACCTCCGCCTCGTCGTGTGCCTCCACGAGCGCGGAAAGCCCGAGAGACGAGCAGAGTTCGAGGTATCTCGATACTGTTTCGGTGTCGAGCAGGGCGCATATAAGCAGCACGGCGTCCGCTCCCATAGCCTTTGCCTCGTATATCTGGTACTCGTCGACAGTGAAGTCTTTGCGGAGCATGGGTATACTTATCTCCGCACGGATTTCCCTGAATATCTCGTCGGAGCCCAAAAACCACTTCGGTTCTGTCAGACAGGACAGCGCGTCCGCCCCGGCTGCCTCGTACTCCCTGGCGATCTCGAGATAGGGAAAGGACGGAGCTATAAGTCCCTTGGAGGGGGACGCGCGTTTGACCTCGCATATAAAGGACAGTCCCGGCTTTTTCAGAGCGCGGGAAAAGGCTGCGCCGCCGCCTCTTGTGCTGCTTTCCGCAAGCGCCCGAAGCCTGTCCTGAGAAAGCACCGCCTTATTTGCCGCCACACGCTCCCTCGCGTGGGCCGCAAGCCGGTCTAAAATCGTTTGACTCATGTTTATCACCGAAAAACCGCTTTACGGATTATCTGTTGCTGACTTCTATCAGTTTTTCGAGTACCGCCGCCGCCGAGCCGCTGTCGATAAGCTCCGCCGCGAGCATAACACCGTCCTTCCATGTCGCCGCTTTGCTTCCGACGTAGAGCGCCGCGCCGGCGTTGAGCAGGACGGCGTCCCGAGTGGGCCCCTTTTTGCCCGCGAGTATCGACCGGGTGATGGCGGCGTTCTCCTCCGGAGTGCCGCCCACGAGGTCACTCTTTTTGCAGCGGGCGATGCCGAAGTCCTCGGGGGTGACAGTGTAGCTCTTAAACCAACCGTCCTTGAACTCGCAGACGGCGGTGGGGGAGGAAGCGGAGATCTCGTCGAGCCTGTCCTTGCCGTATACTACCATGCCACGTTCAACGCCGAGGTTTATCAGCACCTGCGCAAGCGGCTCCACGAGATACTCGTCGTATACGCCGAGAAGCTGAAGCTTGGGACCCGCCGGATTTGTGAGCGGCCCGAGAATGTTGAACACCGTGCGGAAGCCCAGCTCCTTGCGGACGGCGCCGACATATTTCATCGAGGTGTGATACTTTTGCGCAAAGAAGAAGCACATTCCGACCTCGCGCAGCAGCTCGACGCACTTCTCCGGGTCCTGCTCAATATTTACTCCCAACGCCTCGAGGCAGTCGGCCGTGCCGCACTTCGAGGATGCGGCACGGTTGCCGTGTTTTGCTACCTTCATCCCTCCGGCGGCGGCAACGAGCGCAGAGGTCGTGGATATGTTGAAGCTGTGAGCTCCGTCACCGCCGGTGCCGACTATCTCAAAAACGGGCATTCCTGCGTCGACGCGGGTGGCGTGGTCGCGCATCGCGGCGGCGCAGCCGGCGATCTCGTCAGAGGTCTCGGCTTTTGCGCTCTTGGTGGAGAGGGCGGCAAGGAACGCCGCGTTCTGGGTTTGCGTGGTCTCTCCGCTCATTATCTCGTTCATGACGGTATACGCCTCGTCGTATGTCAGGTCCTGCTTGTCAACAATTTTTGCGATTGCATCCTTGATCATGAGAAACTCTCCTTTTCGGTTTATTATTACAGCTCTATGAAATTTTTCAACATTGTTCTTCCGTCCGGAGTCATTATCGACTCGGGGTGGAACTGAACGCCGTAGACGGAGTATTCCCTGTGCTGCACGGCCATAACCTCGCCGTCACAGGTGCGGGCAGTGACGCGGAGACAATCCGGGATGGTGTCCGGGTCGGCGGCAAGGGAGTGGTATCGTGCGACGGGGGCGGACTCGGGGCATCCTCGGAACAGGGGGCAGTCCAGAGAAAATCGAACTACCGACTGCTTGCCGTGCATGAGCTCCTTTGCATAAGTGACGGTCGCCCCGAACGCGGCGCAGATGGCCTGATGACCTAGACACACGCCGAGAACGGGAATTTCGGAGCCAAGCTCCTGCACCACCCGAATGGTCACACCTGCGTCCTCCGGACGTCCGGGGCCGGGAGAGAGGATGATGCGGGAGGGACGCAGCTCGCGTATCTCGTCGGTGGTGAGCTCATCGTTTCGGATGACCTTTATATCGGGGTCGATCTCCCCGACGAGCTGATAGAGATTGTAGGAAAAGCTGTCGTAGTTATCAATAAGCAGTATCATAGATCATCCTCCTGCGCGAGCTTCAGCGCGTTCACGACCGCCTGGGCTTTGTTGATGCACTCCTCATACTCCTTTTCAGGTACCGAGTCTGCCACTATGCCGGCGCCGCTGCGTATAAAGACCTGTCCGTTTTTCCTGTACGCGATGCGTATCGCTATACAGGTGTCCATATTTCCGGTAAAGTCGATGTAGCCGATAGCGCCGCCGTAAATGCCGCGCTTGTTGTTCTCGAGTTCGCCGATGAGTTGGCAGGCGCGTATCTTCGGAGCGCCCGACAGCGTCCCTGCCGGCAGAACAGCCTCGATGGCGTCCAAAGCGTCGCACTCGGGACGGATCTCTCCACGTACGGTCGAGCCGATGTGCATGACGTGCGAATACCTCTCGATAGAGTGGAGGGTTTCTACGCGGACGGTGCCGAACCGGCTTACCTTGCCGAGATCGTTCCTTCCGAGGTCTACGAGCATGTTGTGCTCGGCGAGCTCCTTGTCGTCGGAAAGCAGCTCTGCCTCCAACGCAGCATCCTCCTCCTCGGTTTTTCCGCGAGGGCGCGTGCCGGCGAGAGGAAAGGTGTGAAGGACCCCGTTTTCAAGCTTCACGAGCGTCTCCGGCGATGCGCCCGCAACCTCCACGTCGGTGCCGGAGAAGTAGAACATATACGGGGAGGGGTTAAGTGTGCGCAGTACACGGTAGGTATTGAGCAGGCTCCCCTCAAACGGCGCGGAGAGACGGTTTGAAAGCACGATCTGGAAGATGTCGCCCTCGCGGATGTGGCGCTTTGCCCGCTCCACCATGGAACAGTAGGCATCTTTGTCGAAGAGAGGAGTGACCTCGCCCCCAAGCCGGCCGCCCGGTTCGTGCTTCTGCGCGCCGCTACGGAGCAGGTCGCGGAGCTGCTTTAGCTCGAGGCAGGCCTTATTGTAGCCTGTATCAGGGTCGTCAAGCGGCATGTTGACGATAAGGATGATCTTCTGACGGACGTTGTCAAAGGCTATGACCTTATCGAAGAGCATCAGGTCGACATCCTTGAAACCCTCCGTGTTGAGCGCCCCGGTGCGGGCGGCGGGCTCGCTGTATCCGAGGTAGTCGTAGGAGAAGTAGCCCACAAGTCCGCCGGTGAAGGAGGGAAGATAGTCAAAACGGGGGCTTGTGTAGTTGCGCAGTATCTTACGCAGTTCCTCCGACGGGTCCTTGACGAGGCGGCAGCTGTCCTGCGCGCCGCCCTTGACTCGCATTATCCCGTCGGTGCAGGTTATCTCAAGAGTCGGATCAAAACCAAGGAATGTGTAGCGCCCCCACTTTTCCTGTTCGGCCACCGATTCCAGAATGTAGCAGTGGGTCGAGACATTCTTCAGGATTTTCAGAGCTTCGATCGGGGTGCAGACGTCGGAGAGCATTTCACAGCTGACCGGCAGCACCTTGCAGCGTCCCTCGGCGGCTATCGCTTTGACCTCCTCGGGACCGGGTCTGATGTTCATGTACATACCTCCTCACAAACGTTTCTCCCGCCGGGGCACGAAAAACGCCCCTGACAGAAGCTTATCTTCTGTCAGGGGCGAATGTGATCCGCGGTGCCACCCTGATTCGCGGCACAGAGGCCGCGCACTTAGCGGGATACAAGCATATCCCCGGCAACTGACGTATGTCAACACGTCGCATGCTACTAGGCGCCATACACCTTTCACCGCGCCCTCGGAAGTCCATTCAGCCTGATGTTTTCTGCCGCGATCCCACCGCCCGCGGCTCTCTTTGAGAAAAGGGAAAAGGCCTACTCACTCTTCTTCAACGGTTTAATAGAGTATATCACATGACATTCAGTCTGTCAATAGGGAAATGTGCCGTTCGGACATTTTAATCCTGCCGGAGCCGACGGATATATGCGGCAAGCTGCCCGAAGCTCCCACGCGGGTAGACCGAGATGTCCGCCCGCTCCTTGTTTATAAGGCAGTCGGTGAGAAGAAATACCTCCATGCCGAGCTGCGCCGCGGTCATATCCTCCGAGACGTCGTTTCCGACCATGAGGCACTCGGCGGCGGGTACGCCTATTCGCCCGAGTATGTCCCGGTAGTAGTCGGGATTTGGCTTGCAGAAGCGGTCGCTCTCGTAGGTCGTGACGAGCTCGAAGTCGTCCGGCTCGAGCCCCGCCCAGCGTATCCGCGTCGCGGTGGCGACGGCGGGGAAGATGGGGTTCGTCGCAAGCACGACGCGCAGCCCGTCCCGCCGGCATGCGCGCACAAGCTCCGCCGACTCGGGATTGAAGCCGCAGCAGCTCCGCGCGCCCGCAAACTCGTTTGCGTAGAACTCGTCAAATATCGCCTTGTCGCAAAGGCGCTCCTCGCCGTATTCCTCGGCAAACCTCCGCCAGAACGCCTCCTCGTTTGTGCGGGAGCCGTCGTTTCGGACCATCGCGGCGGTGCCCGCCCAGACGGTGTCTATGAGCCGCTTCGACTCGTAGCCGTAGGGAGCGGCCTTCTTTGCAAGGAGGCCGAAGTAGCCTGCGACGAATTCGTCCTGATCCATCGGGAGCAGGGTGCCGTCCAAATCAAAAAGTACGGTAGTAAGCATTTTGCGTCAGGTGCGGTAGAGAATGCCTATCATGTTAGGCCCGGTGTTTATGCCGATAACGCAGCCCACCTGATACTCGGTCATCGGAGGGATGTCGAACGCCTTAGCGCAGGACTCGCGGAGCTGCTCGAAGGCCGCGCGGTTGCTGCCGTAGACAAGCGCGTAGTTAGTGCCCTGCTTGCGTTCGCGCAGGCAGGTCTCGATAAGCGCGGCTATCGCCTTGTTGTCCCCGCGCGCCTTGGAGAGGATCTTCGCCTCGCCGTCCTCAAAGGTTATGAGCGGCTTGAGACCTATCGCGTCCCCGAGGAACGCGGCGGCGGGGGAGATACGCCCCGACTTCTTGACGCACTTGAGGTTGAGCGGCACGAAGAGCGGGCGCGCGTGCTCAAGCCAGTCGCGGAGGTGCTCAAGTATCTCGTCCGAGCTGCTGCCGCTTTTCGCCATGCGCGCCGCCTCGACTACCGGGATGCCGTAAGCCATGCTGTACGTCTTGGAGTCGACGAGATGTATGGTAAAGGACTCCTTCGCCTCGGGGTGCTCCTCGTAGAACATATCCCGCGTCATGACCGCCGCCTGATAGGTCCCGGAACCCTTGGAGTTTATGGAAATATGTATGAGGTCGGTGTAGCCGGCCTTCCACGTCTCGAGAAAGAGCTCCGCATAGAGCACCGACGTGACCTGACTGGATACCGGCAGCGTCGCCGCCGTGTCGAGTATATTGTAGAACTCTTCCTTGGTGATGTCGATGCCGTCGCGGTACTCCTTGTCGCCGACGAGTATCGTGAGCGGTAGAACGCTGATATTCAGCTCGTCACAAAAATTATTCGGAATATCGGCTGTCGAATCGGTCGATATCTTGATTTTCTGCATAAAACCTTCCTTTCAGAGTGTTGACTTTGGAGAGTATGCCGAATATAATAGACATTGGATCAAAGATACGAAAGTATCAGTCTCTTGGGCATACTTTATAATAATACAGCTTTTTTTCAAAAAAGCAAGAGGGAAATGCCTATTTGATACTATGAAAAGAAAAAGTATCATTTTCGGGGCGGCTCCCTTCTTTGACTTGCGGAGGATATCATGGGCAGGGGAACACGGACGACCGAATTTCTTAAGGAGTGCATGGCGGACGCGCTCATAGACCTCATGCGGCGGAAGCCGTTCGAGAAGATATCCGCCGGCGAGATAGCCGAAGCTGCCGGAGTGGGCAGAGCGACGTGGTTCCGCAACTTCTCGGGCAAGAACGAGGCCATCACATACAAGCTCGTCCGCCTGTGGTACAGGTGGTTCGAGGAGAACTCGGCATCCGCCGGCGCGGAGAGGTACACGATAGACAACGCGATAGATTTTCTCTCGTTCTGCCGCGAGTACCGCGGCCTCATAGAGGATATATACGCGGCAAATCTGCGCTCTACCATATATGAGGCGTTTTACTACATAATGATGCCGCAGTACGGAGCGAACGCGGAGGAGTGCTACACGAGCCGCTTCTTCTCATACGGACTTTTCGGGATAGTGGACGAGTGGGTGCGGCGCGGGTTTTGCGAGACGCCGGACGAGCTTGCGCGGCTTTTTGAAGTGATGATGCGGCGCGGCTCGATACAGTAGGATGGAGGAAACTTACATGACAGAGGCCAGGATCTCGGAGCTTTTTTCGCTGTACAACAGATGTTTTCCGGACTACAATACCACGTTTGAGATATTCCGCGAGCTGACCGCGCCGGAGACAGCGGAAATAGTCGAGGAGCGCGACGGCAGCGCGCTTGTCGGATATTCGCTCATCCACGAGGGTTCGATATCCCTGCTCTGCGTGGATGAGAGGTACCGCCGGCGCGGCATAGGCTCGCGGCTGCTCTCCGAGAGCGAGCGCATTATACGCGGAAACGGTTTCGGAAGCGTGACG
This sequence comes from uncultured Clostridia bacterium, assembly GCA_947630675.1. Taxonomy (GTDB): domain Bacteria; phylum Bacillota; class Clostridia; order Oscillospirales; family JAAYOS01; genus CANRIN01. The sequence goes on along the minus strand of CANRIN010000047.1, from coordinate 2,668 downwards.
CTCGGGAGAGGCCCGGGCTGTATCCTCCAGGGAGTGCCGGTCGAGAGACACGACGCGGTGAGCTTCTTTGAGAAGCGAGGGTACTCGGCGGAGTGGACAAGCGCGAATATGGGGATGTTTCTTGAAGGCTTTGACGCGGATGCGCTGAAAATATATCCCGCACCGGAGGGGACGGAGTTCCGCATAGCCCGCCCGGAGGAGAAGCAGTCGGTGCTCCGCGCCGTGGAGGACGCGGATTCGGACTGGGTAGATATCTTTGAATCTTGCGTAGACCCGGTGATGATCGCCTTGTGTGGCGGAGAGACGGTCGGTTTTCAGATACTCGGCAAGGGCAGGTTCCACCCGGAGCGGAAAGCGGTCGGCTCGGTTGGATGTGTGGGAGTCGTACACTCCGCGCGCAGAAAGGGAATAGGTCTCCGCATGGTCGCCGAAGGATGCAGATGGCTGAAGGAAAGAGGGTACGGGTCGGTCGAGCTGCGATATGTCGAGCTCGTGGACTGGTACAGCCGGATAGGCTTTGAGGTCGTAGGGCACCAGTGGATGGGCGGCAAAATACTGTAAAGCAAATGCGCTTGACATATCGGAAAACAGTGTAAAGTAACTGACATTACAAGACTTGCGGGGTGTAAACGATAAGATGAGAAACTTCGGGGGCAGAGACTGGCGCACGGAGCGCTTCGGGGAGCCGCGTGACGGCTCTCCGCTCGTGATACTGCTTGCGGGTGAGGACGAGCTTTCGGAGGAGTTTTTCGCAAAGCTCTCGGCGGAGGGAGCGCCTCCGGTGCATTTAGCCGTACCGTGCGATGTGGACTGGGACAGCGACTTCACGCCCTGGCCGGCGGACGGGTCGAACGGACGACGTTTCTCCGGCGGAGCGGACGGGTTCGGTAAAAGCGTAGCGGCGGCGATAACCGCGCTCCGGGAGGAGCTGCGTCCCGGCGCGGTGTACATCGTCGGGTACTCGCTCGGCGGCCTTGCCGCGATCTACTTTCACCTGACGCTCGGGCTCTCGGGCGGCTGCGGAAGCTGCTCCGGCTCGCTGTGGTATCCCGGCTGGTGTGAATTCCTCACTGAACATCCGGCGCACGGCGCGGTCTACCTTAGCCTCGGCGGCAAGGAGAAAAACACCCGCGACCCGCTGATGGCGGCAAACCCGGAGGCCACCGAGCGCACGAGGCGCCTCTGCCTTGCTTCTGCGGATAGAGTCATATTCAAGAACGAGCCGGGCAGCCACTTCCGCGACCCGGACGGACGGCTCGCCCGTGCCATAGCGTGGCTTGCACGCTGAACTTTTTCTATGGACAAATCTCATATAATGTGCTACAATGTATTTCGCCGCTTGGAGGGATGATATGCCGTTTGAGATACGCATGGCGGAGCGCGGAGACGCGCCGCTCATCATGGAGCTTATAAGCGAGCTTGCAGAGTACGAAAAGATGACCGACATGGTGTCTGCGACGGCGGAGACCCTCGAAGCCTCGATATTTGACCGGCACGAGGCGGAGGCGCTGCTTCTCACGCTCGACGGAGAGACGGTCGGATATGCGATATACTGCTTCAACTTCTCGACCTTCAAGGGACGCGCGGGGCTGTACCTCGAGGACATATACGTCCGCCCGCAGTACCGGGGGCGCGGCTTCGGCACACAGACCTTCGAGTACCTGAAATCTGAGGCTCAGAGGAGAGGGTGCCCGCGAATGGAGTGGGTCTGTCTCGACTGGAACCGTCCCTCTCTCGATTTCTACCGCGGGATGGGCGCGGAGGCGCTGCATCAGTGGGTGCTTCACAGGATAGAGTTCTGATGGTTCGATAGTTCTTCCGCATCAGGGTAAAGGAGGACAAACATAATGCCGTACATAGTAGGAATAGCCGGCGGGACCTGCTCCGGCAAGAGCACTGCGGCGGAGAGACTTGCCGAACGTCTCGACGGCCTCAAGGTCACGGTCCTGCACATGGACGCCTACTTCCGCCGTCCGTTTATTGACACCGTCGCGCCGGTGACGCGGAAGGTGTACGTCGAACACAACCACCCGGACGCGCTCGAGCTCGACCGGATGTATTCGGATTTCGACGCGGCGTGCGATTCCGACGCGGACGTGGTGATAATCGAGGGTTTATTTGCCCTGCATCTGGATAGAATCAGAGATAGGCTCGACCTGAAGGTGTTCGTCGACCTAAGGAGCGACGAGCGGATAGTCCGACGCATAAAGCGCTTCATGAGCTTCGGGCAGACGATGGACGAGGTCACCGACCGTTACCTCGATACCGTCCGCTACCGCCACGACGAGCTGATAGAGCCGACGCGCTGGCACGCCGACCTCGTGCTGAACGGCACTCTCGACGACTGCAAGGGCGTCGACGTCCTCGAAGCGGTCGTGCGGGCGAAAATCTGAACGGCGGCATACGAACCAAAAAGGAGGCGGTTTTGTGGCCGGCAAAGAGAATATCAAGAGCCTTGCCACCAACCGCAAGGCGTTCCACGACTATTTCATCGAGGACAGGTACGAGGCGGGCGTAGAGCTGTACGGCACCGAGGTGAAGTCGATCCGTCTGGGCGCCGTCAACCTGCGCGACGCGTTCTGCACCGTAAAGGACGGCGAGATGTGGGTGCGCGGGATGCACATCAGCCCGTATGAGAAGGGAAACATCTTCAACCGCGACCCGCTCC
>CANRIN010000046.1 GCA_947630675.1 uncultured Clostridia bacterium | reverse complement strand
ATGGTGGGAACAACAGGGCTCGAACCTGTGACCCCATGCTTGTAAGGCATGTGCTCTCCCAGCTGAGCTATGCTCCCGAGCAGCGAAATTTATTATACAGAAACTTCCCCCGATTGTCAAGCCCTTTTTTTCGCCGGAAGAAAATTTTTCCTTGCCGGGGCTCCTTCGGGGCGGCGGTCATCTCTTCGCCGCCCGTATTATGCGCGTCACCGCGCCGGAAAGGACGATGTTCGAGACGAGCTCCACGAGGAACTGCGTCCCCACAAGGCCGAGGAATATGTAGCTTATAAGGCTGAATTCGGCCACTCCCTCGCTTGCGGCCCAGGCTCCGCCCCAGGCGAGCAGTGTGTCCCGGAAGAACGCGAGCATTCCGAGGATGAAAAGCCCCGTATTCACCACCGGGCAGACGACGCCGGCGACGAGCACCGCGGCCGTCTCGCTTTTCCCGGCGATGAGCCTGTACACCGCGGCGGATGCCGCGCCCGCGATAAGCGTCTTGAGAACGCATATCGCCGCCGTCGCCGCCGGATCAAGGCTCATGAGAAAGAGCACCGTTCCCCCGTCCAGCCCGAGTATGCCGGTGATCAGCACGACGAGCCCGAGCACCCCGCCGAGCAGTGCTCCCGCTCCGAGGCCGTACACCGCCGCACCGGCCACTATCGGCGTGAGCGCGAGCGTTATCGAGAACGGTCCGAACTTGATGAACGTGCAGACGATCTGCACCACTATCACGGCGGCGGCAAGTATCGCCGTGCCGGTCATGCGCCTGACTTTTGCGAGGTCATTGCCCCTGTATCTTCCGGAATTCATTGATACACCTGCTTTTACGGGAAACTTAGCGCGGGCGCTGAAATGCGCCCGCGCGTGAAAGACTGTCAGAACTCCGCCGTGCCGGTGGTACGCGGGAAGGGCAGAACGTCGCGGATATTCGCCATACCCGTGAGGTACATTATCAGCCGCTCGAAGCCAATGCCGAAGCCGGCGTGCTTCGTGCCGCCGAAGCGTCTGAGGTCGAGGTACCACCAGTAGTCCTCGCGCTTGAGTCCGAGCTCGTCTATGCGCTTCTCGAGCATGTCGAGCCGCTCCTCGCGCTGGCTCCCGCCTATCAGCTCGCCTATGCCGGGCACGAGCATATCGGTGGCGGCGACGGTCTTCCCGTCGTCGTTCATTCTCATGTAGAAAGCCTTTATCTCCTTGGGATAGTCGTACACGAACACCGGGCCGCCCACGACCTTCTCGGTGAGGTAGCGCTCGTGCTCGGTCTGGATGTCGCTGCCCCAGTGGACGGGATACTCAAAGGTGTCGTTGACCTTCTCGAGCGCCGCTATCGCGTCGGTGTAGCTCATACGGGCAAAGTCCGCGTCGCGCACCTTCTCGAGGCGCTCGATTATCCCCTTGTCGATAAAGCTGTTGAAGAACTCCATCTCGTGCGGGCAACTCTCGAGAACGTGCGATATGACGTGCTTGACAAGCCCCTCCGCGAGCACCATATCGTCCCACAGGTCGGCAAACGCTATCTCCGGCTCTATCATCCAGAACTCCGCCGCGTGGCGCGGGGTGTTGGAATTCTCGGCGCGGAAGGTGGGTCCGAAGGTGTAGGTGCGTCCGAAGGCTAGGGCGAAGGTCTCCGCCTCGAGCTGTCCGGAGACGGTGAGGTTCGTGGCCTTGCCGAAGAAGTCCTTTGAATCGTCCACGCTGCCGTCCTCACGGCGCGGCGGGTCGTTCACGTCGAGCGTAGTGATGCGGAACATCTCCCCCGCTCCCTCTGCGTCCGACCCGGTGATTATCGGGGTATGGGCGTACACAAAGCCCATCTGATGGAAATACTCATGTATCGCCCACGCCGCCTCGGAGCGGACGCGGAACACCGCGTTGAAGGTGTTCGAGCGCGGGCGCAGATGCGCTATCGTGCGGAGATACTCGAGGCTGTGGCGCTTCTTCTGGAGCGGGTATTCCGGCGTGGACGAGCCCTCAAGCTCCACCGAGGACGCCTTCAGCTCGAAGGGCTGCTTTGCCTCGGGGGTGAGGACAAGCGTCCCCTCGGCGTATATCGCCGAGCCGACGCCGAGCTTACGCCCCATCTCGAAGTTTTCGGTATTTCCGTCCAGAACGAGCTGTATCGACTTCACCGTCGAGCCGTCGTTGAGCTCGACGAAGGCAAAGGCCTTGCTGTCACGCACCGTGCGCACCCATCCCGCGAGGCGCACCGTCTCGCCGCCGAACTTCTCCGGCGCGAGGAATATGTCCTTGATGCGAGTTACCGTCATTGTTTTACGACTCCCTTGCAGATTACACGCTGTGTCCGCGCAGGCAGAGCTATGTGACACAGTTTGATTATGATAATTATATACATATTTCCCCCGGTTGTAAAGTCCCATTGTTCGCGAAAGCGGCCTGCCTCCACTGTGCGGACGGCGCTCATAGCGAAAACGGCTTCCTTCCGCAGATAATGTCGTCCGCGCACAGTGCGCAGGCCGCAAGCGGCGTCCAGAGCAGCGCAAAAAGCGGGCATATCTGCCCGCAGATATTTAATGGCTGGCGCGAGTAGTCCCAGACGTGCATGTCGAGCGCGACATTTATAATAAGTCCGCTCGCAAGCTCGACCGCGAGTATCGCCCCGACCGATGCGAGGGTCCGCATCCCGAAGCGCAGTCCCGCTTGCCGCGACGACCGGTTTATCAGCGCTATCACGGAGCAGCACGCCGAACCGACGGCTATCATCACCGGATGCGACCTTCCCCGCCACACAAGTTCGATGCAGAAGTACAGTACGCCTCCCACGGCGCTTTCGCAGATTATCCGCTTTCCTTTCATGTCCTCACCCCGGTTTTGCTAGTCTGCCCCATATCCCGGGGGTATACACCACGGATCTCCGGGGGAAAATAGCGCCATAAAAGCCATGGGAGGGACGTATGATGGCGGGGATAATATTCAGCATCATCGCCGGAGCGGCGATGAGTTTGCAGGGGGTGTTCAACACCCGTCTCTCGGAGAAGATAGGGCTCTTCGAGTCAAACGTATTCGTTCAGGGGACGGCGTTCGCGCTGTCGCTTATCGCGCTGCTCGTCGCGGGAAACGCCTCGGGCGGCACGGGCTGGAGCGGCTTCGGCGAGGCGACGCTCGTGAGCCGCCTCGGCGGCGTTCTCGGGATAGCCATCACCGTGACGGTCATGCTCGGGATAAAGGAGCTCTCCCCCACCGTCGCCATCTCGGTGATCCTTATCTCGCAGCTGCTCGTCGCGGCGGCGATAGACGCGTTCGGGTGGTTCGGGCAGGAGCAGACGCCCTTCGGTTGGACGAAGTACCTCGCCACGGCAATGATGGTCGGCGGCGTGCTGCTGTTCAAGTGGAAATAAAACTTTCGCGGGAAATCGCAGGAGCGGGCTTTCGCCCGCTCCTTTACCAATTTCCCGCGAAGCCGCCGGACAGGGCAAAGCCCTGCCGTCGGCGGCGTCGGTCTACGCAATTCCCAAACGGTCGGTAGACCGTTTGGGAGCCCTTCCGATTAAAATGCTCGCCGGAAATGAATTCCGGCTCCGCAAAGTTGCTTGCCTGTGGCCAGCAACTTTAACCGCGCGAACAGGCGCGGAACCGCCTTCGGCGGAAAATCGACGCACGCTACGCGAGATGTATTTTTTTGCTTTAATTTGCAGAAAGTCAGAACCTCGGCGCGAAGCGCCGAGGTCTGATGCGCCCGGTAGAGTGTTGGATGCGGTATAAGTTCGAGGGCGCATTGTACACGCCGCCGAAAATACATTGGAAATTATTTCGCGCCTGACGGCGCGAACTCTGCGAGGTTTTGTTGGGGCCTCGGTGCTCCGCACCGACGTCCCGACATTGTACAAACTTGGTCGTCTGCCCGCCGCGATTTACCTCGACTTACTTTCTCGTCTGCGCGACGAGTCCCGGGACTATCACTATGTGCAGCACTATCGCCGCCACCTCGCCGGTGAACGCTCCGTATATAAACTCGCTCCAGGAGAACGTGACCGGCGTGCAGAGCGCTATCACGAGCATCGCGAGTCCCCACGCTATCCTTCCGCCGAGCATCGCAACAAGCAGCGCGAGGTAGCTCGCGCCCACCCGATGCGAACCCATCGACCGTCGGAAGGTGTCATAGAACGCGCCGGCAAGCAGCCCGTAGAACGCGAGCTCGAACATCATCGCCACACCCTCCGGGAAGAGCGCAGGCGTACCGAGTATCACCGATGCGAGCACCGGCGCGACCATACCTATCGCAAATCCGAGCGGCGCGCCGCACACAAAGCCGCACAGATAGACCGGTATGTGCATCACGAGCAGCACCGACGCAAGCCCCGGCACGCGTGCCGCAAATCCCGGCAAAAATATCGCGAGAGCGAGGAAAAGCAGCGAGAGAAGTATGTTCTTTATCGAAAAACTATTTCGTACAGCCATATTCGACCTCTTTACATCCGGCGACGGAGAAGTCCGCCATCCGGAAAAGTTGCGTATGTCACATGAGGATTATATCCGAAAGCGGAGGTTTTTTCAAGAGTCCGCCGGTCTTTTGCGGAAATTTTTGCCGTATGAGCGAATATGACGCGGAAAATACGTCAAAAATATACTCAAACTGCATGGGGGTGACCGATGTGACAAAGGAAATGAAGCTTATCGGCGGCTTTGCGATATGCGCCATGCTGGTGCTCGTGGGGGTGACGTTTGCCATGGCTACCGAGCCTCCGGCGGCGGAGAGCTTCGCCGCGGCGGGATCCGACGCAGCGGAGGGCACGCCCGCGGCGGAGCTCTCCGGGCAGCCCGACGGGTACGTCGTGAGGAGCGACGGTATCTCCGTCGCGGTCTACAAGCTCGACGGTGAGATGCTCATGCCGCTCGACATTCTGCCCTCAAAGCTGCGCAGTGCGGACGCCGCGCGCCTCGCGGACGGCATCTACGCCGCAGACGACGAGGCGCTGTGGCGGCTTATCGAGGATCTTTCCTCTTGACCGCGCGCTTCCGAGGCAATATAATAGTAGCAAATATCCCGGCCATTCCGGGAAATACATAGCGTGACGCCGCCCGCGGGGCGGTACGGAGGTCAAAATGGACGACAACAACAGCAACAACTTCGGCCCGGACTATGTCACTCTTGTAGACGACGAGGGCAAAGAGTACCAGCTCGAACTGCTCGACTCGATAGAGCTCGACGGAAAGACCTACCTCGCATTCTGCGAGGCTGACCTTCCCGAGGACAGCGAGGCGATAGAGGTGACCATTCTCCGCGTCGAGGTCCACGGGGACGACACCGAGGAGCTCGTCGGCGTAGACGACGAGGAGGAGCTTGAGCGCGTGTACGAGGTATTCCTCGACCAGCAGCCGGACGACGAGGACGAGGAGTAAGCCATCGTCACGGCGCCGCCGGGACAGAAATTTTCTGTTGATAATCGCGCGGGAATGTGGTATCATATAGGCGGAGGGGACTTCCCCTTCTGCCCTGTCCGTGGCGGGTTTCTTTAAACCCACATCTCCTTGAAACGGGACCGCGGACTTCGCCGGCCGTTCGCAGGCCTCCCGACCCGCTTCGGCGGATCTCGGAAGTTGGAAGCGATAAAACCGGAGAGAGCGGACCCACCTGCATTTGTTGTGCAGGATTTAAAGCGCCCCCACGACAGGGTACGGAAAGAGTCCCACACCGGAGGTTCGCCTCCGTGCGGGTCCTCACCGGAAATAAATGCCCCATCTCATACTCGGATGGGGCTTTAATTTTGCGCGGACAGGCTTACATATTCCGGAAAATGACCGGGTCGGCTGGAGGTACATAAATATGCGTGTTCTTGCTATCGACTACGGCGACGCGCGCACAGGCATCGCGATAAGCGACGAGAGCGGCACGCTCACCGGCGAGACCCTCGTCATACGCGCGAACGGTCCGCGCTCCGCCGAGGCGCAGCTTGCGGAGCTCATCGAAACGAAGCGCCCCGGACGTGTCGTCATAGGCAACCCTCTGAACATGGACGGCACCGCCGGCGCGCGGAGCGAGCGCAGCCGTGAGCTGCGGGACTTTCTCGCGGAGCGTACCGGCGTGCGCTGCGACCTCTGGGACGAGCGGCGCACCACCGTCGACGCACACCGCATCCTCTCCGAGGCGGGCTTTCACGGCGCAAAGCGGAAGAATACGGTCGACGCGGTGGCCGCGAGCCTGATACTCGAAGGCTATCTCGCGGCAATGAAAAAAGGCCGCGTGTAACTCATAAATTCGTATTGTTTTTGAAAGGGTGATGCTGAAAATGAAGAAAAGGATCACGGCGGAAACTCTCTACGAGCTGAAGTTTCCCTCCGAGCCGCGCTTTTCGCCGGACGGGCGCTATACCGCGTTCGTCGTGAAGAACGTGAACGGCGAGCGCACCGGCTACTCGAGCGACATCTGGCTCAGCGAGAACGGCTCCGCCCCGCGCAGGCTCACCGCCATGGGCGACGGCGGCTCCTTCTGCTGGTCGCCGGAGGGAACCGTGCTGTTCTCCGCCTCGCGCACGCCGGAGGACAGGACGCGCTCGGGCAAGGGTGAGAAGTTCACCTCCGTCTACGAGATATCTCCCTCGGGCGGCGAGGCAGTGAAGGCGTTCACGCTGGAGCACGCCGCAGGCGGGCTCCGCCACGTCGAGGGCAGCCTCTATCTCTTCACCGCGCGCGTGGACGAGGCGTATCCCGAGGCCGGAAGCGACGGCTTTGACAAGGCGCTCGAGCAGTACAACTCCCCCGCCTACCGCGGCATCGAGGACACACCGTTCTGGTCAAACGGCAGCGGCTTCACCGCCGGAATGCACAGCGTCCTCTTCCTCTATGACCGTGAGAGCGGCAAGGAGACTCAGGTGACGCCGGACGGCTTCGACGTCCGCTCGGTGTCCGCGAAAAACGGAAAGATAGTCTACACCGGCTCGGCGCAGGGGCGCGTCCGCGACATGCGCATCTCCGGTCTCTACCTCTATGACATCGCGTCCGGGTCGACCAAGACGCTTATCGAGCCGGGTCGTCTCAAGCTCGGCTTTGCCGAGCTCCGCGACTGCGGCGACATCCTTCTCACCTGCACCGACGGCGCGACCTACGGCGACACCGAGAGCGGCACGCTGCACACGTTCGACATTACTTCAAAGGAGCTTCGTCCGCTCGGAGACAGCACCTTAGTTCCGGTGGGCGCGGTCGGAAGCGACGCGCGCCTCGGCGGCGGCATGAAGACAAAGATGGCGGGCGACGAGCTGTACTTCGTGAGCCTCGACCGCTATAAGAACTCCCTAAAGAAGGTGACGGCGGACGGCACGGTCGAGACCGTCCTCGCGGAGCGCACCGGCATAGACTCGTTTGACATATTCGGGGGCAGCATAGCCGCGATAGAGCTCTCCCCCGTCCTCACGCCCGAGCTGTATATCGACGGCAGGCGGATAACGGACTTCTCCGCACCTCTCGGTGAGTACGAGGTCTCCGCGCCGGAGTACATACCTTTCACGAACGCGGACGGACTCGTCATAGACGGCTGGATGCTCCGTCCCGCGGGCTTTGAGGCGGGAAAGAAGTATCCGGCGCTTCTCGAGATACACGGAGGTCCTCGCACCGCGTTCGGCGAGGCTTTCTTCCACGAGATGCAGGTCTTTGCGAGCGCGGGATACTTCGTTCTTTTCTGCAACCCCCGCGGCTCGGACGGACGCGGAGACGCGTTTGCGGATATATGGGGCAAGTACGGCACTATAGACTACGACGACATCATGGCTTTCGTGGACAGCGCCCTCGCGTGCGAGGAGTCGATAGACCCTGCGCGGCTCGGCGTCCTCGGCGGAAGCTACGGCGGCTACATGACTAACTGGATAATCGGCCACACCGACCGCTTCGCCGCCGCCGCGAGCCAGCGTTCCATCGCGAACTGGACATCCTTTGAGTTCACGAGCGACATCGGCTTCAACTTCACGCGCATGAACCACCGCACCTCCACCCACGAGAACTGGGACTATCTCTGGGACATCTCCCCGCTCAAGTACGCGGATAAGGTGAAGACACCGACGCTCTTTATCCATTCGGACAACGACTTTCGCTGCTGGATGGTCGAGGGCATACAGATGTTCACGGCGCTCCGCTTCCACGGCGTTGAGAGCCGTCTCTGCCTCTTTGAGGGGGAGAACCACGAGCTCTCCCGCTCCGGCAAGCCCTCAAACCGCATAAGCCGCATAGAGGAGATGCGCGAGTGGTTTGAAAAGTATCTTCATCCCGAGGAGGCGCAGGAGAAATGACTAAGAAGAGCGTAGCATACACCGACATATACGAGTACTCGCAGGTCTCCGGCGCGAAGTGGTCGCCGGACGGCAGATACGCCGTCTTTGCCGAGAACCGCGCAGACGAGGAGAAGAACGGCTACAAGACCTGCCTTTGGCTCTACGAGAAGGCCACGGGAAAGACGAAGCGCCTCACTAGCTCCGGCTCCGACCGCTTCGCGTATTGGGAGGAGACCGGCGCCGTCGTGTTCGCGTCCGGACGCCCCGGCGCGCCGAAGCGCGAGGGTGCGAAGCCGGATGAGCCCGTCACCCACCTCTTCCGCATATTCCCGGACGGAGGCGAGGCGGAGTTCTACTTTGACCTTCCGACCGCCGGCTCCCTCACTCCGATAAAGGACGGGCTGTTCCTCGTCCGTTCCTTCGAGCACGCCCTGCCCGAGGACGAGCGCCCGAAGCGCAAGGGGTATCAGGTCTTTGACGAGATACCGTTCTGGATGAACGGCATGGGCGTCACGAACAAGAAGCGCCCCGCGCTCTCGATATTCGACCGCGCGTCCGGGAAGCTCACCCGCTTCACTTCTCCCCTCTTTGAGGCCGGCGGCGCGGACATATCCCCCGACAAGACAAAGATAGCCTTCACAGGCTCCGAGCTCATCGGCGCAAAGCGCAGGCAGGGTGGGCTGTTCGTCTACGACATCGCCTCCGGAAAGACCGAGACCCTCATCGACCCGCTCACCTCCTGCGTGGACAAGGCGGCGTTCTGGGACGACGACACGCTCCTTATCGGCATAAATCCCTGCAAGGACAGCCACTCCGCCTCCGACCTCTACCGCTATGACCTCGGGACGCATGAGATGACGAAGTTCCCGCACGACCTCGCCATATATCAGACGGTGCGGGACGGTGACCTTCTCTACTTCTGCCACGACGAGTGGAGCCACAGCCGGATAGGCGCCATGAACAGCGCGGGCGAGATAGTCTATACTCTCTCGACGCCCGGCAGCGTCACCGGCTTCGACGTGAAGGACGGAGAAATAGTCCTCACCGGCGACCGGCCGGACGGGATGCAGGAGTTCGGAAGGGTCGCGGACGGCGCGGTCGAGTGGATAAGCACGATAAACGACGGGTATGTCGACACTCACGAGATAATCCCCGCCGAGCGCTTCACCTTCACGAACTCGGACGGTGTGGAGATAGAGGGCTTTGTGATAAAGCCCGCCGGCTGGGAAAAGGGCGGCAGCTACCCCGGCCTTCTCGAGATACACGGAGGCCCGAAGGCCGCCTACAACGTCGCCTACAACCATGAGATGCAGGCTTACGCGGCGCAGGGGTACTACGTCTTCTTCTGCAATCCGCGCGGGTCGAGCGGACGGACAAGCGAGTTTGCCGACGTCACCGGTAAGCTCGGCACGATAGACTACCGCGACATCATGGAGTTTACCGACGAAGTGCTCGCCCGCGAGCCGGAGCTTGACGAAAAGCGGCTCGGCGTCCTCGGCGGGAGCTACGGCGGCTTCATGACGAACTGGATAATCGGCCACACCGACCGCTTCGCCGCCGCCGCGAGCCAGCGCTCCATCTCGAACTACTTCACCAAGTGCCTCACGACCGATATCGGCCACTACCACAACCTCACCCAGATGGAGACCGACCCGTGGCAGGGTCCGGATGTGTTCTGGGAGCACTCGCCGCTGAAGTACGCGGACAAGTGCGTCACTCCGACGATATTCATCTGCTCCGACCACGACTTCCGCTGCTGGTTTGCCGAGGGCATACAGATGTACAACGCGATACGCCGCAACGGCGTGGACGCGCGGCTCTGCATCTTCAAGGACGAGAACCACGAGCTCTCACGCTCCGGCAAGCCGAAGAACCGCATCTCCCGCCTCGACGAGATGCTGAAGTGGTTTGACAGGTACCTCAAAAAGTAAGTCCGTTCATACATACAGAGCGGAGGCCCGTGCGGTCTCCGCTCTTTTTTCGGAAAATTTCGTTTTCGGATGTGACCCCGGCGCTTCAAAACCCCACTTACAGGGTGAGGACGAAAGGAGGCAGCAGCTTGGACGACGAAAGTATAACGAAGCTCTTCTTCGAGCGGGACGAGGCGGCGATCTCGGAGGCGAGCGAGAAGTACGGCGCGGCGCTGCTCCGCCTCGCGCGGCGGCTCCTCGGCTCGCGCGAGGACGCGGAGGAGACGCTTAACGATACCCTCCTCCGCGCGTGGAACGCCATCCCGCCCGCGCGCCCCGAAAGTCTCGGCGCGTATCTTGCGGGGATCTGCCGCCGCGCCGCGTTCGAGCGGCTGGAGCGGCGCGGCGCGCAGAAGCGCTCGGCGGAGCTCGTCGAGCTCACGGCGGAGATGGAGCTATGCATCCCCGACCCCCGGAGCAGAGGCGAGGCGGACGAAAGCGAGCTCTCGGAGTCGATAAACCGCTTCCTTGCAGAGCTTCCGGCGGAGCAGCGCGTCATTTTCCTGCGGCGGTACTGGTTTGCCGACAGCATCAGCGAAGTGTCGCAGCGCCTCGGCATAGGCGAGAGCAAGGTCAAGACCACCCTTTTCCGCCTCCGGAAGCGTCTCAAAAAGTATCTTGAAAGCGAGGGATTCAACGTATGAACGGAGAAAATCTGCTGAAAAGTCTCGGCGGCATAGACGAGCGGTTCGTCGCGGAGGCGATGGTCGCCGGCGCGGAGGGCAAGCGAATAGCGTTCGTCGCGGAGACGGAGCGTCGCCCGCGGCATATCGGTGTCGCAGTAGCGGCGTGCTTTGCCGCCGCGCTCATAGCGTCGGTGTTTTTCGCTTCGCTGCGGCGCGGAGCGTCCGAGGGTGACGTTCTGCTCGGCTCGGGCGAGCCCGGTCCCGTCGAAAGCCCGTACCTGCTCCCGAGCCGCGCGCCGCAGGCCTCCGATTCTCCGGCGGCCCCGGACGCGCCGGAGGCGCTCCTTCTAGACGTGGACGCTATATACATCAACGAGCAGGAGGGCCTCGTAAGCGACGTTGCCCCCTACTACGACCCCGCGCTCTACCGCGACGAGCGCTGGGACGCGGACGCCGTGGAGGAGTACTTCGGGCGGAGCTTCGCGCCCGCGTGGCGGCCCGGCGACCTCGCGCCCATCTCGGACGGCGGCCTGAAGGCGACCGTAAACAGAGAGAGCGGAGAAGTCGTGTGGGACGAGCTGTACCTCACCTACCGTGACGAGGACTATCCCGACTTTATAAAGCGCGGCTTCACGGTGATCGCGTCGAAGCTCGGCCTCGGCCGCTGCTGCATCTACATGACCGATTCGACCAAGACAAGCGACGTCTTCGGCACGGAGGTGGTCTTCGGCCACTGTTCGCTCTCCTACGGCCCCTATGACCCGGAGACGCACGAGCCCGCCGGGTGGTACGACGTCTACCTTGCGGACTTCGAGCTGGACGGCGCGCAGGTGTCGGTCGCGGCGGACCGCCTCACGGAGGAGGAGTTCGTGAAGGTCGTCGCGTCGATTATCTCCGGCAGGGACGACATAGATCTCATCCGCTCTTGACAGTCACGGTTGGCGGTGATATCATCACTATGCTCGCTATGTTGTCGATTCGCATTTCGGTATGACTCCCACGCGGGCGTTCCCGCCGCCGTGCATCGCAAAAACCTCTCCGCAGACGCGTTTCCCGCGCCGAAAGCGTAAAAAAGCAAAAGATTTTTCTATATTTGTCTTGACAAAGAGCCCCTCGCCGTGGTATGATTATCGTACCTTTGTGTGGGGTTCTTTTTTTGTGTGCAAAAAAAGCTGCCGACAGGCTTTTCCGCCGCAGAAATCCCGCCCCAAAGGGAGGCAAATTTTTTAAGGAGGTGCCGCTAATATGGCTGCTGTTGCTAACCGCGTTAAGATCACTCTGGCTTGCTCCGAGTGCAAGCAGCGCAACTACAACACCATGAAGAACAAGAAGAACGATCCCGACCGTCTGGAAATGAAGAAGTACTGCCGTTTCTGCCACAAGCATACGGTCCACAAGGAAGCGAGGTAACCGGATGGCAAAGGATAAGGAGAAGAAGCCGAATTTCTTCGTCCGCTGCGGCAAGCGTATCGCAAAGTGGTTCCGCGAGCTGAAGAGCGAGCTGAAGAAGGTCGTCTGGCCTACCCCCAAGCAGACGGTAAACAACACCGCTGTCGTCATAGTGGTGTGCATTCTTGTCGGAGCCGTCATCGCGCTGTTCAGTCTTGCCGCGTCCGAGGGTGTGTCGCTTCTGATAAACCTCGTCAACCCCGGCGCAGGCGTCGCTTAAGGAGCGAAGAAAATGGCTGAAGAAGCAAAGTGGTACGTCGTGCATACCTACTCCGGCTACGAGAGCAAGGTCGCCGCTACCATACTCCAGACCGTTGAGAACCGCAAGCTCCATGACTACATCATGGAGGTGAGTATCCCGACCGAGACCGTTCAGGAGGTCAAGAACTCGAAGACTGTCGAGCGCGAGCACAATATGTTCCCCGGCTACGTCCTCGTCAAGATGATAATGAACGACGACAGCTGGCACATCGTCCGCAATATCCGCGGAGTCACCGGCTTTGTGGGTCCGGGGGGCAAGCCCGTCGCCCTCACCGACGAGGAGATAGCTTCCCTCGGCGTCGAGCAGAAGCAGCTCACGGTCGACTACCACACTGGCGACAGCGTCCGCATCACCGACGGTTCTCTGGACGGTTTTATCGGTACCGTCGAGGAGGTCTCTCCGGAGAAGAACAAGGTCCGCGTCACGATAAGCATGTTCGGGCGCGATACGCCCGTCGAGCTCGAGCTCGACCAGGTGGAACCGATATAAGCACAGATTTCTTTTACAGGTCCCGTTCGTGGGAGGAGATAATTCTCCGCATTCACCACATTTTACCAAGGAGGTCATTATAAAATGGCTCAGAAAGTAGTAGGCGTTATTAAGCTCCAGATACCCGCCGGCAAGGCGACCCCTGCCCCTCCGGTAGGTCCGGCGCTCGGTCAGCACGGCGTCAACATCGTCGCGTTCACCAAGGATTTCAACGAGCGCACCAAGAATGAAGCCGGTCTTGTCATCCCGGTGGTCATCACCGTCTATGCCGACCGCTCGTTTACCTTTATCACCAAGACCCCGCCCGCTCCGGTGCTTATCAAGAAGGCGTGCAATATCGAGACCGCGTCCGGCACTCCCAACAAGGAGAAGGTCGCCACCATCTCGAAGGAGGACGTCCGCAAGATCGCCGAGATGAAGATGCCCGACCTCAACGCCGGCTCCATCGAGGCGGCCATGAGCATGATCGCCGGCACCGCCCGCAGCATGGGCATTCTCGTAGGCGACTAAGCGTTTGACCGCGCGGGCAGCCCGCGCGATAAGTGGGAGGAATATTTTCCGACCGAACCACTAAAGGAGGATATTAACAGTGTTTAAAGGTAAAAAGTACGCTGACAGCGTAAAACTCTACGACCGTAACGCGGCATACGAGCCCGCGGAGGCTCTCGACCTCGTCACCAAGACCGCAAAGGCCAAGTTCGACGAGACCGTCGAACTGCACGTCCGCCTCGGCGTCGACAGCCGCCATGCGGATCAGCAGGTCCGCGGCTCGATAGTCCTTCCCCACGGCACCGGCCGTCACGTCCGCGTGGCTGTCTTTGCCAAGGGCGAGCAGGCCGATGAGGCTCTCGCCGCCGGCGCCGAGATAGTCGGCGCAGAGGATCTCGTCGAGCGCATCCAGAAGGAGAACTTCTTCGAGTTCGATGTCGTCATAGCCGCCCAGAACATGATGGGTCTCGTCGGCCGTCTCGGCCGTGTCCTCGGCCCGAAGGGCCTCATGCCGAACCCCCGTGCCGGCACGGTCACAAACGAGGTCGGCAAGGCCGTCACCGAGGCTAAGGCAGGCCGTATAGAGTACCGTCTCGACAGGACGAACATCATCCACTGCCCCATCGGCAAGGTCTCCTTCGGCGCGGAGAAGCTCACCGAGAACTTCGACGCCCTGATGGGCGCTATCCTGCGTGCGAAGCCCGCCGCCGCGAAGGGCCAGTACGTCCGCTCCTGCGTCGTCGCTTCGACGATGGGCCCCGGCGTGAAGATCAACTCCTCGAGGATGGTCTGAGCGAGGTAAAGCTTCCCGGTTTTCGGAGGTTTTCCCGAAAAAAAGCGTTTCCCTCTTGACATGAGGCTCCGGAGACGCTATAATAACGTAGTGTTCCGCAGACAGCAGGAGACCTTCTGGTCGCAAACGGTTCGGCCGTCCCGCCGAGGAAGCGCCTGAATGTATAGCATTTTCGCGCCCCTGTGTGTGAACACGGGGGCGTTTTCATTGCCCCGTATCCTAATTCACGGAGGTGAAAATTTTGGCAAACGCAAATGTTCTTGAACAGAAGAAGGCTCTCGTCGCGGATCTGACCGAGAAGCTGAAGGGTGCGGCAAGCGCCGTCATCGTTGACTACAAGGGCATCACCGTCGAGCAGGACACGAGACTGCGTAAGGAGATGCGCGAGAGCGGCGTTGACTACGCGGTCGTGAAGAACACTCTGCTCCGCTTCGCTATAAACAGCTGCGGATATGAGGAGCTCGATCCCCTGCTGAACGGTACGACTTCCATCGCGATAAGCAAGGAAGACTCCATCGCTCCGTCGCGCATAGTCGACCAGTTCATCTCGAAGAACCCGACCTGCCCCATCTCCATCAAGGGCGGCTTCGTTGAAGGTCGCATCATGAGCATCGACGAGATAAAGTCCATCGCCGCTATCCCGTCCAAGGAGGCGCTTATCGCTCAGGTGCTCGGCACCCTGCTTGCGCCTATCTCCAGTTTCGCGTTCGTACTGCAGCAGGCCGCCGAGAAGGGCGGCGCGCCGGCAGGCGGCGAGGAGACCGCTCCCGAGGCTGCGCCCGCGGAGTAAAACACATCTGCTGAAATCAATCTGCTTTAAGGAGGCAAATTAAAATGGCAAGCGAAAAAGTAACTGCTATCATCGAAGAGATCAAGAATCTGAGCGTTCTCGAACTGGCGGACATGGTCCACGAGCTCGAAGAGGTATTCGGCGTTTCCGCCGCTGCCGCTGCCGTCGCGGCTCCTGCCGCCGGCGCTGCCGCTCCCGCTGCCGAGGAGAAGACCGAGTTTGACGTCATGCTCACCGAGATCGGCGCGAACAAGATCGCCGTCATCAAGGTCGTCCGCGAGGTCACCGGCCTCGGCCTCAAGGAGGCCAAGGAAGTCGTCGACAACGCCCCGAAGGCCGTCAAGGAAGGCGCGAGCAAGGAAGACGCCGAGGCCATCAAGGCCAAGCTCGAAGAGGCCGGCGCAAAGGTCGAGCTCAAGTAAGTTACATTGGTTTGCAAAACATCCGCAGGCTGTGCCTGCGGATGTTTTTGTATGGCCTCGGCGTCTTCCGGCGGGGCAAAGCCCCGCCCCGCGCTTATGCGCGGTTAAAGTTGTTTGCCGCAGGCAAACAACTTTGCGCAGGGGCGATTCATTCGCCCCGAGCATTTAAATCGAAAGGGCTCCCAAAAAGTCTTTTAGACTTTTTGGGAATACAGACGGCGAGGCCATCAAGGCCAAGCTTGAAGAGGCCGGCGCAAAGGTCGAGCTCAAGTAAGTTACATTGGTTTGCAGAACATCCGCAGGCACAGCCTGCGGATGTTTTTGTATGGCCTCGGCGTCTTCCGGCGGGGCAAAGCCCCGCCCCGCGCTTATGCGCGGTTAAAG
>CANRIN010000045.1 GCA_947630675.1 uncultured Clostridia bacterium | reverse complement strand
GCGAACGAGATAGTGAACGGCTACGGCGACGATACGTTCCGTCCGCTCCGCGAGCTCTCGCGTGAGGAGGCTGCGGCTATCCTCTACCGCTACGCCGAGTACAAGGAGTACGACGTAACGGCGACTGACGACCTCGCAAGCTACACCGACGCCGGCACCGTCAGCACATGGGCGGACACCGCGATGAGCTGGGCTGTGGCCGAGGGTATCATCAAGGGTACCTCCGAGACCAAGCTTACTCCTGACGGCACCGCTATCCGTGCGCAGGCCGCCGCGATGCTCACGCGCTTCTGCGAGAACGTCGCGAAGTAAGCGGCAAAGCCAACCGCAAGGCAAATAAAACGAGAAGGGAGGGGCGAAAGCCCCTCCCTTTTTGCCGCCGCATGCCGGAAACGCTCGGGCGTTTTTATTCCATGCCGTATTTCCCGTCGCGCAGGACGAGGTCTATCATGCGCGGGTCGAGTTCCAGCTTCTCGAGCTCCTTCGCATCCGCGTAGCAGGACGCAGGGTCGGCGTCAAGGCCGAGCAGCGTGCGGCCTATGACCGCCGCCGCGAGCGACGCGCCGAGCGGCGAGGTGTGC
Source organism: uncultured Clostridia bacterium (assembly GCA_947630675.1). Classification (GTDB taxonomy): domain Bacteria; phylum Bacillota; class Clostridia; order Oscillospirales; family JAAYOS01; genus CANRIN01. The sequence goes on along the minus strand of CANRIN010000045.1, from coordinate 15,868 downwards.
TCTCCGTCGGCAAAGTAGAACTCCTCGGACGGGTGCGCGCGCACGAGCGGCCACCACACGCGTCCCACCGGGCAGACGGCCGCGCCGATCTCCGCCGCGAGGGCGTCGTACGCCTCGCACATAGCGTCCTGCCCCTCGGGGTTGCGCTTCTCGGTCCAGGTCATGTAGAGGTATATCTTCGTCCCTTCGGGGGTGATGGCCGCCATCGCCTTGCCGGCGGCGAGCAGCGAGTCCCGCCCCGGGAACGGATGGGCGTTGTGCTGGAGCACCACCGCGTCATACCCTCCGCATATCAGGTTGAAGTATGTCTGCGACTGCTTGAGGTGCCAGTCGAGCCCCATGCCGGGATGTGTGAGCATCACCGCGTCGACCGGCTCCCCGTGCTCCGCGCAGAAGTGCGCGACCCGCGCGGGCACATAGTGCACAAAGGTGTGGCTGTTGCCTATAAACAGGACCTTCATCTTATCTCTCCCCTTTTCATACGTTTTCCGCCTCGGAGGCGGTCACTCCGCGCGGATAGGGCGGGACGCCGCCCACGCTCCGCGCCGCGCGTCATTTCGGAAGGTCGAACTCCCGGACAACATAGCTCATCTTCCCGGACGCGGAGGGCTCGATCTTATCGACGAGCTGCGTCGTTATCTCCACGTTGGGGAGCACACGGCCTATCTCCGCCGCTATTTCTTCCGCGGCATGCGCGCCCTGCTCCGTCACAAGGTAGAGCACGCCGGTGCTCTCTGCCGTCTGCACGAATCTGTATCCCTTCACCCCGGCGTGCGCCTGAGCTATGCGGCTGACAACCGTGCCGTGAACGAGTTCACCGTTCGGGCCGACGAGCATCGTATTCTCGCGGCCCACAAGCGTCTCGAGTATCGGAAGCCCGAGCCCGCAGCTGCATGTCTCCTGCGAGACCGCGCCCACGTCGCCGAGCAGGTATCTGAGCCTGGGCTGAGCGCGGCTGTACAGGTCGGTGACGGCGAGCACACCCTCCCTGCCGGGCGGCAGCGGCTCAAGCGTCACCGGGTCAAGCGCCTCGATTATCGCGTTCTCCGCGGTAATATGCAGCCTCCCCTCGGGGCAGGCATACGCGAGGATGCCGGCATCGCGCGCGCCGTACTCGTCGACCACCGGGCACCCGAAGGTCTCCCCTATTATCTCGCTCTGCCACGGGAAAAGTATCTCGGAGGTGGAGACCACGGCCTTCAGCCGCACCTTCAGCCGCTCCCTGTGAGGCTTCAGTATGCGCGCAAACTCCGCGAGGGCGGAGGAGTAGCCGTAGAGATATTCCGGCTTATAGCGGTTGAGCAGCTTCAGATACTCCGGCGCGTGCTGCTCGGAGAGGGTGTAGGCAGACAGGATTTGCCGGTTTTTCAGCAGACGCTCCCGGAGCTGCTCCTTTTTCTGCGCGTTCGCGCTGAGCTCCACCGGGTTTCCCCAGACCATGATGCTGCGGCTGCCGAAGGTTATCCCATACCATCCGAGGCCGCGCCAGCGCGCCGCCTCGTACCGCTCGACCTGGTCTCTCGACATGAAGAAGCGGAGCGGAAGGCCGGTGGAGCCGCCGGTGTGGTTCGCGATGCGCGCGGACTGCGGTACGTTGTCCGCAAGGAAGTCATCCGGCCTCTCGCGGAACGCCTCCTTGGAGAGCGGTTCTATCTTTGCAAGGCTCCCCCACGGGTCGGACCTTATCCCGTCCGCCGTGAGTCCGCTCTCTCTGTATGCCGGTACATGCTCCGCACAGTGAAGCAGAAGTTCCGTGAGCGCCGCAGTCTGCCTCTTCCGCAGCTCGTCCGCGCCGAGGCGCTCGGTGGACTGCAGCTCGCGAACCTTCGCGCGCACGGTGTTCCCGCGCCGCTTCTCCATCAGAGGATAGAGCACATGTTCAATGAGAGGCTTTTTAATATTCATCGACGCCACCCCTTATTTGAGTTTCGTATTGTCGCCGTAAGACCGTCTTTTGACCTATTATATCACCTGCGGCAAACCTTTACAACATTCTCCGCAGTTTTGCCGCCTCCCGTCTATTGACATTGCGCCGCGTTTCGCCTATAATCACAACAGCACGAATTCTCACGGAGGTGACTGAAATGGTACCGACTCCCGAAGAGGCTCTGCGCCTTGTCGAGGAATACAATGAGGGTGAATTTCACAGAAAACACGCGCGGATAGTGGGCGACGTTATGCGGTGGTTCGCGGTCGAGCTCGGTTACGGGGACGAGGCGGACTTCTGGCAGACGGTCGGCATCCTGCACGACCTGGACTTCGAGCGCTGGCCGGAGGAGCACTGCGTAAAGAGTCAGGAGATAATGCGAGGGCTCGGGATAGACGAGCGCGTCGTCCGCGCGACCGCGAGCCACGGCTACGGTCTCTGTGTCGACATAAAGCCGGAGCACGATATGGAGAAGGTGCTGTACGCCACGGACGAGCTCACCGGCCTTATCGGTGCGGCTGTAATGATGCGCCCGTCGAAGAGCGTAAGCGACCTCGAGGTCTCGTCGCTGAAGAAGAAGTTCAAGGACAAAAAGTTTGCCGCCGGCTGCTCGCGCGACGTGATACGCGACGGCGCGGAGATGCTCGGCTGGGATCTCGATACGCTCTTTGAGCGCACGATACTCGCCATGCGGGCAAGCGAAAACGTAGACTGAAAAACGGGCGGTGCGAAATTCGCACCGCCCGTTTCCTCTATTCTTTATCGCCTTCCTTGCGGCGCTTCATGAGCTCCCGCGCCTCCTTGCCGGTGATATGCTCCGGCGTGAGCTCTATGACGGCGACGGCCGCGAGCTCGCGGTCTATCGCATGTGCGAGACCTTCCGGGCTGTCCGACGGGTGGTACCTCCGCCCGAGCCTTTCGAGCGCCGCGCGTATCTCCGCCGCGTCCTCGAGCACACGGGCGCGCCCGAAGACTATCACGCTGCGGAAATAGGTCGTGTACTCCTCCGGCACGACGTCGTCCTTATCCACGACGCAGAAGGACACCTTGTCGCACGCGCGGACGGCGTCGAGCTTATGTCCCTGCCTTGCGCAGTGGAAGTACAGCTTTCCGTCCGCGAACACATAGCTCAGCGGAACGGCGTAGGGGTACCCCTCGTCGCCGAGGACGGCGAGCACGCCGCTCGTCCCGCGCGAAAGTATTTCCTCGCAGACCTCGCGGCCGAGCTCCTGCGCGCTTCTTCTCATCTTACGAAACATAAGCTTTCTCCCCTCTCGCATCCGGCGCGTTCCCGCCGGACAAACGGACAGGCCGGCAGCTCGTGCCGGCCTGTTTTTTCACACTTCGACGGGCCGCGCGGGCTCAGAATATCTTCGAGTAGACGCTTTTCTCCTGCGTCCAGCCCTCTATCTCCTTCGCGCCTACCGCGCGGGAGTAGAACGGCTTCGCGTCCTCCGCCGCCCAGCCGATTATCGCGTAGCCGTAGCCCATGTCCCGCATCGAGCGGAGGCAGAGCCGCAGCAGCGCGGCGCCGATGCCGCGCTTTCGCATATCCTCCCGAACGCCGGTCGGGCCGAAGTAACCGCGCGCCGTCGCGTCATAGCACGCGAAGCCGACGACCTTGCCGTCCGCAACCGCTATCCAGCATCGCGCGGGCGACTCGGCAAACGCCGCCTCGCACTCGTGCGCCCATCCGTCCGAGAAGTTCTCGCGGATGAACTCCAGCACCTTGCCCTTGCTCGGCGCTATCGGCCGGAGGAACCGCACACCCTCGAGCGAGGGGCGCGCAAGGTCGGGCTCGAGCTCGGCGTCGTAAAGGTTGACAAGCATATCGCTCATGGCTTTACCTCCTCTGTATGTCCGGGGATGGCTTTACTCCTCCTCGACAGCCGTGATGGCGATGTGCAGCTCGTCGAGCTGCTTCTGCGTCACTTCGCTCGGGGCGCTCATCATCAGGTCCTGAGCGTTCTTGTTCATCGGGAAGGGTATGACCTCGCGTATCGACTCCTCGCCCGCCATCAGCATCACCATGCGGTCGACGCCGGGGGCTATGCCCGCGTGCGGCGGCGCGCCGTAGCAGAACGCGTTGTACATCGCGGGGAACTTGCTCTTGACGGCGTCCTCGTCGAGCCGGACGAACTTGAACGCCTCTATCATTATCTCGGGCTCGTGGTTCCGCACCGCGCCGCTCGACAGCTCAACGCCGTTGCAGACGAGGTCGTACTGGTACGCGAGTATCGAAAGCGGGTCTATTTCGCCCGCCTCGGCCTTCTTCAGGACCTCGAGGCCGCCCTGCGGCATCGAGAACGGGTTGTGGCAGAACTCCAGCTCGCCGGACTCCTCGCCGATCTCGTACATCGGGAAGTCGACTATCCAGCAGAACTCGTAGCGCTCGCGGTCGATGTACTCGTCGCAGGCGTTTCCGATGAGCTTCAGCAGCGCGCCGGCGGTCTTCTGCGCCGTGAGACGCGCGGGGGACGCGGCTATGCCCACGAAGTCGCCCGGCTTCAGTCCGAGCGCCGCCGTGACGGCGTCCTTTATCGGCGCGACGAACTTCGCTATTCCGCCGACCGGCTCGCCGTTCTCGTCGAGGCGGAACCAGTAGGTCTTCTCGGCGGTCTGCACCTCCACGTCGCTTATGAGCTTGTCTATGAACTTGCGCGGGTGATTGAAGCCGGGGGCGACGACGGCGTAGATGTTCGCGCCCTCGAACGGTCCGAAGCCGCAGCCGCCGAGCGCCTCTGTCGCATTCGTCAGCTCGAGGTGTATGCGGAGGTCGGGCTTGTCCGAGCCGTACTTCTCTAGCGCCTCGAGGTAGGGTATCCTCTTGAACGGAGCGGACGCGGGGTACTTGCCGAACTTCGTGAATATCGGGGGAAGGACCGCTTCGAGCACACCGAACACGTCCTCCTGAGAGGCGAAGGCCATCTCCATGTCCAGCTGGTAGAACTCGCCGGGGGAGCGGTCGGCGCGCGCGTCCTCATCGCGGAAGCAGGGCGCTATCTGGAAGTAGCGGTCAAAGCCGCTCGCCATGAGCAGCTGCTTGAACTGCTGCGGCGCCTGTGGAAGGGCGTAGAACTTGCCGGGGTGGTTGCGGCTCGGGACAAGGTAGTCGCGCGCACCCTCGGGGCTCGACGCGGTGAGTATCGGCGTCGTTATCTCGAGAAATCCCTGCTCGGTCATAGCCGCGCGGAGCGCCGCGACGACCTGGCAGCGGAGCACGATGTTCTTCTTCACTTCGGGGTTCCGAAGGTCGAGGAAGCGGTACCTGAGGCGCGCGGTCTCGTCCGCCTCCTTCGAGCGGTTTATCTGAAAGGGCAGCTCGTTATAGCGGCAGCGACCGAGGACCTCCATCTTCGTCGGGACGACCTCGATGTCGCCCGTCGGCTGTTTGGGGTTCTTGCTCGCGCGCTCGCGCACAGCGCCGTCCACCGCAACGGTGGACTCCTTGTTGAGCGCCTTGAACTCGGCTATGAGCTCCGGGGTCTCGAGCACTACCTGAGTGGTGCCGTAGAAGTCGCGGAGCACCGCGAACGCGAGCTCCGAGCCCACCTCGCGCAGGTTCTCGAGCCATCCGCATATACGGACGGTCTCGCCCACGTTCTCCATGCGGAGCTCGCCGCAGTTGTGTGTTCTGGACTGTACCATGGTCTTAACGCCTCCAATATATTTCGGCCGGCGGCACGGCGAACAGCCTTCCCGCCGGAATTTCCGTCATTTTTCCGCCACTATCGGGCGCTTCTTCTCCATGAGCAGAATGCTTGCCACGAGATTTGCCGCGTCCTCCGGCTTCAGGCGCTGCTGCTCGCCCGAGCGCATATCCTTCAGGGACACCTCGCCCGCGGCGAGCTCGTCCTCGCCGATGATGGCGATAAACGGCACACCGAGCCGGTTCGCGTAGTTCATCTTGCCCTTGAACTTCTTCTCCTCAAAGTACACCTGCGTCCTCACGCCCGCGCGGCGGAACGCCTCCGCCGCCGCTATCGCCCCCGCGCGGTCGGAAGTCATCGGTATCACGAGGACGTCCGCCGTCGAGCGCTGCGTCTCGGTATCGACGAGCCCCATGTCGCAGAGCGCCCAGTAGAGCCGCGAGAGACCTATTGAAATGCCCACGCCGGGAAGCTTTCGCTCGGTGTAGTTCGAGGCGAGGTTGTCATAGCGTCCTCCGGAGCAGGGCGAGCCTATCTCCGGGTAGTCGAGCAGCGTCGTCTCGTACACCGTGCCGGTGTAGTAGTCGAGGCCGCGTGAAATGGTGAGGTCGACGGCGAAGTTTTCGTCCGGCACGCCGAAGGCGCGGACGCCCTCGACGACCTTGCGGAGCTCGTCGAGCCCTTCGTCGTAAAGTGCGTTCGAGCCGCGCCGCGTCTCGAGGAACGCAAGCGTCTCGCCGCTCTCCCCGGAGTGCGCCATGAACGACAGTATCTCGTCCGCCTTGTCGGCGGGTATCCCGAGGTCGTCCGTGAAGATCGCGCGGACCTTCTCCGCGCCTATCTTCTCGAGCTTGTCCGCCGTCCGCATTATATCCGCCGAGAGGCTGCCAAGGCCGAGGCTCTCGTAGAACCCGCCGAGCAGTCTGCGGTTGTTTATGCGTATGCGGAAGCAGGTGATGCCCCAGCGGGTGAACACCTTGTATATTATCGCGGGCATCTCGGCGTCGTTCATAATGTCGAGCGAGCCGTCGCCCACTACGTCGATATCCGCCTGATAGAACTCGCGGAAGCGTCCCCTCTGCGGCCGTTCGCCGCGGTAGACCTTTCCGATGTGATAGCGTTTGAACGGGAAAGAGAGCTCCCCCGCGTGCTGCGCGACGTACCGCGCGAGCGGCACGGTGAGGTCGAAGCGGAGCGCGAGGTCGTTTTCGCCCTTCGTGAAGCGGTACATCTGCTTGTCACTCTCTCCGCCGCCCTTCGCGAGAAGTATCTCGCTGAGCTCTATCGCGGGCGTGTCGAGCGGCACGAAGCCGAAAGACTCGTACACATCCTCCGCTATCCTCCGCATCTCGTCAAAACGGAGCTGCGCCCCCGGCAGCAGCTCTATGAAGCCGCTCAGGATACGCGGCGTCATTATCTCTCCCATTACATATCCTCCATAAGATCGTCTTTTCTGTGCTCCTCCGCGCGGCGGCGCTCCAGCTCCTCCGCGCTCCGCGCGTAGTCGAAGCGGCTGCGTCCGTCTCCGTTGTACTCCTCCCGCAGCGGGCGGTAGACGTACGAAAAATCGTCCGCGCGGAGGCCTCCGCAGTACCTGGAGTAGCCGTACCAGCGCAGGCCGTCCGTATCTCTGCACGCACCGACAAGCCGGCATCCGTAAGTGCTGAGCACACGGCTTGTCGGCAGGTCGTCGCAGATATTTCTTGTTCTGAGCTCGTATATTCCGCAGTTCCGCGCGAGCATCGCCGCGAGGAGCGTTATCTCGCCCACCCGCCATTCTCTGCCCGGGCCGGGCTTTGCGGCCTGCCTCAGCGCGCTGATAAAGCTCTTTCCCGGGCGGAACCAGTTCTCTCCGGGAAAGCGCCCGAGGTGCTCGTCGCGCTCCTCGACCTCCCACTCGAGGCCGAATACAGGCTCCGGCGTCACGGCGCACGCCGCCGTGACGACCCCGTCCCTGCGGGTGTACCAGAGAAGACCCTCCTCGACGTCCCGCTCAACGCGGTCGTACATGGGAAGAGCCTCCGCAAGCCCCGGCGGTGCGGCATTCCTTGCCTCACGGTACAGAGCTATGACTGTGTCAAGGTCACCGCGCTCCGCCCGGATAAAGTCCGGCCGCTTCATCCGGATGTGATCCGTATCCACGACTATCCGCACATTTTCCGGTATTCCCGACATGTGACCCCTCCGAAACGCCGGTCTATCTGCCGACGGTAATGTTGCGCCAGTCGAGGTCGCCCCTCTCGAGGCCGAGTATGAGCATCTCCGCGGTGGCGACGTTCGTCGCCATCGGTATCGTGTTCAGGTCGCAGAGGCGCAGGAGTCCCTGGATATCCGTGTCGCTCATCGGGTCGAGCGGGTCACGGAGAAATATGACCATATCTATCTCGTTGTAGGTTATCCGCGCGCCGATCTGCTGATCGCCGCCCTGACGGCCGGTGAGGAACCTCTGCACCTGAAGGCCGGTCGCCTCACTCACGAGCTTTCCGGTCGTGCCGGTGGCGCAGAGCGAGTGCTTGGAAAGTATCCCGCAGTAGGCGATGCAGAACTGCACCATAAGCTCCTTTTTCTCATCGTGTGCAATAAGCGCAATATTCATCTGTCCTGTTCCCCTCTCTTTTCTCTGTTTCCGGGTCGTGCCGGAACCGTATCCCTTTTTCGGGTCCGGCCCGCTGCCAACCTATGTACTTATGTATCTGTACCGTCTCCGCATGCGGCGTCCCTCGCAGCGCGGGCTATCTCAGGAACTCCTTCGCTATCGGAACGCTCTCGCCCACGAGCCGCTTTGCGATACGCAGGAACGCGGCCGCCGCGCCGTCCGAAGTGGTGAGCACGAGCGCCTCGCCCCTGTTCGAGCTTGCTATCACTCGCTCGTCCTCGGGAACGACCCCGATGAGCGAAATGCCGACCGCGTCCATCGCGTCGTCCGCATTGGGCGCTCCGCCGGATGCCATGAGCGCCGGCCTCGCGCGGTTCAGCGCGAGCCGAAGCTCAAGGTGCCTGCCGCCGACGCGCTCAAAGAGCCGCGCCGCCGCCTCCGCGTCCCGCAGGCTTGTCCTGTCCGGAGTGGTGACGATTATCCCGGTGCCGGTCACCTTTGAGCAGCTCTGCACTATCGACCCGAGCCCCGCGGGGCCGTCCACCAGACAGAAATCGTAGGCCGAGGCGGCGTAGGTGATAAGCGCCGGAAGCAGCCTCAGCTCCTCATCGTCCATCCTCGGCGGAGCGGCGAGCAGATAGAGGCCGGGTATGTCCGGGTGCTCCGCCGCCGCATCTCCGAGCGCCGCATCTCTGCGGAGAACATCTCCGAGGTCGAGCGCCGTGATGTCGTTCATCCCGAGCGGGATGTCGAGGTTGCGGAGCCCAACGTCCGCATCGATACAAAGCGTCCGGAAGCGCATCGCCGCAAGGCAGGACGCGACTCCGGCCGTAAAGGACGTCTTTCCGACGCCGCCCTTTCCGCTTGCGACGAAAACAGCCTTGCCCACCTTCGCGACCTCCGAACCGAAACACCGAGTTGAGATTTTACCACTTTGTTATTATAACAAACAAGCCGTTTTCCTGCAACCCCTTTTTATGCAGAAAGTCGGTTTTTTCAAGGCCTTGCAATGCTTCCGGCGATGTGCTATCATAATATTCGTAACGGATGGCACAGATGGAAGAGCCTTCCGCGCTGCGGACGCACTTCGGCGTTTGCCCGACCCGGCCGGCTCTCCGCGATAAATATAAGGAGGTATATTTATGTCAAAATGGACAACGGCATTCGCCCTCGCGCAGCGCGAGCAGCCGCAGAATTTCTTTGACTTCGGGCAGGTGCGGCTCAAGGGCAGCACCGTGCGCTTCGGTTTCCCCGCGCGCTTCGACGGCGCGGCGCTCCGCGTCACGCTCTCCAACTGCGAAAATCCCGAGCCTTACGGGATAGGCGGTTTCACGGCACACGTCCTGCGCGGCGGCAAGGCCGTCTCTAGCGCCGAAATCACCTTCCCCGCCGGTGAGATACCCGCAGGCAGAACACTCACCTCCGAACCCGCCGCCGTCGACGTGCGGTACACCGACACGATCGTTCTAACCTACTTCCTGCCCGAGACGCCGCGCACCTGCTCGAACGTCTTCCAATCGGTCGTGGGGGACGGCGACCTGCACTCCGAGCCGTCGTTTGAGGGTCACGACTTTGAGTCGATACCTCTCGTCGCGGCAGTCGACCTGCTCACATCGGACGACTGCCATGCGATAGCCGTATTCGGCGACTCGATAACGCAGATGCGCCTCTGGACAGACTTCGCCGCCGAGCGCACGGCGGCGCTCACCCCCGGCAAGGTGAGCTTCCTCAACCTCGGCATCGGCGGAAACCGTCTGCTCCGCGATACGCACTTTGCGCGCAGCACGAAGGTGCAGTTCTTCGGCCGCGCGGGACTTACCCGCTTCGCGCCGGATACGTCGATCCTGTCCGGAGTTACGCGCATCTTCGCCGCGCTCGGCTGCAACGACATCAGCCAGCCGGACGACAAGGTGAAGCTCGCCCCGCCTATCGAGGAGCGCTGCACCGCGCCCGAGCTCATCGAGGGCATGGAAAAGCTCGCGGAGATGATACGCTCTATCGGTGCGGAGCCGGTGTTCTGCACGATAACCCCGTTCGGCGGACTTTCGAGCTTTGACGAGGAGTCGGAGAGCGTGCGTCTCGCCGCCAACGCCCACATACGGGAGTCCGGGGCCTACGTCGACTTCGCCGCAGCGGTCGAGGATCCCGCAAAGCCGGGCTGGTACGTTCCCGAGGCGAACAGCGGCGACAATCTCCACCCGAGCAAGGCCGGAGGAAAGATGATGGCGGCCGCCATTCCCGACGAGCTTCTGAAATAAACAGCAGGTATACTTTCTGTCGAAATATCCTCGTTGTTGTGAAAACATGTCAAAAGATCGGGCTCCGAACCGTCGGTTCGGAGCCCGCATTCTTTCGGCGCTCAATTCTTGTTTTCTCTATTCATTTCACAATGCAGGTCAGCAGATAAGGTCCACGTGATCTCCCCGGATCAATACGACCTGCCCATCAGCCAATTTTATCGGTTCGTTTTCGGATATTTCCCGACAATGGTCGTCCTCTTCGGCGTGCGGTATCAGCGGGTTGGATAAATAGCCCAATCCGTCGGAAAAATTTCCTGCGGCGATCATACTTCCCGCGCTGACACCCAGATATACCAGCCCATTTTCTATCGCTTGCTTCAAGGGCTTTGAGAATCCCGTTCTGTTTATTTCGCTCAGAAGGACCGAAGCATCTCCGCCGCAAAAAACAATAAAGTCATACCGGGAAAGTTCTTCGGCGCTCATTACACGAATCTGCACGGGGATGTCCTCTACATAATCGGAATATGTCCTTTTGTATCCGTCAGAAAGCAAAAGTGCCAGATCATATATCAGGATATTGTTTATAGCTATCTCCATGCTTTGAAGTCTTTCCAGACATACGATAATGCCCTCCCTCGCGCTGTCATTTACTACAGCGGCGCTTGGGACAAAGATCACCTTTGTGTGTTGGGGCTCTTTCCCGATACATTCCCAAAACAATTTGGCGGTCCTTTCATTCAGACCGTTTGAACTTAAAAACAGAGTTCTCATAGTCCTTCTCCCCTCTACCGAAGCAGATACCTCAAAGCCGCACTTTTCGGTTTTGCCTCCGCATTGCATCAATCATTTTCGGCGGCAAGGCACCCGCCAACTTGTTACGCACCGTAACTTCCTACCGGGCGCATCAGAATCCCAAACGGTGCAAGCGCCGTTTGGGAGCCCTTCCGATTGAAATGCTCGCCGGAAATGAATTCCGGCTGCGCGATGTTGCCTTCGGCAACATCAGCCGCGCGAACCGGCGCGGAAACACGAGGGCGCCCACCAATTCTTCATCGGAACATATTCAGCCCTCGTGAGCTTTGCCCACTTCGCGGGCAAAGCCAGACATTGATATAATTCGCCTGCGCGAAGTTGCTTGCCATAGGCAAGCAACTTCAACCGCGCGAACAAGCGCGGCGCAGCCGCAGGCTGCGTAGATAGTCAAATTTTGCGAAAAAAAGCCTCGCAGAGAATGCGCCCCTCGACTTATTACGCACCGGCACTTCCTACCGGGCGCATCAGACCTCGGCGCTTCGCGCCGACGTCCCGACTTTGTACGCATCGGAGCGCACCAACGGCGCGAAATAAATTCTAATCATTTTCGGCGGCGGCGTGTACGTCGCCGAAAATACTTTGCGCGGAGCGCGCTTCGAAGCGCCGCAGGCGCGAGGAGCGAAGCGTAGCGAAAGACGCCGGCAGGGCTGTGCCCTGTCCGGCGTCCTCGGCGCGAAATGGTGCGCAGCGAAGCGAGCACGTTTCGTGCCGACTTATTTTATGTTTTCGCTGAGCCACTTGCAGTCGTCCGCGATGCACTGGTCGTGGTCTCCGTAGAACTCCTCGCGCTCGACAATCCAGAACGCGTCCGGGCTGGTCTCGTCGAGGGCCTTCTTTATCTCGACCCAGTCGATGTTCGACTCGGGCGCGCCTATCGGGCACTGAGTGTGCGCGCGCTGAGCGTCCATCTCCTTCATGTGCTTCTCCATGTCATCAAGCATCTTCTGGCGCTGCTCGACCGGCAGCTCCATGATGTTCTGGAACGGATTGCCGTGGTCCTCCTGAACGGCGTGGCGCGAGCGCGGCTGCGGACCGGGGCCCATGACCTTCGAGTTCTCCTTGATATGTATCGAGACAAAGCGGCCCGGATAGCGGCGGATGAAGTTTGCGGGAGAGTGGCCGCCGTACATCGCCCAGCCGCAGTCGAGCTGGAAGTAGCACTTCGAGCTGTTCTCTATGACATGCTCGAGCAGAGCCTTGCCCTCGTCGACATAGAACTCCTTGTTGTGGTTGTGGTATGCGACCTTGATGCCGTAGGGCGCGGCCATCTCGGCCATCTCGTCGAGGATATGAGCGACCTCTATCGCCTCGGCCTTGTTGCAGAAGTCGGTGCTCGCCCAGATAACGGCCTTGCCGCCGAGCGCCGCCATCTTCTTTACTATCTCCTCGGTGGGCTCCGCGTGGACGGAGGTGACCTCAAGGCCGGTCTCCGCGAGCCACTTCTTGATGTCCTCGATGTCGTTGTCGAGGTCCGCGGGCAGCAACTCGACCGTCTTGAAGCCGAGCGAGGCTATGGTCTTGAACTTCTCGAGCAGCGTCGGTCCGAGTCCGAGATAGCTCGCCATTCCGCCGAAGGAATAGGTTCCGATTCCGATTTTCATATTGAACTCCTCCTTTTATGCGCGCTTCGGCGCAGATATTACAACTCCGAAATCAATATAGCACAGCGCCGCGGATTTGTCAACTATGTCGACAAATCCGTGGCGCGTTTTCTCTCGCCTTTTATCGGTTTTGCACAAGCTTCAGTTCAGAAGTCCTCCCTCCGCCTCCGCCGTGTGGAAGGCGCTGTCGGTGCGGAAGTACGCGTCCATCACATCCCGCGCGACAACGGCGAGCCACGAGCCTCTGTTCGCGTGCTCGACGACGACCGCCACCGCTATCTGCGGGTCCTCGTACGGTGCGAACGCTACGAAGATGCCGGTCGCAGAGCCCTGCCCGGTCTGTGCGGAGCCGGTCTTTGCACCGACGGCTATCGGGTAATTGCCGAAGGTGCCGTTTGCGGAGCCGCCGAACTGCGTGACGGCGCGCATGCTCGCGAGCACGGTCGCGCGCGTCTCCTCCGAGATGTCCACCTGTGCGAGGACGGTGCTGCGGTGCTCGCTCACCGTGCCCTGATAGTCGTAGCTCCGCACCGACTTCAGGAGGTGCGCGTCGAGGCGCACGCCGTCCGGGTTCGCGAGCGACGCGATGTACACCGCGAGCTGGAGCGGCGAGAAGTTGTTGTCCGACTGCCCTATCGCCGCCTGTATGGTGTCGCCGCCGTACCACGTCCCGCCCGCGGCCTCGCGCTCCTCCGGTCCCGCGAGCACTCCGGTATACTCCGGCAGCTCGACGCCGGTGGGCTGTCCCAGCCCGAGCGCCCTGCCGAAGCGGTTCATGTTTTCGATGCCGGTGAGCCTCCCCGCCTCATAGAAGAAGTAGTTGCAGCTCACGCGGAGCGCGCCTATCACATCGACGTTGCCGTGCGAGCCGGGGTACACCTCGCAAACGGGGGTGTAGCTCGGGGCGTAGTAGGTGTAGATGCCCTTGTCGTATATACGCGTAGAGGGCTCGATGGCGCCGGTCTCGAGCGCCGCCACGGCGGTGCTCATCTTGAAGGTGGAGCCCGGCGCGTAGTGGCCGACAAACGCGCGGTTGACCATCGGCGTCAGCGGGTCGCTTATGAGCTCCTCCTGATCCTCGTAGTAGGTCGAAAGCGAGAAGGTCGGGTAATTCGCGGCGGCAAGAATGTCGAAGTTCTTCACGTCCACGACGACGACCGCACCGCCGCCGACGTCCTTCGAGCCGTAGTAACCGCCCGCCTCGCCGGTCTCCTTGAGGGACTGTATGCGGCTCGCGAGCGCCTTCTCCGCCGCCTCCTGGAGGCGGATGTCTATCGTGAGCATGACGTTGTCGCCCGGCTTAGGCTCACGGGAGTACATCACGTTCGTGACGCTGCCCGACTCGCTCCGCTCCTCGACGCGCACACCGTCCACGCCGCGCAGGATGTCCTCAAACGCGGCCTCTGCGCCGTCGCGGCCTATCATGTCGTCGAGCGCGTAGCCCTTCTCCTTGAGGGCGTCGTAGTCGTCGGTGTCGTATATCGGCGTGACGCGGCCGAGTAGGTTTGCGGCATACTCGGTCTCGTACTGCCGGACGGTGTCGGTCAGTATCTCCACGCCCGGCAGGTCGCGCTCCGCGACGGAGGCGATAAACTCTCCCGGCACGTCGTTTGCGAAAACATACGGCGCGATGTTGAGACCTATCCGCGGCGTTCTCAGGTCGAGCTCCCAGCGGAGAGCAAGCACCTCCCGCGCTCGCTCGGACTCCGGGTCTACCCCGTACTCCTCGCAGAGCTTTCCCGCGAGCTCGTCCGCGCCGAAGCTGCTCTGCCAGCCGGCATCCGGCTCGCCCCCGTCGGTCCAGCCCATCGCCGTAAGGAACCGCGCCATGCGGTTTTTGCCGGTAGTGCTGTCCGAATAGCGCCACCGTCCGGAGGCCGTGCGTTCGAGCGGGAAGAAGGTCTCGTGACCTACGGAAAACTCGTCCGCCGTCTCGAGCAGGCGGGCGATTATCTCGTTCTCCCGCCCGTCCGGCAGGAGCGTCATATCGAAGCCGATGTTGTAGGCGATACGGTTCGTGACGAGCTTGCGCCCGTAGCGGTCGACCAGCTCGCCGCGCGAGGCTTTTACCTCGACCGTGCGGGTTATCCGCTTCTCGCTCTCCTCCGAGTAGCTGAGACCGTTGACTATCTGCATGTCGTAGAGCCGCACGACCATCACAAGTGCGATGGCGGCCGTGAACGCCGCAATCGCCGCAAGCCGGAAATACAGCTTTTTGCCTTCCATCGGGCGCTCGCACCTCCCTCCCGCGGCCCGCCGTCCGGATATCCGGAGCCGTCAAAAGTCGCTCGCGCGTCCCGCGCGGAGCATACATCCTGTTTTGTGTCCGCGCCGGGCGCTACTCCTCTTCTCCCGGATTTGCGGCAAGCGAAATTCCCCGCGCCGCCGGCCAGATAAAGAGCGCCCCCGCCGCGGAGTACAACGTTTCGACCGTGCCGACCTCCAGGAGCGCGGAGACGCCTGCGCGGCCCGGTATCCACATCACGAAAACGAAAAATATGACTGTCGCCGCGGCGTTCGCCGCAAGCGAGAGCAGCAGCGCGCCGGGAAGCCCGCGCGACAGGATGTTCTCGCACAGCACCCCCGCCGCCGCGCCTCCCGCGGCGTATACGAACATGTTTATGAGCTCGCTCGAGCCGGGAGAGGCGTACATCATCGCCCCGCACACCGCGCCGAACACCGCGCCCGCCGCCGCGCCCTCGCACATTCCGACGCAGACCGCGAGCGTCCCCATGAACACCGGCCCGACTCCGAATATCCTGAGCGCGGGGAAAATGTACTCCTGCATCACGAACACCGTGAGCAGGAGCAGCGCGTACACCACCCACTTCACTATCGCCCTTCGGGCGTCCGCCATTCTCATTCGCTTATATCAAAGTCGGTGACGACGAACACCTGCACGAGGTCGTCTATCTCCGCCGACGGCTCCACCGAGGCGTAGCTCCCGACGTTGCCCTCGGAGGCATACACGTCAACTATCTTGCCTATCACTATGCCGGAGGGGTATACCCCGCCGACGCCGCTCGTGAGCACCGTGTCAC
>CANRIN010000044.1 GCA_947630675.1 uncultured Clostridia bacterium | reverse complement strand
AGAGCAGCGGGACAAGGGTAAGGCCGATAAGGGCAACGCCGCCGCCCGCCATCAACTGTTTCATGCCCTGCGACTTACCTCAAGGGAATATGCCGGATCTCCCGACAAACGGAGATAACGGCGACGGAACACAGTCCGGTATCCCGCAAGACGGGTGGAATTTCGGCGGACGCGTGGGTGGAGGAAATATGCGCACCCCGACCGGGAATATGCCGTGGCAGGAAAATCCTTCACAAGCTGTAGATGCGGGAACTCCGATTTCGGCAGAAACGATCGTCCTCCTTTGTGCTTCTGCGATCGTTCTTGTGATTGGCTGTGCGGTGGCTGCCCGTTATAAGCGGAGAGGGTGATGATACACCCTTGTTACCCGGAAGCAGCGGGCCGAATAAGGAAATAAGCCAAAGCGTCCAAGCGTAGAAGCTTGGACGCTTTTTCCTTACCGCACACCGCGGGCAAAACACCGGTTACCTGTGGGCTGCTTTGCGCAGCAAAAAAACTTCGACATACCTGCCGGAGGATCGCGTAAAAGCAATGCCGGTGTGCAGATAATTTCAAGGTACCAAAAAATTTTTATTTTGGTACCTTGACAAATGAGACGAAGTGATGTATAATTTCTTTGGTACCGAAAGAAAATGTTTGACTTAGGAAAGGTGAAATATGAATAACCACGAAAACAAGAATTATCAGACCGACCCCGGCGGATCCTGCCCCTGCTGCCCCCGGCACTGTCCCCTGGATGCAACCGGCTGCGAAAGGGGCGCGGCGTACGCCGCCATGTCTCCCGAGGAGCGTGCCGCCGCCCGCGAAGCCCACGCCCATGGCGGCCACGGCGAGCACGGCGAACGCGGCGGTCATCGCCATGATGGAGAGGAACGCCACCGCCATGGCGAGGGTCATGACCTCGGCCGCGGGCCGCACGGGCATGGGCCGGGCGGTCCCGGTCATCACACCCCTCACCCGGAGCCCCTTGATGACCCCGACTCCCTGAACGGTCTTATGCACCGCTGCGGCCATGCCCTTCACCACCGCACCGACCGGGACAGGGGACAGAGAACTGTCCTGGCTCTGCTCGCCGCATGGGGGGAGACCGACCAACGCACGCTTCAGAACGCACTGGCCATCCAGCCCGGCTCCGTAAGCGAGCTGCTTTCCAAGCTGGAGGCCAAGGGCTATATCGTCAAGACTCGCAGCGAGCAGGACCGCCGCATGGCGACCGTGACGCTCACAGAAGCAGGCAAGGCGGCAGCCCGGAGCCTTCCCGAGAAGAAGCAGGATCTGTACGCTGCCCTCACCTCCGAGGAACAGGAGACGCTGAAAAGCTTACTGAAGAAGCTGCTGGAGAGCTGGGAGTAGTCATACTGCGTCCTGCCCGATGCGGATTTTCGGATTAGGGCAGATGCCTGTCCCCTCCGGCGCGATGCAGCCCGCTCAGTGTGAATAATGCTCATAGAGAGCGCGAGAAGTCTGACGGCTTTTCGCGCTCCTTTTTGTATTTGAGGCCGGAAGCATAATTCGGCAAAAGAGACGATGTGCCGTGCAAAAACTGCTGACCGAGAGGATAAATTGAAAGAAACCGAGAAGCCGCCATCTGCCTGCTGAGGCTCCCGAATGGTCTTTGCGAGTTGTCCGTGACGCGAACAACTATTGTCAATGCCATCGTTCGGCGCGGAAAAGACCTACAATAATAAATTCAGCAGCCATTCAAAGAGAGTGCAGCTCACATACAACAGATAAGTTGCAGTCCTAAAAGACTGCAACTTACCGTCTCCCGGTATACGACATCTGTCCCGGCAGGCAACATGGTCTTTTAACGGACGTCTCGGCTTTGAGCTGACATATTCCGGTTCATACCAGCCCCTGCACCCTCAGCGGAAAAAGAGAAAATCGGCGGGTCCTCAAATTTTCGGGCTTGTTCAATGTCTCGGAGGGCGGTATACTCTCCTTGAGGTCACTATGTCCTTGCACCCCCGATTTTTCAAAAATCAACGTACCGCCGCAAGGCGTATGGCCTCAGCAACGCAAGTTGCCGGGGTCAATTTTTTGCCGCTTTGACGCCGATAACGGACGTGGTTGCCGACCAAAAGGGAACTTTTGGCGCCAGCAAAGGCTTGACAGCCGCCGAAGCGTACCCGCATCCCGTCTGCGGTTTTTACCGACCCAGCACCACGCTGGTCTGGCCGTCCAGAGTGAGGGAAGTCCCGTCCAGAGAGGCGGTCCCTAAGCCGACGGTGCCGTTTATCTTGCCAAGTGAGACCCCGGCGGCGGACAGATCCACCACCGCCGCCTCGTCCCCGGTGTTGTGTATAACGGCCACGGTCTCATCCCCATAGACGGATATGAAGCCGCCCACCTTGGTGCCCTCAAAGTCGAGCGGCGTGTAGTCGCCTCTGGCGATGGCGGGGTTGGCTTTCCGCACCATAAGCACACGCTTGTAATAGTTGTAGAGACTGCCCGCGTCGCTCAGCTGCTCCCGGACGGTGGCGGAGACCCGGTTGTCGGCGGCGTAGGTGCTGCCCTGCGGGTCGGAGACGGTGTCGCCATCGCCCCACTCCATCTTCAAACGGCGGTTGGCGTCGGTATTGGAGCCGCCGCGGGAGCCGCGCATACCGATCTCCTCACCGTAGTAGATGAAGGGGGAGCCGGGAGAGAGCAGGTAGAGATTTGCCGCCATCTGTGCCTGCCCGGAGGCAGGGCTCAGGAAGCCGGCCGCGCGGTCGGTGTCGTGATTGGCGATGAAAGGGACCATCATGGCGTCTCCATTGAGCGCCTTTATCTCATCCAGATAGCCGTCCACATAGGAGGTGTAGGCGTCCACGCTGCCGCCCTTGGCGGCGGCTGCTATTTTGCCCTCGGTTTGGCTCATGGTGAAATCGAAGCAGTTGAGGGCAGGGAAGTAGTCGAAGGTGACGCTGTCGGCGTCCCACACCTCAGCTACGGTGTAGATGTCGGGCTTCAGTGCCTTCAGCTGCTCTATGTACCACACCCAGAACCGGGCGCTCTGCTCGTTGTCGCCGTAGTAGATGTACTTGGCGGCGTCGAAACGGAAGCCGTCCACACCAAGCTCCAGATAGTGCTTTGCCACGTCCACCATGGCCTCGCGGACGGCGTCGTTGTCGTAGTTCAGCTCGGGCATATCGCCGGAGAAGTTGCACTCATAGACGTCGTCCGTGCCGGGGATGCGGTTGAAGGTCCTCCCTCCGGGGAGGTCGTCCGATTTGTGGTACCATGTGTAGAAGTCATAGTAGGGATCGGAGGTGTCGCCGCTCCGATGGGCGGCGGTAAAGGCGGTAAACCACGGGTTGTTGCTGCCCGTGTGATTGATGACGAGATCCATGATGACCTTCACGTCCCGTTCGTGACAGAGCTCTGTCAGCTCTTTCAGGTCGTCCTCGGTGCCGAAGGCCGGATCTACCTTATAATAGTCGTCCACGTCGTACTTGTGGTAGCTCTTCGAGGCGAGAATGGGAGAGAGCCAGATGCCATCGATACCCAGACTGAGACCGTCGGCGGGGTCGCCGTCGTTTAGATAGTCCATCCGATCGATGATGCCCCGCAGGTCGCCGGCGCCATCCCCGTCGGAGTCGGAGAAGGAGCCCACGAATATCTCGTAGAACACCCGGTAGTTGTCGCTTGTGAGGTCGCCGTCCTCCACGGAAACGTCGGAGACAGCGTACTCCCCGGCCGGAGCTTCCGCGGGTCCCGCGGAGGGCGTCACGACGGGAGCTGAGCAGGCGGAGAGAAGCAGCAGAAGGGCAAGGAGCGGCAGAAACAGCTTTTTCATATAAGTACCTCCTTAAAAAAGACAGCGGGCGCGTTTGATGTTTTTCCTTATTATGAGCCGAGCGCGCGGGGGTTGTCAAGCCGAAAAAACGTCCGGCGAGCATCCGCCCTTGAAAATCCCGGCAAATTGTGCTATGTTAAAAAGGAGGTGACGGAGAGATGGAGCAAAACGTGGCAGAGCTGTATACGGAGGAGGACGTCGCCCTTCTGGAGCGGAAGATGAAGCGCCTTCGGACGGCGCTCGTCGTCCTCGGAGCCGCCGCCTTCGCCGTGTGCGTCGCTCTCGCGGCTCTGACAAACGCCCGAAACGCCGGGCGGATGGAGCTTGCCGCCGTCATCATCAGCACCGTCGTCGGATGGGTCTGCATCTACGGCGGGATTTTCGGAGTCGACGCGAAGAAAAAGGAGATAGGCCACGCCCGTATGCTCCGCTCGGAGCCGCGCGAGCGTATCGACGGCCGCGTCACGGTGACGGACGAGCGGCTCAGGATACGGGGCAGCATCACCGTCCGCCGGGTGGAGGTGGCCTCGGAGACGGAGACCCGGAGGGTGCTCGTCCACGAGAACCGCGCGGAGCGGCTGGCGGAGCTGCCCGCCACTGCGGTCTATGTCGCTCACGGCTATGTGGCGGCGGCGGAGGAGGCAAAATGAAAAGAGTGCTGAAAAACATCCTCTCCCAACTGCACAGCTTCGCCTTGTGGGCTTTGATGTCGGTCCTGCTGTGGGGCTGGATCTTCGGCCTTGCCACCGACACGTCCTACGACAAAAAGGTGATGATCTACTGCCATGTGCCGGAGCTTCGGGACGTGGAGCTGACGATGGCTTTGGAGGACGACCTGCCGGAGAGTATCAAAATGGTGCAGGTCCACTCCTTCGACTATGTGATGTTTGACACGGTGTCTATTGCCCAGGCGGATATCCTCATCATCCCCGCTGTTGACGTGTCCGAGATGAGGGACGAGATCGTTCCGCTTGAGGGAGACGGCGGCGCCGAGGCATACGACCCGGACACCGGCGAGGGCATCCTGCTCGACTACATCACCTACGGGGACGAGGCGTACTATCTGTTCTTGGGCGCGGGCTCAGCCCACCTTGAGGACGGTATAGCCGCCCGGATAGCGAAAAAATTGTTGGATATGTGACAAAGTGGGCGTCCGTATAGGGACGCTCACTTTGTATATTTACCCATTTTCTGAAAGTTGCACAAATTCGTGTTTGTATTTTTGTACAAAATAAGATAGCCGCCATTAAAAATTATGTATGGACAATGACGGAAAAACCTGCTATAATCTTAGCCGTTGGAGGGCGACATGGGGTACCCCATGTTTTATCCCTGCTTTGCAGGGATAAGGCTCCACTGACGACAAAATAAAAAACAGGAGGAAGAAAAAGAAAATGAAAGCAAGAAAATTTACAGCATTGCTGCTGGCACTGGTCATGCTGCTGGCACTCTGCGCCTGCGGCTCCGGGACGGAGCAGAGCTCTGAGCCGTCCACCCAGCCTACCCAGCAGGGCAGCAGCAGCGGCTCCGACAACGAGCAGACTGGCGGAGACAGCGAGCAGCAGGGCGACACAGGCAGCGAGCTCGCCGGCACCTATGACGTAACCGTCTGGGTCCCCGAAGCCGCCGTTGAGCTGACCAAGACTCAGATCGGGAACTTCAACAGCTCCAACGAGTACGGCATCACCATCAACGCCACCGTGGAGCCCGTTTCCGAGGCTGACGCCGCCAACAACATGATAACCGACGTGGCCGCCGGAGGAGACATATTCTTCTTCGCACAGGATCAGCTTTCCCGTATGATCCAGGCCGGCGCTGTCGGCAAGCTCGGTCAGGGCGCCGCCGAGACCGTGACCGCCAACAACGATGCCGGTACTGTCATGGCCGCTACCGCCGGCGGAGACCTCTATGCCTATCCGCTGACCTCCGATAACGGCTACTTCATGTACTACGACAAGTCGGTCATCACCGACGAGTCGCACCTCGGCAGCATGGAGGCTCTTATTGCCGACTGTGAGGCCGCGGGCAAGCTCTTCTCCTTCCAGCTCGACGATAACGCATGGTATCTCGTGAGCTTCTTCTTCGGCGCGGGCTGCCACAACGAGTGGACATACGCCGAGGACGGCACCACCATCGAGAAGATCGACGATGACTTCAACTCCCCCAACGGCATCATCGCCTGCAAGGGTCTGAAGAAGCTCCTCAGCTCCCCCGCATATAACAACAGCTCCGACGTGTCCGCATTCGCAAACGGCTCCGCCATCGTCGTGTCCGGCACCTGGGGCTACAAAGACGCGCTCGATATTCTGGGCGACAACCTCGGCGCCGCCGAGCTGCCCTCCTTCGAGGTCGACGGACAGACCTATCACCTCGGCTCCTACAGCGGCTGCAAGCTGCTCGGCGTGAAGCCGCAGGAGGACGCCAAGACCGGCGCCGCTCTGAACCAGCTCGCTCTCTACCTGACCGGCAAGGACTGCCAGATGGAGCGCTTCCAGGAGACTACATGGGGTCCCTCCAACCTTGAGGCTCAGGCCGATCCCAGCGTCTCCACCCCCGCTCTCGTGGCCTACGCCGCTCAGAGCGCCTACGCCGTTCCGCAGCCCGTCATCCCCGGCGGCTGGTGGGAGTTCACCCAGGTCATCGCCATCGACGTGAAGAACGCCGCTGATGAGACCGGCTATCAGGCCGCGCTCGACAAATATCAGCAGAGCTTGGACGCTCTGATGGGCTGAACCGCCGGCAGTCGATCCGTATTTGCGACGACCGAACCGCGTTTGGTTTGACCTGACTCAGCACAGTATGATCGGTCGGAGCTTATGCCTATAAGCTCCGACCGGTTTTTTAGAGGGGTGATTTGATGAAAAGATACAGCGATATGGAGTTCCTTCGCCTATCGAAATGGCAAAAGTTTCTCTACAAACTGGTCTCCTTCCTTGTGGGGATCCCGCTGGGAATAGGCCGCTTCTTCAAAAAGATCGACATCGCCGTCAAGAACGGCGTGCTGAGGGTCGTGTCTGAGCTGAAGGACGTCGGCGTGACCTTCGTCCACGGCGACTGGAAGACCAAGGTCTCCTATGTGGTAATGGGATTCGGAAACATAGCCCGCGGGCAGGTTCTCCGCGGTCTGCTCTTCCTGCTGTTCGAGGCGGTGTTCATCTTCTACATGGTAACCACCGGCGGCTATTGGCTGTCCAAGCTGGGAACTCTGGGCACACAGGGTCCGGAGAGCGTGTACGACCCCATCTATGACACGAATACCACCGTGTATCACGACAACTCCTTCAAAATACTGCTCTACGGCGTTCTGACGATTTTCTTTATTGTCGCCTTCGTCTACACATGGTGGGTCAACGTGCGGCAGAACAAGCTCGCCGAGCAGATAATCAAATCCGGCAAGAAGCTGAAGTCCGGCAAGGACGATTTGAAGTCCCTTGTGGACGATCAGTTCCATAAGACCCTGCTTGCTCTGCCCATGGTAGGCATTCTGGTGTTCACCGTGCTGCCCATCGTGTTCATGGTGCTCGTGGCGTTCACCAACTATGACGGCTCGCACAACGGCTACTCCAACGCGCTGTTCACATGGGTGGGCCTCAAGAACTTCAGCACCCTGTTCTCATGGTCCTCCGCCGGCAGCACCCAGTCCATGTCCGCTACCTTCGGTGAGATACTGGTATGGACGCTGATGTGGGCGTTCTTTGCGACCTTCACCAACTACTTCCTCGGCATGGGCGTGGCAATGGCCATCAACAAGAAGGGCATCCGCCTGAAGAAGATGTGGCGGACGATCCTTGTCATGACGGTTGCCATCCCTCAGTTTATCTCCCTGCTGTATGTCTCCAAGATGTTCGCGGCGGACGGACTGATAAACCAGATGCTGTTGGGGTTGGGTTGGATAAAGCAGGCCCTGCCCTTCTGGACGGATCCGACATGGGCGCGGGTCACGGTCATAATCATCAACATCTGGATAGGCATCCCGTATCTGAT
The DNA here is from genome assembly GCA_947630675.1 of uncultured Clostridia bacterium. Classification (GTDB taxonomy): domain Bacteria; phylum Bacillota; class Clostridia; order Oscillospirales; family JAAYOS01; genus CANRIN01. The sequence goes on along the minus strand of CANRIN010000044.1, from coordinate 9,096 downwards.
GCTTATCACCACCGGCATTTTGATGAACATCCCCGCAGACCTGTACGAGTCCGCCAAGATCGACGGCGCAAACGCGTGGCAGCAGTTCCACAAGATCACTCTGCCCTACATGCTGTTCATCACCGGCCCCTATCTGCTCACCAGCTTTACGGGCAACATGAACAACTTCAACGTCATCTACCTGCTGACGGGCGGCGGCCCCACCAACGCGGCGGCCTCTGGCGCGGCGGGTACCGTGGGTCACACGGATCTGTTGATCACATGGCTGTTCAAGATAACCACCGGCTCGGACTCCCAGTACTACCTTGCCGCCGTGGTCGGCATAATGGTGTTCGTGGTGGTGGCAATTATCTCACTTGTGGTCTACAACGTGCTGCCCTCCATTAAGAACGAGGAGGACTACCAGTGATGAAAAACGAAAAGCGTCACATGGGCTTGAAGGCGGCAAACCGCCTGAGCAATACCGCCATTTACATACTGCTTATTGTCATCAGCGTTGTCTGGCTGCTCCCCTTTGTATTTATCCTGCTCCAGTCCTTCCGCGTGGAGTCGACATGGCAGGTGGGATATGTTATCCCTCAGCAGTGGGGTTTTGACAACTATATCAGACTTTGGAACTCCGACTTCAAGCGGTGGTACCTGAACACTCTGATAATCGCGCTGTTCTCCGCGGTGCTGGTGACCGTTATCCAGCTCTGCATGAGCTACACGCTCTCCCGCTTCCGTTTCAAGATGCGCGGCCCGCTGATGCGGTTCATGCTCATCTTGGGAATGTTCCCCGGGATGCTCACCATGATCATCCTCTACCGCGTTCTGGCCGACCTCGGCCTGACGCAGGCCAACGCGGTACCCGGTCTTATTCTGGTGGGCGTGGCGTCCTCCGGCATGGGCTACTATGTGTCCAAGGGCTTCTTTGACACCATATCCAAGTCTCTGGACGAGGCGGCCCGCGTGGACGGAGCCACCCGCCTTCAGGTGCTGTACAAGATAATCCTGCCGCTCGCAAAACCCATCGTCATTTACACTATCCTGACCGCTTTCATGGGACCGTGGGGCGACTTCGTGTTCGCCCGCTATGTGGCCATGGGTACCTCCGCCGGATACAACGTGGCAGTCGGTATGTACAGCTGGCTCACAAACGACCAGATCAACAGCTGGTACACCACCTTCTGCGCCGGCGGCGTGATGGTGGCGCTCCCCGTGACTATCCTCTTCCTGTGCCTGCAGAAGTACTATGTCGAGGGTGTGACCGGCGGCGCCGTCAAAGGCTGATTTGAAAGGAGAACAGGACAAATGGCAAGCGTTAAACTCACCGGGGTCAAAAAGATATATGACAACAAGGTCGTGGCCGTCCATGACTTTGACCTGGACATCCATGACAAGGAATTCGTGGTCTTCGTCGGCCCCTCCGGCTGCGGCAAGTCCACTACCCTGCGCATGATAGCCGGTTTGGAGGACATCTCCGAGGGCACCATCGAGATAGACGGCGAGGTCGTCAACGACCTCCAGCCCAAGGACCGCGGCATCGCCATGGTCTTTCAGAACTACGCACTTTATCCTCACATGAGCGTCTATGACAACATCGCGTTCTCCCTGCGCCTGAGCAAGGTCCCGGAGGACGTCGTCTACGACAAGGTCACCAAGGCGGCCGAGATACTCGGCATCACCGAGTATCTGATGCGCAAGCCGAGGGCTCTGTCCGGCGGTCAGCGCCAGCGCGTGGCGATAGGCCGCGCCATGGTGCGGGACTCCAAGGTGTTTCTGATGGACGAACCCCTCTCCAATCTGGACGCCAAGCTCCGCAACCAGATGCGCGCCGAGATCATTCTCCTCCGCGAGAAGCTGGACACTACCTTTATATACGTCACCCACGACCAGACCGAGGCCATGACGCTGGGCGACCGTATAGTCATCATGAAGGACGGATACATTATGCAGGTCGGCACCCCCACCGAGGTGTTCGAGATGCCGAAGAACCTGTTCGTTGCGGGCTTCATCGGCGCTCCGCAGATGAACTTCATCAACACCAAGCTCCTGTGCGAGGGCGGCAAGTACTACGTCACCCCCTTCGGCGTGAAGCTTCCCGTGGAGGGTGAGAAGGCCGAGATGCTAGCGGCAAAGAATGTCCAGACCAAGGACATCGTGCTGGGCGTGCGGCCTGAGCACATCCGCCTTGCCGAGGCCGGCGAGCCCGCCATCAAGACAAAGCTGCTCGTCAACGAGATGATGGGCTCCGAGATACATCTCCACGTCTCCACCGAGGACGATACCCGGCTGATAGTCCGCGTCCCCACCGTGGACCTCTCGAAGGAGGAGCGAAACGCCATGACGGCAGGGCACGAGCTCGCCGTCACCTTCGAGGGCAAGGTCATGCACTTCTTCGACCCCGAGAGCTCCGAGAACCTGCTGGTGTAAGAGCAAAACAAGCATAACGAAGAGACCCCCGACTCAAATGAGCCGGGGGTCTCTTGCTGTTCCGAGGTTGAATTATTGGCGGCGACATCAGCCGCCGGAAAGCGTCTTTCCGACGGTCGGGGACTACTCCTTCACGAGCGAGAAGTCGTCGACGGTGCCCCAGCCGTTGGCGGCGATCTGCACGCTGATGCCTACTACGAGCGTGCCGCCGGTGACTTGGATGTGCCGGATAGTCGGGTTCTGCCAGTTTGCCCAGCCGTCCACGCGGGCGGAGGCAGTGACGCGCTCCCCGTTCTGCTCAGCGAACAGGAGGAACCGGGCGTTGTCGCCGCAGTCGCCGCCCTGCAGGAAGCAGGTGAGCGTGTAGGAGCCGTCCTCAAGACCGGTGACGATCTGCGAGACCTCGAAGCTCTGCTCGGAGGTCGCCCAGAAGTGGAGCGCCGCCGCGCCTGAGTGCGCGTCGGACTCCTTCTGCTGAATATCCACCGAGGATGCACTGTCGCCGGTGACGTTCCAACCGGCAAAACCCTCCTCGAAGCTCTCGTTTGACACAAGGTTGGTGTTTGTCACCGTCACATGTGCGGTGACGGCGCCGCCGCTCTCCAGCGTGCCCTCCACGGTGTACTCACCGAGCACGGCGGTGTCGACGGCGGCTGCCCCGTCGGCGTCCCAAGTGACGGAGACGGACTGCTCGGAGCGGTCGTTCATCACCACGGGGACGGCGTCGGGCAGCTCCAGCGCGGAGCCGGACATGACCGTTACCTCCACCGTCTCCCAGTAGTCGGGAGCGAGCGGCGCGACTGCGCCTGTGGCGAGCAGACCGAACACCTTCAGCGAAGGCAGCGGGTGACCCGTCCAATCGAACAGAGCCTGATTGTCCCAGCTAGAGCCGCCGTAGTTTTCGGCGGCGTCTGAGTCGTAACCTCCGGCATAACTTGTCGCCCAGCCCGCGCCTAGCTCCTCCCAGATGCGCCGGTTCTCAGCGAGCACCCCGGCGGCGTCGGGAGCGGAGGGGTCGTAAACCCGAACGGGTATCCACGCGGGCTCCCAGTAGAATATGCCGAGACCGGCGTCGCCGACGGACGCCACCGCTGCGGCGACATCCCGCACCGCGTTGGCCTGACTTTGGACCGAGACGCCGTAACCTGCGGCTGCGCCGCTGTAGGAGTTGCCGCTGCCATCCCCGTCCTCGGAGGTGTAGGGGTAGGAAACCTCGGCCACCATGACCTGCTTGCCGTAGTCCTCCGCCACGCGCGTGAGCACGTCCGCAAGTCCGCGCGTTCCGGCGCTTCCCTCGTGCCAGAAGGGATAGTAGGAAGCGCCCACAACGTCAAAATCCAGACCCGCGCCGTACATCCGGCCGATGCGGGAGAGGAAGCCCTCGGCGTCGTCCACGTTTGTCAGGTGGACGGCGACCTTGACCTCCTTCTCCCCCGCCCACTCGCGGACGGCGGCGGAGGCGGACTTGAGCATGGTGATTATGTCGTCCTCGTCCGGCTCGCCGCACATGCCGTTGTTTATCTCGTTGCCTATCTGCACCATGCCAATGTCGGCTCCGCCAGCGGCGATGGCGGCGAGGCTCTCCTTCGTGTAGTCGGCGATGGCCGCGCACTTCTCCTCGAGCGTCATGCCCTTCCACGCCTTCGGCGCGGAGTATTTTGCGGGGTCGGACCAGAAGTCGGAGTAATGGAAGTCCACGAGCAGACGCAGACCCGCGTCGGCGGCGCGTCCGCCGATCTCCGCGGAGGCCTCGGCGTCGTTGTTGCCGCCGCCGTAGCGGCGACCCTGCTCGTCATACGGGTCGTTCCAGACGCGGACGCGTATCCAATTCACCCCGGCCTCCGCCAGCGTGAGGAAAATGTCCTGCTCCTGTCCGTCAAAGCCGTAGTATTTGACTCCGGCGGCCTCCTCCGCAAGCACGCTTGACACGTCCGCGCCACGGATGAACCCGTCCGTCAGGCCGGGAACGGCCTCTACGAACAGGTCGCCCTCCGTGGGAGCGGGAAGCTCGGTCGGCGCGGGCTCCTCCGAGGGCTCGACCGTGGTGGTCGGGGTAGGTCCCGGGGTGTTTGCGGGCTCTGCCTCGCGCCGGCCGGACGCGGGCGCACATCCGGCCGGCGCGAGGCAGAGCGTGAGCAGCAGTGAGATTTTCCGTTTCATAGTGTCATCCTCCGTGCGAGCAGCGGACACCGTTCGCTTCGCCTTCATTGTGTTTATTCCTATTATATCATATCGCGGAGCAATATGATATAAATTGTCAAACGCCTCGCAGAGTTTCGCCGCGAAAGCGGCGAAATGAAGTCCAATCCGTAAATTTCGGCGGCGTGTACGGCGAAATTTACACCTTTAGAAATGTGCATCGCGGGAATGTCGGACAGAAATAAAAAGTTCCGAATTTCCACGAAAACATGGAAATTCGGAACCCTAGTGTTGGTCCGAGTGACAGGACTTGAACCTGCGGCCTCTTGACCCCCAGTCAAGCGCGCTACCAGCTGCGCCACACCCGGATACGCCTCTTTACAGCTCAACTATTGTATCACAACGCAGACGCAATGTCAAGCGTGAAGAGGCGGTGAGATCGCAAATATATTTGTTTCGCGCGGAGCGTCAGACGATGCCGCCGTTCCAATCAAAGCCGATAGCCTCGAAGAACACCTTGCATATGAGAGCGCAGCCGATGTGATTGGGGTGTACGCGGTCCCAGGTTATCACGGAGGAGTACATGTGCTCCATGAACCTGTCAAAGCCCGCCTGGACGTCCGCGAGCGGGAGTGAATACTTGGCTGCGAGCTCTGCCACGACTTCGCAGCGCTTGTCGAGCTCCGCGCGCATCGGGTCGGCGCGGTTGGGTTCGAGGTAGTACGGCGTCATGAGCACCATGCCCTTCACGCGCGGCAGCGTCGTCTCGATGAGCCGCTCGAGAGTCTCGCGGTAGTATTCGACGGTGAGGTGCTGCTCGTGAAAGTGCGGCGAGTCAAACCGCCGCCAGACGTCGTTGACGCCTATCATCACCGCGACCCAGTCCGGCGAATCGTCAAGAACGTCTTCCTGCCATCGGGCGGCAAGCTCGCTTATGCGGTCGCCGCTCACGCCGCGGTTGACAACGCGCAGGTCGAGCTGCGGGTACAGTGCATCAAAGAACCCGGCGATATAGCTCACAAAGCCGTTGCCGTAAGCGCCGAAGAGACCTTCGCCCGAGGGACGGGCGCGCCCGGCGTCGGTGACCGAGTCGCCGGCAAAAATTATCTTGTCATGAGCGGAAAAAAGCATATTGCAGACCTCCCGATATGTATTTTTGGGTTTATGCGTTTTGCAAATTCAGTATAGTCCTTTCGGAGACGGATTTCAAGTCCGCGGCAGGCACGATTTTGCGCGGCGTCCATGCAGAGCCGGCGTGTATCTTCGCAGAGACCGGGAGGGCGCCGCTTTTGCGGCGCCCTCCCGAGTCGGATGAGAGTGAAAGTATGGAGGAGGTTGGCAATATGAATGGTCGGATGGTTTTTGCAGTGTGGTGAGGCACACCGGTTAGTTAGTCATTGCTAACTACAGTTTAAGTTTACCACGGCTAACAGCACTTGTCAAGTGGTTTGCGAAAATTTTATGAGCGTGGCTCGCGCCGGGAGGAGGTCGCCCGTGCCGGCGCCGCGGCGTGAATATCTTGCCGCGCCGCCGGAAACAGAAAAAGGGAAACCGAGACGGTCTCCCTTTCGTATTTGCTTTCTGCCGAAACATTTCCGGCGGCAGCCGTCAGATGACCTCGTAGGAGAAGTTTTCGTACTTCACCCGGTCGCCCTCGTCCGCTTCCGGCAACAAGGCGCGGGCGAGCAGACTTTCCGAGCCGTCCGTATCCGAGCGGAGCACGAGGTAATCCCCTTCGACGCGAATCACAGTGTAAGTCATAATCTCTCCGTAAAATATATCAAAAATATTACTGAACGTTGTCAGCTTCGGTCGATGTGGGCAGAGCATGGGCAAACTCATAGTCCGCTATCAAAACGCGGAACTCCTCGCCGGAGAGCGTCTCCTTTTCGAGGAGCGCCGTCGCGAGCGAGTCCATGAGCGGCAGGTTGTCCGCGAGGATCTGCTTTGCATCCGAGTGGCAGGTGCGGATTATCTCAAGGACCTCCTCGTCGACCTTCGTAGCGGTCTCGAGGGAGCACTGCATGCTCATGTCGTCCCCGAGGTACGGGTTCGGATTGGTGGCGAGGCCCATCATGTCGAAGTGCTCGCTCATGCCGTAGCGGGTGACCATGTTCCGCGCGAGGCCGGTGGCCTTCTCGATGTCGTTGGAAGCGCCGCTCGAGACCTCGCCGAACTTTATCTCCTCTGCGGCGCGCCCGCCGCAGAGCTTCTTTATCTCGGTGAACGCTTCGTCCCGCATGAGGAGGTATCTGTCCTCCTCCGGCGCGTTCATCGTGAAGCCGAGCGCGCCCATCGTGCGCGGGACTATCGTTATCTTCTGGACGGGGTTCGGGGTGCCGCACTTGACTGCGACAAGAGCGTGGCCTATCTCGTGGTAGGCGACAAGGCGCTTCTCCCTGTCGCTGAGGACGGCGCTCTTCTTCTCCGCGCCGGCGAGCACGAGGTCGACCGCGCCGAGAAGGTCGCTCTGGCGGACGAACTTCCGCCCGTCGCGCACGGCGGCGATCGCCGCCTCATTGACGATGTTGGCAAGCTCCGCGCCGCTGACGCCGGCGGTCTGCTTTGCTATCGAGCCGAAGTCGACGTCCTCGCCGCAGCGCACGGTGCGCGCGTGGACCTTGAGTATCGCCTCACGTCCGGCGAGGTCGGGCATCTCGACGACTATGCGGCGGTCGAAGCGGCCGGGACGGAGCAGCGCCGGGTCGAGCACCTCGGGACGGTTCGTGGCGGCGAGTATTATGACGCCCTTAGAGCTGTCGAAACCGTCCATCTCGCTGAGGAGCTGGTTGAGGGTCTGCTCGCGCTCATCGTTGCCGCCGTACTGGCCGGAGTTGCGGCTCTTGCCTATAGCGTCCACCTCGTCGATAAAGACGATGCAGGGCGCCTTCTCCTTGGCCTGCTTAAAGAGGTCGCGAACGCGCGCTGCGCCGACGCCGACGAACATCTCGACGAAGTCCGAGCCGGTTATCGAGAAGAACGGGACGTGCGCCTCGCCGGCGACCGCCTTCGCGAGCAGAGTTTTACCGGTGCCGGGAGGGCCTACGAGCAGAGCGCCCTTCGGCAGCTTTGCGCCTATCTCGGCGTAGATCTGCGGGCTCTTGAGGAAGCCGACGAGCTCCTTGAGGCTCTCCTTGGCCTCGTCCTGCCCGGCGACGTCTTCAAAGGTCACGCCGGTGGACTCCTCGCCGTATATCTTCGCGGTGTTCTTGCCGAAGCTCATCGCGCTGCCGGTCCCGCCGCCGCCCTGACGGGAGATCATCCGCATGATGAAGAAGAACGGCAGGAGCATTATCACCATCGGGAGCAGCCAGCTGATAAGGACGGAAAGCCAGCTTTCCTGCTCGAAGACCGGGGTGAAGTGTACCCCCGCGTCATAGAGCTTGTCGACAAGCCCCTCGTCCTCGCCGCTCATGCGCATGACGCGGCAGACGCGGCCGCCGAGAGCTGAGTCCGTCTTGAGCTGATAGAGTATATAGGTGTCGTAGACTTCGGCGACGTCTATCTCCTTTGCCGCCACCGAGTCAAGGAAGGCGTCGTAACCGACGTCGGTTATCTGCGCTTCGCGCAGCATCGGCAGAACAACAAGGTTCACAAACAGCACGAGAGCAACGACTATCGCGAGATAGATTATCGTGCTGCGCTTCTTTTTCTGCTGATTCGGAAGCTTCATCTTCATTTGAGTCCTCACAAAATATAAAATACGGGAAGGTCCCCCGGCAGCTATGTGCCGAAATAATAGTATCACACATATCCGAGTTTGTCCAGAAGAAGCAAAAAGTTTTACAGTATATTCACGTTTTGTCCACAAATTGCGGCAGGAAAAGAAAGCGCAGAGCGGTTTTGCCGCTCTGCGCTTGTGCGTCGTTTAGGTTGGGAGTGCGATCACTTCACGCTTTCGCCGGCGATGAATACCTTCTCGGGCTTCACTCCGAGGGCGAGCGGGTCGCCGGAGTAGAGGTTGATATCCGCGTAGAAGCCCGGCTCGAGCTTGCCGACGGTGTGGTCGATGCGGGCAGCCTTCGCGGCCCAGACGGTGATAGCGCGGAGCGCGTCGTCGCGGCTCATGCCGGCGCAGTGCGCGAGGCCCGCGCACATCGGCAGGTACTGTTCGGGTATGACGTCGTGGTCGGTGCAGATGGCGGGCTCGAGACCGGCCTTCGCAAGGACAACGGGGTTGTCGAAGCTGAGGTGCGTTATCTCAGGCTTGGAACGGCCGTGCAGCGACGGACCGGTGATGACGCTCGCGTTCTCGCTCTTCAGCTCGTCGGCTATCAGGAGACCATCGGTGCAGTGGACGATGGTGTAGTCGAGGTCAAATTCCTTGGCTATGCGTATCGCGGTGAAGATGTCGTCCGCGCGGTGGGCGTGGAAGTGGGCGACGAGCTCGCGCTTTACGACCGGGACGAGCGCCTCGAGCTTGAAGTCGAGAGGCGGCAGCTTCGTCGGATCGTCTCCGGCGGCTTCCTTCTTTGCGGCGTACTCCTTGGCCTTGTACAGCGCCTCGCGGATGGTGGCGGCGGTGGCCATGCGGGTGGTCGG
>CANRIN010000043.1 GCA_947630675.1 uncultured Clostridia bacterium | reverse complement strand
GAGCACTCGCTCGAGCTAAAGCTCCCGCCGCTCGGCGGCGTCGTGCTGAAGCTCGACCGCAAGCTCAAGAAGGACAAACTTCGCTAGCGCGTCGGCGCGAAATGTGCTCGGGCAATGAATTGCCCTGCGCACCCTTTCGCAATTCCCAAACGCTCCGATGGAGCGTTTGGGAACCCTTCCGATTGAAATGCTCGCCCCGAATGAATCGGGGCTCCGCAAAGTTGTTTGCCTTCGGCAAACAACTTTAACCGCGCGAACAGGCGTGGAGTGCGGCTTTGCCGTCTTCGACGCGCGTTGCGCGCAAAGTATTTTTCCCGTTTCAATTCGTACAATGTCGGGACGTCGGCGCTTCGCGCCGAAGGCTGATGCGCCCAGTAGAGGTTTAGTGCGGTATGTCCCGAGGGGCGCATTCTCTGCGAGGCTTTTTCCACAATACCATAAGAAAAACAGGTGTCCCTACGGGACGCCTGTTTTGTGTTTAAGTGAAAATTTCTGCGATTTATTCCGCGAGCCCGTCCGCTATCCACTCGGTCACTTTGTCGACCGCGAGCTGATGGCAGGAGCCGATGTTGTCGTTCGGGCCGAGGTGCATAGTGGTCACGACTTCGAGGGCGCGGAAGCCCTCGCGGTCCTCGTCGGCGAGCGGTTCGCCGCTCTTTATCTTCTCGCCGAGGTGACGGAAGAACGCCGCGTCCTTCCCGTAGAGCGTGCAGACCGAGATGTTCGGGATGTCTCTCGCGGCGAATCTGTTGTCGTCTCCGTTCGGCAGGAAGCCCACGACGTTTACGCCGTGCTTCTCTATCACCTTCTCATCAAGAACGCCGCCGAATGCGGGGTTTCCGAGATTGCCCTTGTCCGAGACGGTCACGGTGTCGCCCCAACCGCACATGTCGAGGTTTATCATCGCCGCTATGTTCTCCTGCCCGACGGTATCCATGTAGGCGTCGCTGCCGTGATCCCTCACTTCCTCGCGGTCAAAGAATACAAAGTCTATGCTGCGCTTCGTGTCCTTCAGCCGCTCTATAAGGTGGAGAAGGACGCTGCACCCGCTCGCGTCGTCATTGGAACCGGTGCTGTTCTCGACACTGTCGTGGTGCGCGCCTATGACGAGCCTCTCCGGGGACGGGTTGAGGGAGACGACGATGTTCGTCACGTCGTGCTCGCCGATATGCACGTCCTGCAGAGTGTACTTCACGCCGAGCTCGCCGAGTATGTCCTTGATAGCCTGCTTCCGCTTCGACTGATCCGCGCTCGCTATCCTCTCTATGTACTTCATGTTTTCTTTCCTCCGGTTTGCAAAATTACGTCCGCATTGGAATTGTATCATATCCGGCGGATGAGCGCAAGCGGTGCGCAGGTTACCCGAACAGCGCGGCGGAAATGAATTCCGCCTGCGCGAACCGGCGTGGCTTTGCCCTTGTCGTTTACAAATTCTTTTTGTCGAATTTGCAGAAAAGTAGTGACAAGCGATAATGAATATGGTATAATTTAACCAATGTGGGGGCTGAGCCTCTTTTTGGCGTCGCCGCAAAGACGGCAGAGTCCCCTTCTGACAGATAAAAGGAGGTATAAGCATGGGTCAGGGCAAGGAATGTGTGGCAATGATCCTCGCGGGTGGACAGGGCTCGCGCCTGTATGTGCTTACAACTAAGGTGGCAAAGCCTGCCGTGCCCTTCGGCGGAAAGTACAGGATTATCGACTTTCCCCTTTCCAACTGCACCAATTCCGACATAGACACAGTCGGCGTGCTCACACAGTACCGTCCGCAGGAGCTGAACGCATACATAGGCAACGGCCAGCCGTGGGACCTCGACCGTGAAAACGGCGGCGTCCACGTCCTCCAGCCGTACATGACCGGCTCCACCGGAGAGTGGTACAAGGGTACCGCGAACGCTATCTATCAGAATATGGACTTCATCGAGCAGTACGACCCGAAGTATGTCGTCATCCTCGGCGGGGACCATATATACAGGATGGACTACTCCAAGATGCTCGACCAGCACAAGAGCCACAACGCGGCGGCGACCATCGCCGTGCTCGAGGTCGAGTGGGAGGAGGCGAGCCGCTTCGGCATAATGAGCGTCGATGAGAACGACAACATCATCGAGTTCGCGGAGAAGCCAAAGGAGCCGGAGTCGAACCTCGCCTCGATGGGCATATATATATTCACATGGGAGAAGCTCCGCGACTACCTCACACGCGACGAGGCCGACCCGAACTCCAAGAACGACTTTGGCGGAGACATCATCCCCGCGATGATAGCCGCCGGAGAGACCGTCGTCGCGCACCGTTTCGACGGCTACTGGAAGGACGTCGGCACGATAAACAGCCTGTGGGACGCGAACATGGATATGCTCATAAATCCCCAGCTTGACGCGTTCGGCGCAAACTGGAAGATATACACCCGCAACCCAACCGCCCCGCCGCACTACATCTCGCGGGAGGCGCATGTCGAGCACTCGATAATCCCCGAGGGCTGCGAGATATACGGCCGCGTGGAAAACTCGGTGCTCTTCCACAGCGTCACGGTCGAGAAGGGCGCCGTCGTGCGTTACTCGGCGGTCATGCCGGGCGTCGTCATAGACGAGGGCGCGGTGGTCGAATACGCCATCGTCGCTGAGGGCGCGCATATCCACGCCGGCGCGCACGTCGGCGGCGACCCGCAGTCGGTCGACCCGGACAAGTGGGGCATCGCAGTCGTCGCCTCGGACGTGAACATCGGCAAGAACGCCGTCGTGTCCGCGGGCGCGATGATAGACAAGGACATCGAGGCAAAGGAGGGCAAGTAAGATGAAAAATCTCCACGGTATAATCTTCGGCTACGTCGGCGACGCAGGGCTCGGCGAGCTCGGCGAGACCCGTACCGCGCCGTCGATCCCCTTCGGCTCGCGCTACCGCCTTATAGACTTCATCCTCTCCGCCATGACCAACGCCGGCATCACCGACATCGGCGTCGTGCTCGAGGAGAGGTACCAGTCGCTGCTCGACCATCTCGGCTCGGGCAAGACCTGGGACCTCGTGCGCAAGCGCGGCGGCCTCAAGCTGCTGCCCCCGTTCGGCATGGGCCACACCCACTCGAGCGCCGCGTATCTCGGTCATATCGACGCGCTCGACAACATCCGCACCTATCTCGCGAGGGTGCGCGAGGACTACATCGTCCTTGCGGATGCGATGCTCGTCTCGAGCTTCGACCTCACGAAGGCCTACGAATATCACCTCTCCACCGGCGCGGACATCACCTGCATCTGCGCGGCGGACGACAGGTTCCTTCAGCCCCGCGTCCGCTTCACGCTCGACGCCGACGGGCGGGCCGTCGATGTCAAGAAGGGCGCAAACGGTTCGGAAGGATACGTCGGCGTCGGAGTTTTCATTCTCTCGCGTGAGCTGCTGCTGAAGCTCGTCGACGAGTGCGTCGCGCATGCGCAGTACAGCTTTACCGACGGCGTGCTCCTCGCGCGTCACGACTCCCTGAAGATAATGGGCTACGTCGTGCACGACTTTGTCGCGCGCCCGGACACCACGCGTCTCTACTACGACGCGAGCATGGAGCTCTTTAAGCGCGAAGTCCGCCGCGACCTCTTCCCCGCCGACCGCCCGGTCCTCACGAAGGTGCTCGACGAGGCGCCCACCTACTACTCCTCCGACGTAGACGTGAGCAACTGCCTCGTCTCGGACGGGTGCTACATCGAGGGCGACCTCGAGGACTGCATCATCTTCCGCGGCGTCAAGATAGGCAAGGGCGCGAAGCTGCGCGGCTGTATCCTCATGCAGAACGCCGTCGTCGGCGAGGGGGCGGAGCTCACCTGCGTCATAGCCGACAAGGACACCGAGATAGCCGCCGGCCGCAAGCTCATGGGCCACGAGAGCTACCCCATCATAATCGCCAAGGGTTCAAAAGTATAAAGCGCAACCTTTCAACTGCACTTTTCGGAGAAAGGAGTCTCATTTATGAAAGTTCTGTTCATCACCTCCGAGGCCGCTCCGTTTGCGAAGAGCGGCGGACTCGGAGACGTCGCCGGTTCGCTTCCCGAAGCGCTGAACATGCCCGGCTGCTCCTGCCGCGTCGTCATGCCCCTCTACGGCTCGATAAAGGAGGAGTGGCGCAAGCAGATGACCTACGAGAAGAACTTCTACGTCACCCTCGGCTGGCGCAAGGTCTACTGCGGCATCTTCACGCTGAAGTACCGCAACACCGTTTTCTACTTCCTCGACAACGAGTACTACTTCAAGCGCGAAAGCCTCTACGGCCACTTTGACGACGGCGAGCGCTTCGCCTTCTTCAGCCGCGCCGCCGCCGAGCTGCTCTGGCAGATAGACTGGCGGCCGGACATCCTCCACTGCAACGACTGGCAGACCGCGCTCGTGCCGATATACCTCCACGACATGATGGGCGTAGACGGGTCGCTCGCGGATATCAAGACGCTGTTCACCATCCACAACATCGAGTATCAGGGCCGCTACGGGCGCGAGCTCCTCACCGACCTCTTCGGCCTCAACGAGGGCTGGTACAACTCCGGCAGGCTCGAGTATGATCACGACATCCTCCTGATGAAGGGCGCAATGCTCACCGCCGACGCGGTCAGCACCGTCTCGCCGACCTATGCGGAGGAGCTGCGCTATCCCTACTACGCCTACGGTCTCGACGGCGTCGTCAACGTCATACGCGACCGTTTCACCGGCATCCTCAACGGCATCGACATGGAGTCCTACGACCCCGAGACCGATACCGCCATCGCGAAGAATTACACTGCAAAGGACATCTCGGGCAAGGCAGTCTGCAAGGCGGAGCTTCAGCAGTCGCTCGGCCTCGCGGTCGAGCCGGACACTCCGATAGTCGCGTGTGTCGGACGGCTCGTCGCGCACAAGGGCATGGATCTCGTCCTCGCCCGTATGGACTCCATCATGAGCCTTGGCGTGCAGTTCGTAATACTCGGGACCGGCGAGCAGGGCTATGAGCAGTTCTTCTCGAGCGCGGCGCAGCGCTATCCCGGCCGCATCGCGAGCTGCATCACCTTCTCGGAGAGCCTTGCGCGGCGGATATACTCCGGCGCGGACATCTTCCTCATGCCCTCGCAGAAGGAGCCGTGCGGCCTCAGTCAGATGATAGCCATGCGCTACGGCACCATCCCGGTCGTCCGCGAGACCGGCGGCCTCAAGGACACCGTCGAGCCGTACAACGAGTTCGAGGGCACCGGCGCGGGCTTCACGTTTGCCAACTACAACGCGGACGAGATGGTCCACGTCCTGTGGCTCGCGACGCAGCTCTACCGCGACAACCGCCCCGAGTGGGAGAAGATGATGCTCCGCGACCTCGGCCGCGACTTCAGCTGGACAAAGAGCGCGCTCGAGTACCGCAAGCTCTACCGCGAAATCACCGGAAAACGCTGAGCGCGGCAAAATTCAAAAACGACAAAGGCGGAGAGGGATATTCCCTCTCCGCCTTTTAGTGTGTCAAAAATTTGTGCAGGGCTTCCTGCAAACCAACAGCCTCGCAGAGTTTCGCCGCTTTGCGGCGAAATAAAGTCAAATCATTTTCGGCGGCGGCGTGTACGTCGCCGAAAATACTTCTCGCGGAGCGTGCGTCGATTTTTCGCCGTAGGCGGAAAACTCGGCGCGTAGCGGAGCGCCGCTGTCGGCAAGGCTTTGCCTTGTCCGACAGCCTCGACGCGAAAGGGTGCGCAGGGCGATTATATCAATGTTGGGCCTTGCCCGCGAAGCGGGCAAGGCCCAAGAGGGTCGAATATATTCGATGCGGAATATGTCGGTGCGCTCGTATTAGCCACGAGCACATTTCGCGTCGAGATTACTTTACGACTATCACGCGCACCTTGCCGTTTGCCGTGTATACGTCGAACTTATCGCTCTGCGCGCGGGCGGCACTCACCATCTGCGGCACGCTCCCTCCGAAGTCGTCCGGCGACATGAAGGCGCTTACGCTCTCAATGAACACCTGCACTTCGTCCGCCACCGCGACGCGCTTTCCGTCGAGAATTACCGCCGACGAGCCGTCGAAGTCGGCGCGGCCTACCGAGTATTTCTCCTCGAGAGGCTTCGCCTCAAGCATGCGCTCACTCGTATCGCCGACGACGTTCGTGTACTCCCCCTTCAGGACGCCTGCCCAGATATAGTAGGCCCGTTCGTCCTCGCTTTCGCGCAGCCCGGAGGGAAGCTGAAGCGACGGACGCGCCGGGGCCTCGGTCCTGCCCTTAGAGTTGTCGAGCATAATGTTGTTCACCGTAGTCATTACATTATGATCGCCGATATATCCGACCGATATGGAGTCTGTCTTGTAGCTCATCCTGCCGTACTCGTAGCGGTCGCCGGTCACGTCTCCGAAGATGACGAGGTTCGCGCTGCCGTCCGAGTTGCGCCCGACGTGCAGTATGTCCTTCGCCGCGACGGTGTCCGATGTGATGTCCGAGCGGGATATGCGTACCGGGAGGACGCCCGCCGCCGCGCGTTCGTACAGCGCGCAGTCGGGTGCGAGCGCTTCGCCGCCGAGAGTCATCTTCTCAAGGTCGAGGTCCTTCCCCGGCGCGCTGTTCCTCACGGCGGACGCCTTCGGCTCGCCCTTGCCGTCGACCGAGACCTCGACAAGGTCGCCCGCCTCGATATTTTCAAGCTTCATCGGAACCTCCGGCCCGCCGACAAACTGTACAGAGCTGCCGGTGTACATCCCCACAGCGCGGCTCCCGTCGGGAGCCTTCGCACCGGCGATGCGCCCGTCCGCCGCAAAGAGCAGACAGAGGCGGGTGTTAGGCTTGAACGCCGCGACGCTCGTCTTCGCACAGGGCGCGAGGTCGATCATCTCTCCGTAGACGCGTATCCTGCTCGGCGCGGCGCTGTTCGGGACGGCGTAGGTGTAGACCGCGTTCAGCTTGAAGTCGCTCACCACCACGGCGCCGCCCGGGACGTAGCTCAGCACATCGTATTCCGAAAGCGCGGAGAACTCAGTCTCCGCGCCGTTCTTGTATATCCTGACCCCGCTCGGCGCTCCGAGCGCCGCGAGAACCTCGCCCTGCGTGTCCCCCGGCTCGTAGACCGCGACTGCGGCCTCGCCGTACAGGGCGACGACGCTCGTCACCCTGCCCCGGCTGTCCGTCTCGAGCCGCAGCGTGTCGCCGTAGCTCAGATCGTCGCGTATCGCGCCGAAGGTAGTGGCGCCGGAATCCGCGCCGTCCTTATTCGCGTAAGCCACAGTGTCCGCCGGGACTTTGTACACCGTGCCGTCCACGGCGGTGACCTCGTCGCCGGAGTAGTACGCATAGGTTATCGTCACCGAGCTGCCGCTCTCCTCGAGCGCTTCGGCGCGGAGTATCGCGCCGCCGTCCTTCGAGAGAGTCACCTTGTAGCGCCTGCCGACGTCGTCCCGCGTGAGACCCGCGGCGTTTGCGAACGTCCCCGAGTAGCCGTACAGCGAAACGCCGTCTCCGCTCACATCGGCTATGACGGCGGACTCTATCGTCTCGCCGATGAGATCGTCGATGATGTGTGTGCCGTCCGCCTTGGCGACAAAGAGGGAGTTGTAGAAGATGCGTGCGCCGTCCGCCCTCGTCACCGGCTGAGCGGCGGGAAGCGTCACCCCGTCGCTGAGGCCGCTCTGCGCGGCCTTCGTTATGTAGTCCGTAGGCCAGTTGTAGCCGACCGTCTCGTCGCTCCAGCCGAGCGCGCGGAGAACTATCGTCACCGCCTCGCCGAAGTTTATGGTCGCGTTCGGACGGAAGCTGCCGTTGGTGTAACCCTTGACAAGACCCAGTCCGCCGCTCTCCTTCGACTTTGCGGAGTAGTTGATGTATCCCACCGCCCAGTTACCGCTGGTGACATCGGTGAAGATGGTGTATCCGGCATAGAGCTCCGCTGCATCCCCGCCGCCGAGCATCGTCACGACGAGCTTCGTGAACTCCGCGCGGGTGAGCGCCTTATCCGGACGGAAGGTGCCGTCCGTATAGCCGTCTATTATGTCGAGCTGCTGCAAAAGTCCCAGCTTTGCCGAGAGCTCGCCCGCCGGCACGTCTCCGAACGCCGCCGCTGCCGGCACAAGTCCCACGACGAGCGCCGCCGCGAGCAGGAGCGAAATCAACCTCTTTTTCATCTCACTTTTCCTCCCTCATTACTCATTCCTCAGCGCCTCGACCGGCTGCAGGCGACTCGCCCTTATTGCCGGGTAGACACCGAAGCCCACGCCGAACGCCACCGATACAAGGAACGCCACCACAAGTATGTACACCGGCGGCGCGAGTATCGTGTCAAGGATGAGCTTTCCCGCGACCACCGTTCCGAGGCATCCGACTATCATGCCTATCAGTCCGCCCATCGTCGAGACCATCGACGCCTCTATGAGGAACTGCGTGATTATTGCCCTTCTCGGCGCGCCTATCGCCTTGCGTATGCCTATCTCGCGGGTGCGCTCGGTGACGGTGACTAGCATGATGTTCATTATTCCTATGCCGCCGACGAGCAGCGATATCGCCGCTATCGAGCCGAGCAGGACAGCCTGCTCCGCAAAGCCCTCGGTCTGGCTCTCCTGCCAGGAGCTGTTCGAGTAGACGTCGACATAGCCGTTGTTGGTGTCTATCTTCGTTTCGAGGAAGGCGCGGATGCGTCCCGACGCCTCCTCTATGGCGTCGCTCGAGGCCGCCTTGACGAGGAACTCGTAAGACGAGCTTCCGCCGCCACTCGACTTGTTGATGCGCTTCTCGAGCGTGTACGGCACGATAACGACGTTGTCCTGATACGATCCGCCGTACTCCTCGCTCACGCCCTTGGACTCGTACACGCCTATGACGGTATACTCGTCGCCCGAAATGGTTATCTTCTTGCCCACCGGGTCGGCGTAGTTGAAGAGGTCTGCCGCGACCTTGCTGCCGAGCACGCACACCCGGTTGAGCTTTTTCACGTCGAGATAGCTGATGTCGCGTCCCTTAGCGATGGTGAAGCCCGCGCATATCGAATAGGTGTCGCTTGCGAGATAGATGTTCGGGTACTCCGCCTGCTTGGACTCATAGCGGATGCTGTTGCTCCACGCGTACTTCTGCGGCGAAATGCCTATGACGAGCTCCGGCCCGAGCTCCGCGCAGAACTGCTGGAGCTCGTCGGTGAGGTCGGGGGTGCTGCCGTTCCACTGGTAGTAGTAGACCTCTATCTGGTTCGTGCCCATCTTCTCGAACTGCTCCATGATGGCGTCCTGCTGACCCTGGACTATCGAGACGAGGATTATGACCGCCGCGATGCCGATTATGACGCCGAGCATCGTGAGAAAGCTGCGGCCCTTGTTCGAGCCTATGCTCTTTGCCGCCATCTTTACCGACTGTACAAACGTCATGCCTCCGCGCCCCCCTTCGTTCCGAGGCCGAGCGGGTCGCCGTGGCTGCCGTCGTCGCCGTCGCGCTTGGAGTCATAGACTATCTTTCCGTCGAGCAGGCGGACGGTCCTGTCCGCCGCCTCGGCTATCTCGCGGTCGTGCGTTATCAGCACGACGGTCGAGCCCGCGGCATGCAGCTCGCGGAGTATCTTCATGACGTCCTCTGTGGTGTGGCTGTCGAGGTTGCCGGTCGGCTCGTCTGCGAGTATCAGCGGAGGACTTGTCACTATCGCGCGCGCTATCGCCACGCGCTGCTGCTGGCCACCGCTCATCTCCGCCGGGCGGTGATGGGCGCGGTGGTCGATGCCGACCTTCTCGAGCGCCGCCCACGCGAGCTCCTCGCGGCTGCGGAGCAGCCGTTCGTCTCCGACGGCGCCCTTCTTCGCGCGGGCGCCCGCGCCGGCGTATATCAGCGGCAGCTCCACGTTCTCAAGCGCCGTGAGTGCCGGTATCAGGTTGAAGCCCTGGAATATGAAGCCTATCTCGCGGTTCCGTATCCGCGACAGCTCCACATCCGAGAGGTCGCTCACGCGCTCGTCGTTCAGGTAATACTCCCCGTAGGTGGGGAGGTCGAGGCAGCCGAGGATGTTCATCATCGTGCTCTTGCCCGAACCGGACGAGCCGATTATCGCGGTGAACTCCCCTCTGTCAATGTGCAGGCTCACTCCGTCCAGAGCCCGCACCTCGCTCTCAAGCCCCTCGCCGTATATCTTGTATACGTCGTTAAGCTCTATCAGCCTGTCGGCGGGGGGCGAAACACTGGTGTTCGTCATTTTCTGCCCTCCGCTCAGCCGTAGACGACCGTCGTCACCGTGTCGCCGACCGGCATCATAGCGTCGCCGTCCTGCCCGGGGATGCCCTCCGCGACGTAGAGCTCGACGCCTTCGTCTATGCCGCTCACGATCTCGACCTGCGCGTCATCCGAAAGTCCGGTCTCGACGACCACAGCATAGAATCCGTCCGGAACGACGCCCTCCGCGAGCTCGACCGCGTCATCCGGCGCGCTGCCGCCCTCCGGGATGCGCACGAACACGCACGGGCCTGCCTCGGTGTATTTGACGGCGTTCACCGGGACGAGCACGCAGTCGTCCTTCTGGTTCAGGATTATCTCGTAGTACATGGAGGAGTTCGCGCGGAGCCCCTCGCCGCCGTCGATGGTTATAGTCGCAGGGTAGGTGGTGTAGCCCCAGTCGTAGTTGCCCTCGAGCGCTATCTGGGTGATGGTCCCGGAGTAGTACATCTCTCCCTCGCCCGTCGTCTGGGTGAGGTTAACGGGGGTGCCTATCGAGACGTTTCCGATGTTCATCTCGTCTATGTCGATGGCGACGGTCATCGAGCTCGTGTCGCTTATGGCGAGTATCGCGCCGCCCTCCTGAATGGTCTGGCCCTCCATTGCCGTGACGGCGGTGACAAGTCCGCTCATCGGCGCAACGCCGTTGAACAGGTCGAAGCGCTGGTTGAGCTCCGCTATCTGCGCCTCGGTGTCGGATATCTGCTTCTCGGCGGCAGCTATCTGGTCGTCGTAGCCGGACACCTGATCACGAAGCGCAGAGCTCTGCTCCCGCAGGTTCTCTATGTCGGCGGTATATCCGTCGTCCGAGACGGTGTAGAGCGTCTCGCCCTCGGTATACTCGCCGTAGGGTATCATGTTGAGCGAAAGGATCTTGCCCTTTGCGGGGGCCGTGAGGGTCTCGGTCTCGGCAAACTCGAGCACGGACTGCTCGGCCGGGGTTATCTCGCTGCCGTCCTTGCCGACGAGCACCGCCATCGCGGTCATATCCTTCGTAAGCGCGCCGGGGTTCGGTATCGTGACCTCCACCGCGAAGAGGACGCCGCCCTCCTCGGTTATGTAGCGCACCTTGTCGATGCGGGTGACCTTGCCCTCGATCACTTCCATGCTCGCGGGTATCGAGACCTTCGCGGTCTGGCCGAGGTACACCGCGTTCTCATAGGCGTAGCTGAAGTAGCTTGTGAGCTTCATCTCGCCGTCGCGGACCAGAGTGCCCACGGGATCCCCCTCCGAGACGGTGTCTCCCTTCTTCACGGAGACGTCGAGGAGCTTCCCGTCAAACGGCGCCCTGAGATCGCGCGAGGCGACCTTCTCCTGCGCCTCGGCTATCTGCCGGTCGTAGTCCGCAAGGTTCTCGTAAACCTTCGCGCGGGTCTCGGAAAGGTCCTGTATGGACTCGCGGTCGGTCTCAATCTTGTCCTCGAGCTCCTTTATCTGCTCGCGCAGGGCGGTGTCATCCATCGTAAAGAGGGGCTGACCCTCGGTGACAGTATCGCCCTCTGCGACAAGCAGCGTGAGCAGCTTGCCCTCCGCCGGGGCGGAGACGCTCTCGGTGCGGTTCGCCTTGACCTGACCGTATCCGCTCACGCTCGAGCTGAAGCCGCCGCGATAGGAGAACGTGGTCTGCGGCGCCGGCACGGGTTCGGGCTTCAGGAAAAGCTCGTACACTCCGAACCAGATGAGTCCCGCTACGGCTAGGAGTATCACGAGTATGACTATTCGCTTGATTATCTTTTTGCGGCGGCGGCGCTTTGCCGCCTCCATTCGCTTCTGCTCCCGCGCAGCCGCGACGGGGTCGACGACCTCGGCCGCCCCGGCTGTGTTTACATTCTCGTTCACGGCAATTCCTCCCGATGCTTGATTTGCCGCCCGGACAGCCCGTCCGCGCGCTGTTATAATCTTAGACGCGCGCCGCCCCAAAAAGTTCCGCAAAAGCGCGGCGCGCCGCTGTCATATATGATACACCATCAAATTTTAATTTCAAGTAAGTTTATAAAGTTGTAATAATTTGTAAACCTTTTGTAATCGTTTGTTACGGTCAACGCAGGGCGCGGCCGAGTGCGACGCGCCATCCGGCGAGCAGCGCCTCGCGCCTGCTCTGCTCCATGGAGGGCACAAACTCTGTCATGCTCGCCGCCATCGAGCGGAGCTCGTCCCGTCCGCTCCACATGCCGACGTTCAGCCCCGCGAGATACGCCGCGCCGAGCGCCGTCGTCTCGGCGTAGCCGGGGCGCTGCACCGGCACGTCGAGGATGTCCGCCTGGAACTGCATAAGGAAAGCGTTCATGCTCGCGCCGCCGTCCACGCGGAGCGAGGGGAGCCGCCGTCCCGTGTCCGCTTCCATGGCGCGGAGGACGTCCGCCGCCTGGTACGCTATTCCTTCGAGCGCCGCGCGGACGATGTGCGCCCGACCCGTGCCGCGAGTTATGCCGACGATAGTTCCGCGCGCGTAGGCGTCCCAATAGGGCGCGCCGAGACCGGTGAAGGCCGGCACGAGGTACACCCCGGCGGTGTCCGGAACGCTCCGCGCTATCGGCTCGCTCTCCGCCGCCGAGCTTATGAGCCCCATCTCGTCCCGCAGCCACTGGACCGCCGCGCCCGCGACGAAGACGCTGCCCTCGAGCGCGTATTCCGGCCGTTCGTCCTCTGTAGCGGCAAGCGTCGTTATGAGGCGGTTCTTTGACTCTATCGCCTCCGCGCCGGTGTTCATGAGAAGGAAGCAGCCGGTGCCGTATGTGTTCTTCGCCTCGCCCGGCGCAAAGCAGCACTGTCCGAAGAGCGCGGCGTGCTGGTCGCCCGCGGCGGCGGCTATCGGTATCGCCGTTCCGAACAGCTCGGGCGCGGTCATGCCGAAGCCCGCGCCGCTCGGCCGCACCTCCGGCAGCATCGAACGCGGCACGCCGAACGCATCGAGCAGTTCGCCGCACCACTCAAACTTGTGGATGTCGTAGAGCATCGTGCGGGACGCGTTCGTGCGGTCCATGAGGTGCTCGCGGCCGTCGGTGAGCTTCCATATCAGCCACGAGTCGACCGTTCCGAAGCGGAGCTCGCCGCGTTCCGCCGCCTCCATGGCGCCCGGGACGTTTTTCAGTATCCACTCTATCTTTGTCGCGGAGAAGTATGCGTCCGGCTCAACGCCGCATTTCTCGCGGACGAGCCGTCCGAGCGGGCCGGACGCCGCCTCCTCGGCGCGCTCCGCCGTGCGGCGGCACTGCCAGACAATCGCGTTGTATATCGGCCTTCCGGTGAGGGCGGACCAGACTATCGTAGTCTCGCGCTGGTTCGTGAGACCTATCGCCGCGACCTCGTCCCCCGCAGCGCCCGCAAGACGCAGTGCCTCCCGCGCGCACTCGAGCTGGCTCTGCCATATCTCGTCCGGGTCATGCTCTACCCATCCCGCCTGCGGATATATCTGGCGGAACTCCTTCTGCGAGGTCGAGACGGCTCTGCCGCTCCCGTCAAACACTATGGCGCGGGACGAAGTAGTTCCCTGATCGAGCGCAAGTATGTACTTCTTCATAAAACTGCCTCCCTTTTTTGCCGAAATCGTTGTATATTGCAAAGTTTCGCTGTATAATAGTTTCACAGGGACTTATGTAAACCAATGTATATACTATTCTACCCCATTTTGCCGCCGAACGCAAGACGGAACCGACCGAAAGGAGGAACAAAATGCCGCTCAGTACCGCTCCCATTATTACCCGCGATTCGGTCTATGAAGCACTTGAGCTCGCCCGCCGGTGCTTTGACAAGTCGGAGGACGCCACCGAGGAAAGTCGCGCGCTTTTCTACCGCTCCACCGAATTTTCCTCCTTTTTCGGGCGCATGCTCGCGGGTGAGCTCAAGCTCTGGGGCTGCGCCGACAACGAGCTGCGCGCCGTCGGCGCTCTTCGCGGAGGGAGAGACATCGTCTTCCTCTACGTTGCCAAGCCGTACCGGGGCTTCGGGCTCGACGCTGCGCTCGTCGAGGCTATGCGCGAGGAGGCGCTGACACACGGCGGCACCGTTCTCACCGTCACCCCGTCGCCTTCGGAAGCACACTTCTACGAGTGGTTGGGCTTCAGAGCCGTCGGCGGAGAGCAGACGCGCGCCGGCGCCGCGTTCGTACCGCTCGAGCTGCGGCTGGACTGAGGTCCTCCGAACGCCGCAAATTGTATTCTTATGGCAAAAAAGTCCGGATGTCTTCCGACATCCGGACTTTTCGTATGTTTCTTGAGGCAACGGTGCTATCCGAGGAGGCTGCCGTCCCGTGCGGCCGCGAGCGCTCGCACAATGCCTGCATAGTGCAGTCGAAAGCGTGCGTCACCGCCATCCAGGCAATTCTCTATATCGATGCTGAAGCGTATAAGGCGGTCGGTAATATGGCGCGCGACCGCCGAGCGGTAATCGATATCCCGGCTGTAGCGCCGCAGCATGAGTGCGCCGCGCGCTTTCTCTTCAAGTATCCGTGTCAGGAGGTCGCCCACTCTCTCCTCCGAGAGGACGGCCACGGCACGTTCAGAGACGAGCTCCGCCGGCCAGTCGGTCATGCCTTCGACAAACCCGTCCTCAGCGACGGTGTAGACCGAGCACTCCCGCCCCGCGTACCGCGCTTCTATCGCGCCTGCCCAGCACTCGCAGAGCTCTGTGCGCCCGTCCGGGAGGGTAGAGATGATGAAGTCGAAGTCGTCCTGCTTTGCGCCGAAGAGCAGTCCCGCTGCGAGGTCGCGCACGGCGTAGACGTAGGGGACGCCGTGGGTCGAGGCTCTCGGCTCAAGCACTGCAAGTCCGCTCCGGGGCGAGACATGGTAGAGCAGACCGCTCAATTGAAGATCCCCCACACCGTCTCCGCGACGCCGGCGATAAGGCAGAGCCACAGTCCGACCTGCGCGCCGCCTATTCCGTCGAGCATCACCGCGAGCACCAGAACACCTATCGCGAGCACGCTCATGAACGTCCCCGCCGGGGTGAGACCCTTGATTTTTCCGTAAAGCGACGTCACGGCCGCGCGGACGGCAAACAGGATCGACGCGACGGTCATCGCCGCGAATATCACAAACAGCGTCGTCACGAGCGAGCCGAGCTCGCCCCAGCTGACGCCGCTCAGCGAACCGCCGAGGCCGAGGCCGAAGAACAGCAGTCCCACAAGCGAGGAGCCCGAATACCACGGCAGGAACGCGCCCACTGCCATCAATACGAGGAGTCCCCAAGCCGCTATCGTCTTATAGCCGATTTTGATATCCTTTTTCTTCATCATTCACACCGCCAAGCGTAAGATCATGCCGCACCCCGAAAGCACCGAGGGCGCGGATCCGTATTTCATATTGTATCACGAACTCATCTTCGACACAAGGCTTTTCGGCTAAAGCGGGAATATGCTGCATATACTCTACACAGCCGGTCCACCCGTCCGGCGTAACGTCGGAATTACGGAAGGAGCGATCGTCTTGAAAATACACAGTCTGCGCCTGAAGCCACTCATAGTGTGCATTGCCGTACCTTTGGTTCTCGGCGGAGCGGTGGGGATACTGCTCCGCGAGGACGTCACGCTCTACCGCACGGTCGAAAAGCCTCCGCTTTCGCCGCCCGGCATAGTCTTTCCGATAGTCTGGAGCATTCTCTATATCCTGATGGGGATATCGTCGTACCTGATATACGTCCTGCCGCACTCTAGGGAGCGGAGCGACAGCCTGCTCATCTACGCCGTACAGCTTGCGGTGAACCTGATATGGCCGTTTCTGTTCTTCCGTCAGAGCGCA
Organism: uncultured Clostridia bacterium; assembly: GCA_947630675.1. GTDB lineage: Bacteria > Bacillota > Clostridia > Oscillospirales > JAAYOS01 > CANRIN01. The sequence goes on along the minus strand of CANRIN010000043.1, from coordinate 994 downwards.
TATCTGCTCGCGTTCCTCTGGCTGCTTCTGCTTATCGGCCTCGTTGTAACGATGACAGTATTCTTCTGTCGCGCCCGTCCCAAGGCCGCGTATTTACAGATTCCGTACCTTGTCTGGGTACTCTGCGCCGCGTACCTCAACCTCGGTGTCTGGTGGCTGAACAGATAAAAAAGAAGCAGCCCCACAGGACTGCTTCTCTATGTCGGCGTCACCTATTTTTCCGGTCCGTCACCAGACAAGTATCGTTGGCAGAAGCGAGCTTAACTTCCGTGTTCGGAATGGGAACGGGTGTACCCTCGCCCTAATCGACACCGACTACATTTACTTCCCTCAAGGGAAGTAAGCAGCGAAGAATGTATCTTCGTTCCTTACCGCCCTTGCAGTAAAGTCGTTATTCACTTTTCAATCTTGCCTCGGCTCCGTCTGCCTCAGCTTCTCTGTCACGCTTCGGCTGGACGCTGCGGTCGGTCGTCTAACCTTCCTCCGGCAAGCCCTGCGCCGCAAATGCTTCGCATTTCCTTGCTCGGCCTTGGCTCCGGAACGTTAGCCTCCCTGCATCGTCTGCCTCAGCGTTTCTTTGTTGGTGACCCGTGCGGGAATCGAACCCACGTTTGCGGCGTGAGAGGCCGCCGTCTTAGCCGCTTGACCAACGGGCCGTTTCCACTTCAGTCCTTACTTACTCCCAAGGACTTAGAACAACCAACCGTCTCCCGGTTGACTGTTCTCAACCCTTTCGAGTATCTCCTGGTGCACCTTCAGGGATTCGAACCCGGGACACCCTGATTAAGAGTCAGGTGCTCTACCAACTGAGCTAAAGGTGCTCATCCTTGTCAATGTCCTCACGGACCTCAAAAACCGAATAACGAATGTCTCGAGTCTCGGCAGATTCCTTAACTTGCCCTAAGAAGGTCAAGCCCTCGACTTATTAGTACCGCTCGGCTCAATGCGTTACCACACTTACACCTACGGCCTATCAACCGAGTAGTCTTCTCGG
>CANRIN010000042.1 GCA_947630675.1 uncultured Clostridia bacterium | reverse complement strand
GGCCCGGTAGAACAGTTGGTTAGTTCGCCAGCCTGTCACGCTGGAGGTCGTGGGTTCGAGTCCCATCCGGGTCGCCAATTTGCCTCTGTAGCTCAGCTGGTAGAGCAGAGGACTGAAAATCCTCGTGTCGGTGGTTCGACTCCGCCCGGAGGCACCAATGGGGCGGGCGCACAGCCCGCCCCATACCTGTCTTTTTCGGCGCCATAGCCAAGTGGTAAGGCAGAGGCCTGCAAAGCCTTCACCCCCAGTTCGAGTCTGGGTGGCGCCTCCATAACAGAAAAAAGCCGCGACGCTGTCGCGGCTTTTTTCAAATCGTCATATCCAAAACGACCGCGAGAGGTGAATACGATGGACAATAAAACGACCGCAAGAGAGATAGCCGAGGGCTCGATAGTCCTTCTGAAGAACGAGGGCGGCGTCCTACCGCTTGAAAGGGGAAAGAAGGCCGCGTTCTTCGGCAGGACGCAGGTGGAGTCGATGCTCTCCGGCAACGGCTCCGGCGCGGCGAATGTCGAGCACCCCGAAGAGATAGTCTCCGAGTGCCGCGCCCGCGGCATCGAGCCCGTGGAGGAGCTTGAGAGCTTCTATCGGACAAGGCTTGCGGCGCAGGCGGCGGCTAAGCCCGCCTTTGACTTCGCGCAGCTCAAACACATGGTCAACAGCGGCCTCATGTACGAATTTTTCGGCAGATACACCCCTCCGGCAGAGGAGCTTGCCGTCCCGGAGGAGCTCATAGCCCGCGCAGCTGCCGAGACCGACACCGCAGTGCTGGTAATCGGGCGCAGCTCCGGCGGCGAGGAGTGCGACCGCCATCTGATAGGCGACTATTACCTCACCGATGCGGAGAAGGCGCTTGTCGGACAGGTCGCGGCAGCGTTTCAGAAGGTTGTTCTCGTGCTCAACGTAAACGGACTTATCGACCTCGCGTGGACCGAGGGATATCCTTCGATAAAGAGCATCGTTTTCATCGGGATACCCGGCGAGGAGGGACCGGCGGCGCTCGCGGAGATACTCTCCGGCGGCGTGACGCCTTCCGGAAAGCTCGCGATGTCGATAGCGCGGGACTACTCCGATTACCCCGCCGACTTCTCATGGGACAAGGAGCACCCGGCAAAGATCCTCACCTACGCCGACTACGGGCTCGACGCCGAGGCGAACGGCAGCGTCGGCTACGAGAAAAGCCCGGTGACGGTGTACCGCGAGGACATCTACCTCGGATACCGCTACTTTGATACATTCGGCAAGAAGCCGCTCTATCCGTTCGGCTTCGGACTTAGCTACACCTCTTTCGAGACCTCCGTGCTCGGTGTGAAGAAGGAGCGGGACGACTTCCGCGTCGCCGCCTCGGTGAAGAACACCGGCAGCGTGGGCGGACGCGAGGTCGTGCAGGTCTACGTCTCGGCTGTCGGGACGGAGAGCCCGCGCGCGTATCAGGAGCTGAAGGGATTTGCAAAGACGCACACGCTCGCGCCGGGCGAGAGCGAGACGGTGGAGATCTTCGTACCATGGCGCGAGCTTGCCTGCTACCGCGAGGACGCGGCGGCGTATGTGATAGAGCGCGGAAGGTACGTCCTGCGCGTCGGGACCTCGTCCGTCGGGACAAGCCCTGCGGGGTGCGTGACGGTCGAAAGCGACATCACGGTCGAGCGGTGCGCGAACCGTCTCGGCCTCGCGGACTGCAACAGGGGAAAAATAGACTTCCTGCGCCCCGGCGCGGCGGCGCATGAGACTGTTGGCTGCGAAGTCCTGTTTGAGCTTTCGGCGGAGGACGTCGCGGAGTGCGTAACGGCGTCGCCGCGTGAGACCGTCCCCGGGCTTGAACGGTTCTCGGACAAGGAGCTTGCGGCGCTCTGCGTCGGCTACGGCCCCGGAACTCCGTTCGCGGCGCTCAAGGACACCGCCGACCCGAACACGATATTCGACGCGGACGGAAACCCGGTGACAACGAACAGCCATCCCACCGGCTTCAACGGCTACGTCTCGCCCGCGATAGAGGGCAAGGGCGTCCGCTCGGTGTTCTACAAGGACGGACCCGCCGGCGTCGGCGCGGTCGCGTGGCCGAGCGAGATGCTGCTTGCGTGCAGCTTCGACACCGAGCTCTGCCGCCGTTTCGGCGACGCCGTCGGCGCAGAGTGTGAGGAGATGCAGGTCGACGTCTGGCTCGCGCCCGCCGTCAACCTCCAGCGCCACCCGCTCGGCGGGCGAAACTTCGAGTACTTCTCGGAGGACCCGTTCCTTGCGGGAAAGTGCGCGGCTGCGGCGGCGCTCGGCGTACAGGAGAACCATCCGGTGCTCGTCTGCGCCAAGCATTTTGCCGTAAACGAACAGGAGACCTACCGGCGCGGAAGCACGCGCCTCGGCTTCGACGCGGTAAACTCCGTACTTACCGAGCGCGCCGCGCGCGAGCTCTATCTGCGACCGTTCGAGATGCTCGTGCGCGAGGCAGGGCTGATGTGCATCATGACCTCGTTCAACAGGATAAACGGCGTGTTCGCTGGCGGGAACGCCGACCTCTGCCGCGGGATACTCCGCGACGAGTGGGGCTTCAATGGCGCGGTCGTCACCGACTGGGGCGACATGGACGTCGTGGTAGACGGCGCGGACGCCGTCGCCGCAGGGAACGACATCGTCATGCCCGGCGGACCTCCCGTCATAAGTCAGATACTCAAGGGACTTGAGGAGGGGAGAGTGACCCGCACCGAGCTATGCGAGGCCGTGTCGCACCTCACAAACCTCCTGAAGTGTTTCGGACGGTACGACGGCTGACACGCCGTCCCGCCGGAGATAACTCGGACGAAACTGTGATATGCCGGTACGGGGGACCGTACCGGCATATCCGAAAGGACGGAAAGATGAAGACGGTGTTTCAAATAGTCGTTTGTGTTGTGAGCATACTCTTCGGCGTGCTGTCGCTCGTCGCGGCGCTCAGTCAGCTGAAAAGCAGAAAGGGCATGGCGTCCGCCGTGCTGATGGCCGTCGGCTCGCTGCTGCTCATGATCGGAGCGGCATACTGCTTTGCGGGACTGTGGTTTGATTATATCCCGGCGGCCGTCGGATGCGCCGGCATCTGCATAGCGGCGATATGCAACGGTCTGAAAAGCGAACAGTTCCACATCCGGCACCACGTCATACGCATTGCACTCTCCGCCGCGCTCGTGACGGGATTTGTCCTTCTCTAAGGACACATTGAAACGGCAAAATCATCATATAGGGAAGTGTACGATGACTTCGTTTCGCTTAAAAGTGATCGCGATAATCGCAATGACTCTCGACCACGCGGCTAAAATCATCGGTCAAGCGGGACTGATGACGATATTCCCGAATGCGGTGAGCGTGACTTATGACATAATCAAAATAATGGAAGGATTAGGACGGCTGGCGTTCCCACTGTTTGCCTTCATGATAGCCGAGGGATGTCGGAAAACGCACAGCATGCCGAGGTATATCGGACGGCTGTCGCTGTTCGCGCTTATTTCGGAGCCGTTCTATTATTTTGCATTTCGCATGAATATGCCAAATTTCGGACTTGACAATTTTCTGAACCTCCTCATACACCTGAATTTGACAAACGTGTTTTTCACTCTGGCACTCGGCGCCGCCGCAATTTACATATACCAACTGCTCGAGCACAAAAATTCCAAGAAGCTCCTGCTGCTGTTTATTCCCGCGTTTCTGGTGATACTCTACTTAGCGGGACGGACACACTGCGACTACGACATCGCCGGAGTGCTGCTGATAGCGGCGCTCTACTTTGCAGGGACGAAGAAGATGCAGGCTGCTGTCGTCGCGGTCTGGGCTGTCGGCTTGTACATACTCTATCAGGCGGATTTCGGCTTTAACTGGTCGCAGGTATGGACGTTCCCCATAATAAACTGCGTATGCGCGTCTCTGGCGTGCGTACTTATCTGGTTCTACAACGGCGAGCGCGGCCGGCCGCTGAAGTGGTGCTTCTACATATACTATCCGGCGCACCTGCTCCTTCTTTCGCTGATAAGCGTGGGACTGAGCCGCATAAACCCGTGACCCGCGCGCATTCCTTCGACCCGTGCTCTCCGTTCGGGAACGCACGGGCCGATTTGTATTTTCTGGACGTTTTTCCGAAAACAGGTGTATTTTCGGGACGCAAACGTGGAAACATTTTTTTCGGGAACAAAACGCTGAAATGCCGCAAAAAACGGCTTGAATATGTCCGCACAAAATGATTCGCCCCATTTTCGGCGGTATCTGTATCCGATTTTTCTTTCGGACACGGGAAACATAGATTTGCGCGCGCCGCCGTTTCGCGGCGGCGGGAACGCGCGTGCGATTTTTCGGAAAGGGGTGACATTTATCGGACGAAAATGGCTGAAACAGGCGCTGACGGCGCTTGTGCTTGTGTTTTTGCTGAGTGCGGTCGAGGTGGTCCCGGCGGCGTCCGCCGCGTACTTCCCGCGTGAGGCGGTGTCGGCGGCCGAGACCGAGACGCGGTACCTCGTGCCGGTCGGGCGCGCCGTCGGGATGAAGATAGTGTCCGACGGCATCCTCGTCGTGGGCATGACCGACGTGCCCTGCGCCGGGGGAACCGTCTCGCCGGCGCGCTCCGCCGGGCTGAAGGAGGGCGACCTGATAATCTCGGTGGGCTCCCGCAAGGTCGGCAGCACTCAGGAGCTGAAGGAAGCGCTCGCGGACGGCGGCGAGGTCAAGATAACCTACGAGCGGGACGGCAGCGAACACCTCGCGGTCCTGAAGCCGGCCCTCAGCGATGAGGACGGCACCTACAAGCTCGGCGCGTGGGTGCGCGACAGCATGGCGGGTATCGGCACGCTGACCTTCTACGACCCGTCGAGCGGCGTCTTCGGCGCGCTCGGACACGGGATAAACGACGTGACGACCTCCGAGCTCATGCCGGTCGCGAGCGGCACGCTCATCCGCTCGACCATATCTTCCGTGAGAAAGGGCGAGAGCGGCGCGCCGGGAGAGCTCTCCGGCAGCTTCGACCTCTCGGATGAGTTCGGCGAGCTGTACTCGAACACCGACTGCGGCATCTTCGGCAGCGCGGACGCCGAGGCTCTGGGCGTGGACGTCTCGTCGGCTCTGCCGGCGGCCCGCGCGGACGAGGTGCAGGAAGGTCCGGCGACCATACTCTCCAATGTTTCAGGAGACACGGTGGATGAGTACGCGATAAAGATAAAGCGCGTATCGCGGACGGGCGAGAACTCGCCGCGCGACCTGCTCATCGAGGTGACCGACAAGGAGCTGATAGCTGCGACCGGCGGCATAGTTCAGGGAATGAGCGGAAGCCCGATAATCCAGAACGGCAAGCTCGTCGGCGCGGTGACGCATGTCCTTGTCAGCGATCCGACGCGCGGCTACGGAATACTGATAGAGAATATGCTTGACGCGGAGTAGACGCTGACGCGTCGGCGCGAAATGTGCTCGCTTCGCTGCGCACCCTTTCGCGCCGAGACTTTCGCGGGAAATTCACTTGGAATTGCGCAGGCGCAATTCCAAGTGAAGCTGTCGGATAGGGCGAAGCCCTACCGACAGCAAACGCTCCGCTACGCGCCGAGTTTTCCGCCTCCGGCGGAAAATCGACGCACGCTCCGCGAGAGGTGTAAATTTCGCCGTACATGCCGCCGAAATTTACGGATTAGACTCTATTTCGCCGCCTGTGGCGGCGAAACTCTGCGAGGCTGTAAAGGGCGAAACTCTGCGAGGCCAGCATAAGCCCTGCCGGGATTTTTCCGGCGGGGCTTGACTTTCTTGTGAAGCTGTAGTAAAATAAAATTACCGATAAGGGTAAAAATTTTTCGTTAAAGGAGATGCGTTTTATGTCAATGCTCGTCCGCGACATCCGCCCGGCAAACGGGAATTTCGATACGGTCCTGCATCAGATAGAGGGAGGCATCCTTGGGGGAAGCATATCCGCAACGCTGGAGGCCTCTCAGGACTTCCGGGAGGCCGGTTCGCGGTGCTCGGTGCGCGTGTTCGAGAGGTACAGCTACATCGGCGGCAACCGCCTCAGCATGAGCGTGACGATCTTCCAGGAGGGGAACGGGCCGCTGCACCTCTGCGCCGTCACGAGCGGGGGAAGTCAGGCGGTGTTTTTCAAGATAAACCGCTTCGGTGAGGACGCGTTCCTCGAAAAGTTGGATGAACTTTTGCCTGCGTTCGGTGTGTGACGCAAAAATGCCTTGCCCACGGGTAAAACAGGACAAAAATACCGTACGGGATTGACAGTTTTTAAGGCACAAGGTATAATTTATACGGCACACATACAGAAAAATAAGGAGGCAGAAAATTATGCAGGCAAATCTCGAATGGCTGCGCGACGTCGGCGTGTATGAGGTGGGGCGGCTTCCCGCTCACTCCGACCACATTGCGCAGGCGCCGGACGACAAGCCCGGGCACTCGTCGCTGCGTCAGAGCCTCAACGGTTCGTGGCGCTTCAGGTATTCAGAGCGGCCGGAGGAGCGCCCGGCGGACTTCTACGAGGAGGACTACGACAGCTCCGACTGGGACAGCATCACCGTTCCGGGTCACATCCAGATGCAGGGGTACGGCGTGCCGCAGTACGTCAACACCACCTACCCGTGGGACGGATACGAGAAGCTGCTCCCGCCGGAGGTGCCGGAGCACGACCCGGTCGGCAGCTACATACTCAAATTTACCCCCGCGCGGCGCGGGATGCGCGCCCGCGTGAGCTTTCAGGGCGTGGACAACGCTTTCTTCGTGTGGCTGAACGGCGAGCTTCTCGGCTACAGCGAGGACAGCTGCACCCCCGCCGAGTTCGACGTCACGGGGCTCCTCCGCGACGGGGAGAACACCCTCGCCGTCGAGGTGTACCGCTTCTCGACCGCGAGCTGGCTTGAGGACCAGGACTTCTTCCGGTTCAGCGGGATATTCCGCGACGTCTACCTTGAGTTCCTGCCCGAGCTGCACGTCGAGGACATACACGTCATAACCGACGTGGACGACAGCTTCGAGAGCGCCGTCCTGCGCGCAAAGCTCCGCATGTCCGGCGCGTCGGAGGGCGGAAAGGTCTATGCCGCGCTCGCAGCGGGCTGCGGACGTCCCGCGGGCGAGGCGGAGGCGGAGGTCGAGGACGGCGAGTGCCTCATCGAGATACCCGTCGAGAACGTCGAGCTGTGGAGCGCGGAGGACCCGAACCTCTATATGCTGACCCTCATAGTGTCGGACGTGAACGGCGTCACCGAGAAGGTGCGGCAGCCGGTCGGCTTCCGCCGCTTCGAGATGGTGGACAGGATAATGACACTCAACGGGAAGAGGATAGTCTTCAACGGCACGAACCGCCACGACTTTGACGCGAGCTGCGGCCGCGCCGCGACCGACGAGCACCGCCGCCGCGACCTCGTCACGATGAAGCGGAACAACATCAACGCCGTGCGCACCTCGCACTATCCGAACGGCTCCGGCCTCTACCGCATGACCGACGAGCTCGGCCTCTATGTCATAGACGAAACGAACCTCGAGACCCACGGCACGTGGGGATACCCCGTCGGTACTCAGGAGGACCGGGCGGCAAGCCTCGTGCCCGGCTCGAAGCTCGAGTGGCTGCCGGCATGCCTCGACCGCGCGCGCTCGATGTTCGAGCGGGACAAGAACCACCCGTCGGTGCTTATCTGGAGCTGCGGCAACGAGAGCTTCGGCGGCGAGGTCATATATCAGATGAGCGAGTACTTCCGCTCGGTAGACGCCACGCGCCTCGTCCACTACGAGGGAGTCGTCCACGACCCGGAGTGGCTCAAGACCACCGACATCTACTCGCAGATGTACGCCCATCCCGACACCGTCGTGAAGTACCTTGAGAGCGACCCGGAGCGGCCGTACATCCTCTGCGAGTACATGCACTCGATGGGCAACTCCACCGGCGGCATGAAGCACTACACCGAGCTTGCCGAGAAATACCCGATGTATCAGGGCGGCTTTATCTGGGACTTCATAGATCAGGCGGTCGTCACCGAGAGCGAGAGCGGGCGCGTCCGCCTCGGATACGGCGGCGACAACGGCGAGAGGCCGCACGACGGGACCTTCTCCGGCAACGGCATAGTCTTTGCGGACGGAACCGAGACCCCGAAGCTCCAGGACGTGAAGCACCTCTACTCTAACGTGAAGATAACCCCGGACGAGAAGGGCGTCACGATAAAGAACAAGAATCTCTTCATCAATACCGACCGCTACGCCGCGAAGTGGACGCTGAAGCGGAACGGCGTCGAGGAGGCGTTCGGGTCGTTTGACCAGAGCGTCGCGCCGGGTGAGGAGGAGTACTATCTGCTGCCGGTCACGGCGGAGGGAGAAGGGGAATTCACCCTCGACGTTTCACTCACGCTCCGCGCCGCCACCGAGTGGGCGGAGGCAGGCTACGAAATAGCCCACGGCGAGCACGTCTGGGGCAGCTACGTCCCGGAGGAGCGTCCCGGCGAGGCAAAGGCCGTGCTCGGACGCGAGTGGATGGGCGTGGACGTCGGCGAGGCACACGCTATGTTCTCGATAAACGGCGGCCTCGAGGGCTTCCGCGCGAACGGGCACGAATATTTGAAGGACAAGGTACGCCCGACCTTCTGGCGCGCTATGCTCGACAACGACCTCGGTGCGAAGAACCAGATGACGCAGGCGTTCTGGCAGTCCGCGACGCAGAACGGCGGCATATTCACCTTCTTCGGCAGGGGAGACGCGCCCGCGTTCGACGAAAAGAACGCGGCAGTGAGCTACGGATACACCCTCTCGATGCCGCTGCGCGCCCTCACCACTTCGAGCTTCGAGGAGCGGATGAAGATAGTCATGGAGGAGCGGATAACCGCCCGCATAGAGTACCGCGCGGAGGGCGGAAAGCTCCACTGTGCGCTTATCTGGGACGGTAAGGAAGGACTCCCCGAGATACCGAACTTTGCCCTCCGCTTCAAGCTGCCGTGCACGCTCGACCGCGTGAGGTTCTACGGCATGGGTCCGGAGGAGAACTACATCGACCGCGCGGAGGGAGCGCGCCTCGGCAGATACGAGTACGACGTGTGCGACAACCTCACCCCGTACCTGCACCCGCAGGAGTGCGGCAACCGCACCGGCGTCCGCTGGGCGGAGATAACGGATGAGTCCGGCCACGGTCTGCGCTTCGAGATGGAGGACTCTCCGTTCGAGTTCGGCGCGCTGCACTACTCGAGCGAGCAGCTCGAGGCGGCGGACCACCTCGACGAGCTGCCCGAGCCGGAGTATACCTTCGTGACCGTCTCCGCTCGCCAGCAGGGCGTCGGCGGACAGGACAGCTGGATGAGCCGTCCGTTTGCGCCGTACCTCACCCCGTCGGACAAGCCGCTCACGCTCAGGTTCACGGTAGAAGCGATATAAGTTTTCGCGGAAAATCGCAGGGGCAGACGTTGTCTGCCCCTTTGCCATTTTACAGCGAGGCCGCCGGGCAGGGCAAAGCCTTGCCGGCGGCACGCGCTTCGCTTCGCGCCTCGACGGCTTCGCCGTCTTCGACGCACGCTGCGCGAGAAGTGTTTTTTCCTCCGTTAGTACAATGTCGGGACGTCGGCGCGAAGCGCCCGTCCGCGCTAGTTCGCGCGGTTGATGTTGCCGCAGGCAACATCGCGGAGCCCCGATTCATTCGGGGCGAGCATTTCAATCGGAAGGGCTCCCAAACGGCGCTCAGCGCCGTTTGGGATTCTGATGCACCCGGTAGACGGTCGGATGCGGTATAAGTTCGAGGGCGCATTGTACACGCCGTCGGAAAAAACAATTTCAATCTATTTCACGCCCGGCGTCCTCCGCCCCGTGCAATGCAGGGCATTCGGCGCTTTACACCGAATGCCGATGCGCCCGGTAGGTGTTGCGGCGCGCATTCTCTGCGAGTTTTTTTCACAGAAGTAAAGACAGTCTCCGCCAACGGCGGAGACTGTCTTTATTTGCGTTATTGATGCGAGGCTATCTCGCTCTTCTCTTTCTCTTCCGCTGCGAGCTGTTCGGATTGAACACCCCGGGCTTGGAGGCGGTTTCGGGCTTCCACAGAAAGCCCATCCACACGAGCACCGCCGCCATTCCCCAGAAGTAGGCGTTCATGTACGGCACCTCGAAGATGTTCTCGGTAAAGCAGTGGGTGAGAACTCCGAGCATACCGGCAAGGAGCGCACAGCTGACGGCGCTCCACCGCGTCCCCTTGGTGCGGTATGCAGCGCGGAGACCGATGAATATCGTGGACGCTATCAGTATGACGTAGCCCGCAAGCCCGATATATCCCATCTCGATAAGCGTTTTGAGATAGTAGTTATCCATATAGAAGTAGGAGATATTCGGGTTTGTCTGGTTCTGCATCGCGATAGCGCCGCCGAAGCGCCCGAGTCCGTAGCCGAGCATCTCATTTGCGCTTTGCAGCAGACGCATACCGTCTCTCGCGCGTCCCGCGCGCCCGCCGAATTTTGAGGCGTAGGCGAAATCCTCCGTGAACAGGAAGGTTATGCGGTTGACGACGTCCGGTATCATCACGGCAAAGCCGAGGGCAAGCGCGATTATCGCGAAGAGGCGCTTGTCGCGCAGCCACGCAAACGTAGCTACCATTACGGCAAATGCGAGCCATGCGCCGCGCGAAAGGGTGAGAAGACACGCGAGCGCGATAACTCCCACGGCGCACCACGCCGCCGCCCGTCCCACGAGCGATTTTGCGCGGTAGGCGTAGCTTGCCGCGAGCGGAGCGGTCATCACCATGAACGAGCCCATAATGTTCGGGCTGCCGATTATCGAGAAGATGCGGGTGCGCACGCCGACCTCGGTGTGCGTCGTCCAGGACGCGGGGATCTCGACGCCCACGATATATTGGAATATGCCGTGCAGCGCCGTAAGGACGCCTATCGCCGTCAGAGTGAAGACGAAGGTGTCAGCGTCTCCGTCCTCACGCATTATCCGCGTGAGTATGAAGAACCACAGCATGTACTGGACGACCGCGCGGTAGCCCGCGAAGGCTATCGACATGCTCTCCTCCGTCAGCACCATGAGGAGCAGGCCAAGCCCGCAGAACGCGAGTATCGGCGTGTCGAGCGGTGTGACGTGCGGCTTTTCGCTCTCCGGCGCGCACATCCGCTGGAAGACGGCGTATATCAGACCGAAGGCGAGAAAAGCCTCGTCCCACGCGGACGCCAGAGCGGCTATCGGGAGCAGGTCGCGGAGCACCCAGTCGATAGGAAGATAGAGCGCGAAGACCGCGACGATAAAGCGGCGCATCGTATGCCCGAAGAGAAATCTCCAGACGGCGCCGCTCTGCAGCCACCGCGCGTTCCACAGTCGGCCGATAAGGCTCGCGCGCGCCGCGGCAGAAAGCGAAGCGCCGAGCCGGCTCAGAGCCCGCGCCGCGGCAAAGTACACGCGGTAGTATATCGAATTCACACTTGACGTCATGTCCGCCCCGAGCACGCGGCGCGTTATGACGCGGGTGCGGGAAAATTCCCACGACCGCTTCCACGCGGCAAAGAACCGCCCGAGAAGGCTGCAGCGCCAGTATGTGCCGAACGAGCTTATGAAGGCCCACAGCGCGCTCGAACGGAATACGGATACCTTATCTGCCATGATTATTTGTCGAGATCGCCAGGATAGACGAGATCGTCAAGTCCGGCCTCAACGAACGGAGCGGAGTCGCAGTCCATCGTCTCCACGGTGCCGACGACCTCCCAGAACTGGGTCTTTACCGTGTGCGTCTTTCCGACGCGCACCTCCTGGGAACCGACGGTGATGAAAGCGTCGGGCGGGACGAGCGCTTCTATCGTTACCACTATATCGACGCGGCTGCCGTAAGGGGTCTCGACGCCGGCACCCTCGCTGTTGCCGAAGACGTTCATGGAGGGCTCGGAGTAGGCGGCGGTGACGTAAGCTCCGTCTATGACGCCCTCATTGACGGCGAGCTGCTGAGGGTAACCGAATTTCTCGAGCGCATCAAACGCGGAGCTGCGCTGGTTTGCGCAGCGGACGGTGTAGGTCACTTTTACTCGGTTCGCGAGCATCTCCGCACGCTCTGCCTCCTCGCGGTTCTTCGAGGCGGTCTCGGCTATGCTGTCGCCGAAGAGCTTCCATGCGACGACGGCGATGACAAACAGGACGAGCAGCAGCGCAAGCAGGTCGACTATGTTGATGATACCGAAGAGCTTGCCTTTTTCGTTGATGACCTTCATCTATGTTCCTCCTTGACCGATACAGCCGGGGGCTGTATAATAACAGTATCTCTATTTTATAGCAAATCACACGTTTAGACAAGCTTTTTTTGCGCTGCGGGGAAAGTCGTTCTCCCGCAGGACGGTATACTGCGCTGCGCCCTGCTCTGCGCGGCTCGAAAGGAAGATTTGACCGAATGAAGGTACTGCATCTGATAGGCGGAGGAGACGTCGGTGGCGCGAAGACCCACGTTCTCAGCCTGCTCGCCGGACTGAAGGGACACGCGGAAGCGACGCTTGTGAGCTTTCGCGCGGGTCAGTTTGCCGACGAGGCGGCGGAGAAGGGGATAGACACCGTCGTCATAGAGGGCGGGATACGCTCATCCCTTTCCAAACTGAGAAAGCTCTACCGCGAAGGCAAGTACGACCTCGTACACTGTCACGGTGCGCGCGGAAATATGATGGGCATGCTGCTCAGGCACTTTGAGAAGGTGACGGTCCTCACCACCGTACACTCAGACCCCAAGCTCGACTACCTCGGCCGCCCCGCGGCGGCGCTCACCTTCGGACTTATCAACCGCTTTGCGCTGAGGAGGATAGAGTACCACGTCGCGGTGAGCGACCCGGTGGCGGATATGCTGATAGAGCGCGGATTCTCGCCCTGCGGCGTGTTTACGATGTACAACGGCGTCGACTTCGGAGACTCCGAGCCTGAGAGCTTCGACCGCGCGGCGGCGCTTGCGCGCTTCGGCGTCACGGCGGAGGAGGGAGACGTGATATGCGGCATCGCCGCGCGCCTCTCGCCCGTCAAGGATATACCGACGCTGCTGCGCGCGTTTGCAAAGGCTCCGGAAAATATGAAGCTCATCATCGCAGGAGACGGAGAGGACGCCGAGACGCTGAAGGCGCTTTCGCACGAGCTCGGCATAGACGGCCGCGTCACCTTCGCCGGCTGGGTCGACGATATGGACAATTTCTACCGTGTCCTGGACATAAACCTTCTCACCTCGCGCTCCGAGGGCTTCCCCTACGCCCTCCCCGAGGGAGCGCGGCGGCACTGCGCGACGATAGCGAGCCGCGTCGGCGGAGTGCCGGCGCTCATAGACCACGGAGTGAACGGCCTGCTTTTCGAGCCGGGAGATGTCGAAACGCTCGCGGCACATCTCACGGCCCTCGCCCGCGACGGGGAGAAGCGCCACCGCTTTGCGGATGCGCTCTATTCCAAGGCAAAGCGAGACTTCTCGCTCGATGCGATGATCTCGCGGCAGATGGAGATATACCGCGCGGTGCTGAGGCGGCGCGGATTTACACGCGGGGACCGCGCGGAGGTGACCGTCTGCGGTGCGTACGGGCGCGGCAACGCGGGCGACGAGGCGATACTCGAGGCGATAGTGTCCGAGATGCGCGCAATAGACCCAGACCTGCGCCTGCACGTCCTCTCACGCGACCCGAAGGCGACGCGCCTCCGCTTCCGCGTGGACTCGTCCTACACCTTCAACCTACACGCCATGCGGCGCGCGATGAAGCGCTCGCGGCTCTTCATAAACGGGGGAGGCAGCCTGATGCAGGACGTGACCTCCACCCGCTCGCTGATATTCTACCTGCACACGCTCCGCACGGCTCACCGCGCCGGAGCTAAGGTGCTGATGTACGGCTGCGGCATAGGCCCGATAACGAAGGAACGCAACCGCCGCCGCGCCGGAAAGTATATCGACAGGTATGTCGACGCGATAACCCTCCGCGAGGATATGTCGCTCGGGGAGCTGAAACGGCTCGGCGTAACGAAGCCGGAGATACTGCCCGCCGCCGACCCCGCGCTCACGCTCAGCCCTGCCGGCCCGGAGCTCGTCGAAAGCGCGCTGCTCTCGGCGGGAGCGTCGCCGGAAGGAAAGTATATCTGCCTCGCGCTCAGAAAATGGAAGGGCTGGGAGGCAAAGCGCGCGGACATCGCCGCCGCCGCGGACTCGGTCTGCGAAAAGTACGGCCTTGAGGCTGTTTTCCTGCCGATAGAGGGAAAGGACGAGGAGGCGGCGCGGGAGGTCGCGCAGCTGATGCGGACACGCTCGTACAGTGTAGGCGCACAGAAGGACGCACGCGTGGTGATAGGCGTCCTCGGCAGGATGCGCCTCGTCGTCTCGATGCGCCTGCACGGGCTGATATTTGCGGCGGGACAGGGCGTGCCGGTCGTGGGAGTTTCCTACGACCCGAAGGTGAGCTCGTTTATGAGCTACCTGGGCGCGGATCTCTGCACCGACATAGAGGACCTTACGGCGGATAAGCTCAGGGAGCTCCTTGAGCGGGCGATACTTGAGGGAGACGGCTTCCGCAAGAGGACAGCGGAGCTCAGGAGGCTCGAGGCAAGAAACGTAGAGGCCGCGAGAAAACTCCTCGGAGAGCTTCCGAAAGGAGAAGAGATATGAAAAACCGGATACTTTTTATGGCAACCACGCCGTGGCACGCAAATCCGACGCGCAAGCAGGAGGTCGCAAAGCGCCTCCCAGACTGCGAGATACTTTACTTTGACCCGCCGATAACCCTTATCGCACCGATGAAGGACAAGTCCCTCCGCCCGCGCCTGAAGGCGTGGAAGGAGGAGGGCGAGCAGGTGACGGAGAACATAGTCCGGTACTCGCTGCCGCCGGTAATGCCGTTTTACAACAAGTACCGCGTATTCAACAGGATGAGCGCGGGAAAGATTGCCCGCTTCGTGAACAAAAAAGCGAAGGAGCACGGCTTTGAGGACCCGGTGCTCTGGGTCTACCACCCGTCCAATGTGGACGCGGCGAAGAAAATAGTTCATTCAAAGCTCGTCTACGACTGCGTCGACCGTCACTCCGGCTATCCGGGCATCATCGACCCCGTGCTCGTGGACGAGATGGAAAGAGAGCTCGCCCGAAAGTGCGACGCGGTGTTCGCGACGGCGCAGGGGCTCTATGATACGCTTTCGCGGGTCAGCAGGCACGCTTTCTTCCTGCCGAACGGCGCAAACTTCGAGATGTTCAGGAGAGCGGCGGAGCCGCAGGAGCGCCCCGAGGAGCTGAAGGATATCAAAACGCCGATAATGGGTTTCGTCGGCGCGATACAGCAGTGCATAGACCGCAAGCTTGCCGCCGCCGTCGCGCGGCTCCGCCCGGACTGGACGTTCGTGTTCGTCGGCGCACCGCTCGCGGGGGTGGACGTGTCGATGCTCGAGACGCTGCCGAACGTGCGCCTGCTCGGGCCCAAGCCGCACGCGCAGGTGCCGAACTATATTTCGGCGTTCGACGTGTGCATGAACCTCTTTGCCGCGGGGGACCTCTCGCGGGACGTGAGCCCGCTCAAGTTCTACGAATATCTCGCCACCGGAAAGCCGGTGGTGTCCACGCCGCAGCCGCTCCAGGTCCAGGACTTTGCGGACGCCGTGTATATAGCGGACGGCGCGGAGGCATTTGCCGCCGCGTGCGAGCTCGCGCTTCACGAGCCGGACGACTCAAAGAAGCTCCGCCGCATCGACTACGGAAGCCGGTGCTCGTGGGACAGCCGCATAAGGGAGATGTGCCTCCGCCTCGGGGAGCTCGATATACTGAAATAGTATGTATCGCGCCGTAAAATGTTGAAATGGGTCGCGGCGTGTGTTAGAATTAAGAGAACTACATTTACGGAGGATAATATGAAGAGGGTTCTTATCGTTATGGGGAGCGCTTCGGACGCGGAGGCGCTGAAGCCATGCACCCGTCAGCTCGAGCAGTTCAGGATACCCTATGAGGTGCGCGTAGCATCGGCGCACCGCACACCGGAGACGGCGGCGCGGCTCGCGTCCGGCGCGCGTGCGGACGGCGTCGGAGTGATAATCGCCGCCGCCGGCAAGGCGGCGCACCTCGCGGGAGTCATCGCGGGACACACGACGCTGCCGGTGATAGGCATACCGATGAAAAGCTCCACGCTCGACGGCCTCGACAGCCTGCTGTCGACGGTGCAGATGCCGTCCGGCGTGCCGGTGGCGACCGTCGCGATAGACGGCGCGCAGAACGCCGCGATACTCGCCGCGCAGATACTCTCGCTCGGAGACGCGGAGCTCGAAGAAAAGCTCGACGCGTTCAAGAAGTCGCTCGCGGCGAAGACCGCCGAGGCGGACGCGAAGATAGAGCTGTAAGAGGACAGCCGTTGTCGACAGCAAACAGAAAAATACCGTCCGGGACGGTCAGATAACAGATTAGGAGAGTTTTACAATGGTTCATGACAGCAGAAGCGAGGCATACGCCGCCGCGGGAGTGGACGTCACTGCGGGCTACGAGAGCGTTCGGCTCATACGCGACCACGTCGAGAGCACCCGCACGCCGGGAGTCATCGGCGGGCTCGGCGGATTCGGCGGGCTCTTCCGGCCCGACCTCGGCGGCATGGAGAGTCCGGTGTTCGTCAGCGGCACCGACGGCGTTGGCACGAAGCTCAAGATAGCCTTCGAGCTCGACCGGCACGACACGGTGGGCATAGACTGCGTGGCGATGTGCGTAAACGACATAATCTGCGCCGGTGCAAAGCCGCTCTTTTTCCTCGACTACATAGCGCAGGGAAAGCTCTTCCCCGACCGCGTTGAGCGGATAGTCGCGGGAATAGCGGAGGGGTGCCGGCAGTCCGGCTGCGCGCTCATCGGCGGCGAGACCGCCGAGATGCCCGGCTTCTATCCGATAGAGGAGTACGACCTTGCGGGATTCGCCGTCGGCGTAGTGGACGAGAAGAAGATGCTCGACCCGGCAAACGTGAAGCCGGGGGACGCGGTGATAGCGCTGCATAGCGCCGGCGTCCACTCGAACGGCTTCTCGCTCGTGCGGAAGATATTCGACGGGCGGCTCCGCGAGTATTCGGCGGAGCTCGGCGGCACGATAGGAGAGACGCTCCTCACGCCGACGAAGATATATGTA